>JBGCDT010000466.1:0-9077 GCA_045105695.1 Saprospiraceae bacterium | reverse complement strand
GCAGGTATAATAGCTGCTACCCTCGAACGACCTTTTGAAACTTTGAGTGCGATCAACTCTGGCGTCAAGGACATTCGCGAAGCAATTACTAAAGCTAAAAATCAACAGTTTTTCAATCGCGCAAATCCAGTTTTGTTTATTGATGAAATTCATCGCTTCAGTAAATCACAGCAGGATTCTTTGCTGGGAGCGGTGGAGAGAGGCATCGTTACCTTGATTGGAGCAACAACGGAGAATCCATCTTTCGAGGTTATTTCTGCTTTACTCTCTAGGTCACAAGTCTATGTTTTACAGCCACTTAAAAAAGAGGAACTGATTCAAATGATTGATACCGCTTTAGCAAAGGATGAGTATCTTTCTAAGAAAAACATTGAGGTAGAAGAGTACGATGCAATCCTTCGATTCTCTGGAGGCGATGGTAGAAAGCTGTACAATATTTTAGAATTGGTTACCAATTTTCAGGAAGGCGACGAAAAGATGACGATTACTAATGAACTCGTTACCAGCCTCATTCAGCAAAACATCGCGCAGTACGATAAAACAGGGGAGCAACATTATGACATCGCTTCTGCCTTTATCAAATCCATCAGAGGCTCTGATCCGAATGCTGCTGTCTATTGGTTGGCGCGTATGATTGAAGGCGGAGAGGATGTAAAATTCATTGCGCGTAGAATGATCATTGCTGCTTCGGAAGATATTGGTTTGGCTAATCCAAATGCTTTACTCATGGCTACAACTTCCTTTCAGGCTGCTACTGCGGTAGGATTGCCAGAGGCTAGAATTATTCTTTCCCAATGTGCTGTCTACTTAGCTAATTGTGCAAAAAGCAACGCGAGCTATATGGCCATCAATAAGGCTCAAGCAGAGGTCCGTCAAACAGGCAATCTCCCCGTCCCACTCCCCTTGCGCAATGCTCCCACCAAACTCATGAAACAGTTGGACTACGGCAAACAATACCTCTACGCTCATGACCACCCTGGCAATTTTGTAAACATGGAATTCTTACCGGACGAACTCAGTGGAAACAAATTTTATGAACCCGGACAGAATGGCGTGGAGGAAAAATTCAGAGCTAGTTTGAGGGGGAAGTGGGGAGGGAAATATGAGTATTAGGGTGACGGGTGGAAGAGGGTCACAGGTAGAAGAGGGCTTCACTTGGTTTGTGATTTTTTTTGATCATGTTGATGCTCAATCGATTCTACAAAAAATAGCGTTTTCAAAAAAAATCGATGAACCCAAAACGAATAAAGCCCCCTTCCACCCCCTTCTACCCTCTCCAACCCTCTTCCACCTTCTAAAAAAATCAAGGGCTAAACGGCACTCCCCAATCTCGCTTGATCGCCAGAATTCTGATGACAATTACAGTAGCTATCGAAATACTCATGGCAATAGGCTCTAGAAAAAACTGCTCTGCGACTAAGAACAATACCGCCCCGGTCAGACAAGCTAACGCATAAATCTCTTTGCTAAAAATCAGAGGTTCTTTGTTGGCTAAAACATCTCTGATGATTCCTCCAAAAACGGCAGAGACAACGCCCATCATCACGGCTATCAAGGGAGACAGACCTATGGACAAAGTTTTTTGTAATCCTAAAATTGTGAACAACCCGATACCTATCGTATCGAAAAGAAAAATGCCTTTCTTCATTTTCTGAATTCTATCTTTAGCGACATAGCAAATAGGCAGAGCCGAAATAACTAGGTAAATGTAGATCTCATTTTGCATCCAACCGACGGGAGTCGTTCCAATCAAGATATCTCTCAACGTACCTCCTCCCAATGCCGTAACAAAGGCCAAGGTAAAAACGCCGAAGAGGTCAAACTTACGTTCAATACCAGCCAGCACTCCACTGATGGCAAAAACTAATGTCCCGGAATAATCTATAAAAGTGATTAGCTCCATTTATGGCTTCTTATGAAAATTTATTTTGAGAATAGTGTTTGTTCTTTTGACTCAATGCCCACGACCTGTCATCCGTCTACCTGCAACCTGATTCCGATATTCAATTTAGATAACCTGAAAACCATGTGCATAAGGATCATCCTCTTCATCAATAATGATCGTATTGTAACCAGTGATCTTTGCCCAGCCTTGTATACTAGGAACAATCGCTTGATAATCAGCTATTGAAGTCACTTCTTCTATTCTTCCAGTGAAGGTAGATCCGATGTAGCTTTCATGGATGTATTCTACATTGGGTTGTAATTTTCCCTTAGCAGAAAGCTGAGCCATTCGAGCGGAAGTACCTGTACCGCAAGGTGATCTGTCGATGGCTTTTTCTCCATAGAAAACAGCATTGCGGCCATGTGCCTTTGGAGAAATGGTATCTCCAGTCCATAGCAGATGGCTGAGTCCTTTAATGTCTGGATCAGTCGGATGTTCAAATTGATATTGCTCATTTAATCGTTTTCTAACAATTCTACTACATGCGATTAATTCATCCGCAGTGTAATTTTGAATTCCTGAAAAATTAGATTGCGGATCAACAATAGCATAGAAGTTTCCGCCATAGGCTACATCAACTTTTAGTAATCCCATACCTGGGCTTTCGACCTCCAAATTCTCTTTGTAAAGAAAAGAAGGAATGTTGGTCAGCCTCACCCATTGGACTTTTCCGTTGGTCATTTCATAAACAACTTTGACGAGTCCAGCAGGAGTTTCGAGTCTGAGTTGACCAGCTACTTTTGGTTGAACCAAACCCTCTTCTAACATAATAGTTACTGTCCCAATAGTTCCGTGGCCGCACATCGGCAGGCAACCGCTGGTTTCTATAAACAGCACTCCAATGTCGTTTTCTGGATCTGTAGGTGGATAAAGAATGGAGCCAGACATCATATCGTGGCCACGAGGTTCGAACATTAATCCTTTTCTAATCCAGTCAAATTCGCGTAGGAAATGAAGTCGCTTTTCCATCATATTTGCCCCTTTTAAAATAGGTCCTCCACCGGCAACTAAGCGTACGGGATTTCCACAGGTATGTGCGTCGATACAGAAGAAAGTGTTTTTCATTATTCGAACAAATTGATGGATTTTTTAATGAGGCGAATTTAGGTAATGTATCGGTACTTCGTTTAATTAGGCAACATAAAAAGATTGGACAATCTACCTATTTTAGAAAGGAGCGGACAGCACTACTCCACTTCTCTGGATTACATTCTAAGTAAACTTCGTGGCCGCAGTCAGATAGAATAATTAGCTCTTTTGGTCCATTTAAATTTTCAAATATTTCTCTCACTTCAGGTACCAATACTCTCTTATCATTTTCGCCATGTAAAAGTAATGTTGGAATTTTCACAGCTTTTGCATAATCAACTGGATTGTGTTTAAAGGCATTAAAACCATTTATAGCCCCGCCATATAACAGTAATATTTCAGCAGCTGGAAAAGAAGGAATACCCATGGCTTGAAATCTCTTTTGCATCGTTGCTTTCATTGTTCCAAAAGGACATTCTAATATGATTTTGTCTGGTCCAATGTCAAAATCATCAATCGCTTTCAAAATGGAGGCAGCTCCCATCGAGGAACCGAATAGGATGATTTGCACATTGGGGAGCCTATGCTGAATATATTCAAACGCAACTTTTACATCTTTACTTTCTTCAAAACCAACTGTTGTATTATTACCTGTAGACCCTCCACTCCCTTGAAAATCAACGAGTAAGGTAGAGAATCCCATTTGATAAAATTCTTCAGCATATGCTAAACAACCCGACTTGCTTGCAGAATATCCATGAAACAAAATCACAATCCCTTTTTGTTTTTCATTCTCTACTAGCCA
The DNA here is from genome assembly GCA_045105695.1 of Saprospiraceae bacterium. Classification (GTDB taxonomy): domain Bacteria; phylum Bacteroidota; class Bacteroidia; order Chitinophagales; family Saprospiraceae; genus CALGLS01. The sequence continues at coordinate 5,298 of JBGCDT010000466.1, read as the reverse complement.
GCCTTCAAGCAATTCCTTACTCTGAAGAGCAACCGTTTCATATTCTTGATTCGGCACTTTATCATTCTCTGGACGAGGATTCTCAATTCCAAAAAATAGTATATCCAACTTTTCCATTGCATCCAAATTCTCAGGACGAATCCGTTTTCCGTTTTCAGAAAAATGAGTGAATTTATATGCGTGATTGAATACAATCAAATTGCATAGCAAGAAAGCGAATAGTACAAGCCATCTAAATCTTTTGAAAATCATTTATTTGTATTTAGGTCGGATTCAATTCCAAATCAAAAAGTTCTCATTAGATCATTCTAAGGGCTCCCTCACAACCATTTTCATTTGAATCACGTTTTTATTGATAACAAGTTTTTCAAAGTACCCGACAGAAGTTCAGATTATTGAAAAACCCAACATAATCCGAAGTCATTTTCCGTATATTGATCGCCGTTAATCAACATACGCTCTTTGATGCTTTTGATAAATATGGCGATATCCGAAATTAATCCACCGATAAAGCAGCATTTTCAGCTTTCAAGGAGTAAGTATTATATAAATCATCTTCCACACACAAATAAAACGAAATTCTACCCTTATGAAAAACATGTACAATTTTTTGTTCTCTAACCTTTTCACTCTTCTTTTCTTTTCCTCACTAAATGGACAAGTTAGCTTCACTATTGATAACACGACGCTTTCTGGAGCAGGCAGTTATGAAGACTGTGTTGTGGATATGAATGGCGATCATCTGGACGATATCGTACGGGTCAATCCTGATAAACTAACTATCAACTATCAAGAGGAGGATGGCTCCTTCTCAGAAACCGAATTCAACATGCCTCTACAAAACTTACCGAGTTGGAGTATGTGTGCTGGTGATTTAGATGGAAATGGCTACAACGATTTATTATTAGCAAGTGGTGATCGTGTTTCTTTCCTTTTTGCAAATTCTGATGGAACTGACTATGCAGAACAATATAAGCCGGAATACATTTTCTCTCAACGGTCTACCTTAGCGGATATTGATAACGATGGAAATCTAGATGCTTTTGTTTGTCACGATATAGATCAGAGTCATCCTTACCGTAATGACGGAACTGGACTTATGACATTAGATCAGTCCTTGATTGTGACCGATGACTCCCCTGGTAATTACTCTGCTATCTGGGTTGATTATGACAATGATGGAGATTCTGATGTCTATGTCTCTAAGTGTATTTTTGGTTCTCAAAACCCTGCTGACCCTGATCGTATCAATAAAATGTATAGAAACAATGGTGACGGAACTTATACTGAGGTTGGTGAAGATATTAACATGGCAGATAACTCTCAGTCCTGGACTACCGTCTTCGAAGACTTTGACAATGATGGTGACTTCGATGCTTTTATCGTAAACCACGATTTTAAAAATCTTTTGATGCGAAATGATAATGGAGTTTTCACGGATGTCACTGATGCTTCAAATTTGCCAATGGCCGATCTCGGATCTTGGGAAGGTGCAAGTGGTGATTTTAATAATGATGGTTTTGTAGACATCTTTGGTGATTTTCAAAATGAATTATACATCAACAACGGTGATATGACTTTCACTGCTCAAGATTTACCGTTCCAAGATGGCGGAATCGGAGACTTGAATGACGATGGCTTTTTGGATGTAGTCAGAGGAAACAATATTTATTACAACGAAGGAAACGATAACAACTGGGTAAAAATAAATACCCTCGGAATTTTCAGTAACAACAATGGAATTGGGGCAAGAGTCGAAATCCACGGTAGCTGGGGCGTACAAATTCGTGAAGTTCGTTCAGGACAAAGTTTCAGTCCAATGAGTTCACTTACTATTCATTTTGGAATCGGAGAAGCAACTGAAATTGACAACATCGTAATAAAATGGCCTTCTGGTATTATTACAAACTTGGAAAACCCTGCAATCAACCAAACTCATAACCTTGTAGAAGCAGAGTGCCTGCTTACCGAATCAGAGCTTCAAGTTGATGGCGACTTGATGATCTGTGAAGGAGAATCTGTGACCCTGAATGCTCCTGATGGATTCAATGAATACTTGTGGTCAAATGGTCAAACCAGCCAAAGTATTACCGTTTCTAACTCAGGAAATTATAGCGCTACATTAGTGATGGAGGACGACTGCGTTTCTTTGAGTAATACCATAAATGTAGATGTAACAGATGAAATTGATCCTATAATAGAATTACAAAGCGAAGGCATTGTTTGTGAAGGAGATGCTGTATTCTTGGGTTCTCTGAATGGGGAAAACCCAGTTTGGTCGAACGGCGTCCAAGGAAATACGCTTGCTGCTACCGAGACGGGTACATACTACGTTTCTGTTGATGCACTTTGTGCTACTGGACAAATTCAATCAGAGGGAATAGATATTACAGTTATTGATGCGGCGGAACCAACTGTTGAAGATGTTCAGCTATCTGCTCCTGGTCCTGCAACTTTCACAGCTACGGGTGCGGACAATGTAGAATGGTATGATCAACCTACCGATGGTACTCTCTTAGGCGCAGGTCCAAGTTATACAATTCCTCAAGTAGATATCCAACAATACATTTACGCACAAGCGACTACCATTGATGGTGGTGAAATTCAGACTGGTGGGAAAATCGGGTTTGATGGTTCAGGAGGACTTCCTGGTTCTGGGGCCTATAGTAGATTTGATTGCTGGGAACCATTTACACTGCTAAATGTAACGGTTCAGGCTTTCTTTGACGGAGAGAGAAACTTTGAGTTATATGACGGAGACAATACGCTATTAGATTCCCGAACTATTTTTGTTGAAGAAGGAATTCAAACACTAGAGTTCAACTTTGAAATACCTGAAGGTGAAGGTCTTTATATCCGTTGTATTGAAAATGATTTATTTAGAAATGACGGTGGCGTTAATTATCCTTATGCTATTGGTAGCGTAGGAGAACTAACTGGTTCCTTTTTCGGAGCACAATTCTACTACTACTTTTATGATTGGGAAATTGAAAAGCAAAAAGTGGTTTGCGTTTCTGACCGTGTTGAAGCCGTCGCTGCTGTCGTTAGTAGTACAGATGACCTAAACGGCGCCTTGAGCAACCTAAGCATTTCGCCTAATCCTGCAACTGATTTTGTGAATGTGAATTTCAATTCTAATCAAAGTGCAGATATGCTAATCAACTTATTAGATGCGACAGGTAAGAAGGTTGTTGAACTAGAAAATTGGACAATAAACAATGGTAAAAACGAAACCAATATTGATGTTTCTGATTTACCAAAAGGTTTGTACTACCTACAGTTTAATACTAATGGAAAAAGCGTCGGACGGAAAGTAGTCGTTCAGTAAAAGCTTTTATAACAATACAATTACAAAAAACTCGCAGAATATTTATTTCAATTCTGCGAGTTTTTTATTTGTTGTTGGATCGCCATCAAAGCGAATATAACCCAGAAGACAAATAACGATCTCCCCGATCACAGACAATAGAAACAATAGTACCTGCCTCTAAAGTTTCTGCCAATCGAAGTGCAACCGTAGTCGCTCCCCCGCTACTCACTCCTCCGAAAACGCCTTCTTCCTTCGCCAATCTTCTAGCCATCGCTTTTGCATCAGACTCACTGACCTCCATCACTTTATCAACTTTACTAGCATCAAATATCTTAGGCAAATACTCCTGAGGCCACTTTCTGATACCTGGGATTTTAGATCCATCTGTAGGTTGCGCCCCTATAATCTGGATATTCGAATTTTGTTCTTTTAGAAAAGTAGAGGTGCCCATGATCGTACCGGTCGTTCCCATCGCAGAAACAAAATGAGTGACACTGCCATTGGTATCTCTCCAAATTTCGGGACCTGTAGTTTTATAATGTGCTTTCCAGTTGTCTGGATTTCCAAATTGGTTGAGCATAAAAAAGCCTTCGTCTTTTACCTTTGCTTCAGCGTAGTCACGCGCCGCTTCAATCCCTCGTTCGCCAGGAGTCAAAGTGACTTTAGCTCCATAAGCTCGCATGGTTTGGATACGTTCTTTCGTGGCGTTTTCAGACATGACCAATTCAATGTCTAATTTAAAAACACCAGCAATCATAGCCAGCGCAATTCCAGTATTTCCACTAGTCGCTTCTATCAATTTCGAATCTGAATTGATCTCTCCTCTCTCCAAAGCAGATTTTATCATATTATAAGCCGGACGATCTTTTACAGAACCACCGGGGTTATGACCTTCCAGTTTAAACAATAGTTTTACATTCGGATTGGTATTTATAACTTTGGAAAGAACCAAAGGAGTATTACCAATTAAATCGGTTACGTTTGGATACATTTATTTAGTCGTTTTAATTCTGATTTCTGGTTTGTGATATACGGTAGAATTTGGAGGAACGGAGCTGGTCACCCAGGCATTACCACCAATGGTTGTGTTTTCTCCGATGACTGTATTTCCGCCAAGGATCGTCGCATTTGCATAAATGGTAACGTTGTTTTCTATCGTCGGATGACGTTTTGTTTTTTGTAAATGCTTGGCAACATATAAACCACCGAGCGTAACTCCTTGGTAAATTTTTACATTATTTCCAACGATAGCTGTTTCTCCAATGACAACACCAGTTGCGTGATCTATGAAAAAAGATTTGCCAATCTGTGCACCTGGATTAATATCGACTCCAGTTTTGTTATGCGCATATTCCGTCATCAAACGAGGGACTAATGGAAAACCTTCTTTGTATAATTCATGCGCCAAACGATAGACCGCTACTGCATAAAAGCCTGGGTAAGCCATGTACACTTCTTCAATAGACAAAGATGCCGGATCACATTCTACGATCGCTTCTGCATCTAAATTCAATAGCTCAAGAACCTTTGGTAAATTAGAAACATAGCTTTCCCAAACTTCATAGCAGGGCCGCCCATCGGTCCAGCAAGCAAGGTCAACTAAGTTGCTGAATTCTACATCCAGTATTTCAAGGTTTTCCGGTACCGGAGTTTCGATATCAAATAAAGTATAAAAAAGTCGGTTGGTAAAAGCTTCTGTTTTTTCCTTCAGGCGAAAACGCAGATTGGGTTGCTTCTTGTGCCGCTTAATGCTATTGATGATTGCCGTTCGATTCATAATTTAAAAAAGTTGTCTTTGTATAACTCTATTGGCAAAGCTAATGTTTCTGAATCTTAGTCTATTATTATTTAGCAATATCAAAGAAATAAAAATTAGTGCTAATGAAATACACTAGCTTTCTTTAAGAAACCGTTAAGAAAAGCATCAATCAAATTTGCAGGTATTTCTATCTACAGATTTCAATTCATCTCACAAAATAAAATTCTAT
>JBGCDT010000465.1:0-2676 GCA_045105695.1 Saprospiraceae bacterium | reverse complement strand
ACAGCTTGCTCCGCTGATGGAAGGCAAAACCCAAAAAGAGCAGTTGGAAGTACTGGCCGCTTTTACTCGTTCTGCTTTCGATTACAAATGGGACTGGGATGTCTACGACGAAGAACGACCGATGTACGCCGAGCAGGTTTTCCAAAGCAAGTACTCTGACCATGAGGACCGCTGTGCTTTATATTTCTATTTAGTGAAAACGATTTTAGATTTGCCAATGATCGTCATCACACACTACAACAACAATATGACCCTTGGTGTAGCCATGGATGAAAAACTAAAACGTTCTTTCGATTACAAAGGAAAGTCCTTCACCATTTGTGATCCAACACATCCTACTTCGACTGGCGAGATTGGAAGATATCCGAATGGTTTGACGAAGACGACGGCTTCTGTGTTGGGGGAGTATAAGCTGTGAGTTTGAGGTGAAAAATTACGAGTGCATCATTAGGGGAATACCTCCAAAATTGTACTTTTGCGTCTTCCAAACTAAAAGGTATGCCTGAAGGCAGGCCCGGGTGGCGAAATTGGTAGACGTGCACGTTTCAGGTGCGTGTGCCGCAAGGCGTGGGGGTTCGAGTCCCTTCCCGGGCACGAGGAAAATGAAAGAGTTACAAGTTTTTTGTAACTCTTTTTTTGTTTTGGAGGTGTTGGGAGGAAATGATATTTTAGCGGGTGGATAATGAATATATGCGTAATAGGAGGGATTGAGGTGCAGATGTACAAGTATTATCAGTAAACGGAATTAAATTGAAAAACTGGGATGAAATATAAGTTGATAGCTCTTGTGGGATTAATGATATTACCTTTTCTTATTTGGGCACATCATATGTTTATGTCTGGAGTGAATCCATTTATTTCGAACTTTTTTGTGTTTCCGCTGGTAATAATATTTCTTATTAGTGCCGTTTATGTAATGAAGAAAAATGGAAAAGAAATCAGTAATAGTTCCACTGCAAAACTCTTTAGTGTTGGTTTTATATTATTGCTAATATTAAGTGCCATTAATGGTTTTTTTCGAGGGAATACAGCGATAGATTTTCAGATGAATGACACATACATTGTCGTTGCTTACTTCTACATTCTAGGTTTGTTTTCACTTGTCTTTGGGTTTTATGCAATTGTTTATTTTGTAATACCTATGATGGTTAGAAAAAAACTGAATGAGACTTTAGGTCGAATACATTTCTGGTTGACTTCCATTGTGACTATCTTTTTAATATACCCAATTTACAATATTGGAATAGCAGGAGTGCCACGACGTTACTATAGTGTTGAACAAATAAATATCTATGAACAATTTGGAACTATGAATATTGGAATTATAATAATAGTAGTAGTGTTTCTTTCTCAGTTTATCTTTTTAATAAATTTAGTCTATAGCTTACTTAGTAGGTCAAAAAAATAGAATAATGAAAAGTAAGACATTAAGTTGAACTTTAAAGAAAAAATATCGAATTTCATTTTAGGAAATATTTCGATAAGTCAATTGCCAGAAATTGGATTAATTGGTCTTAAAGAAAACTTAGAAAGTGAATCATTAATTATTCTTGCTGGAATGAGTGGAGATGACAACTCATTTGAACTCGAAGAATACTACAAAAAAGCTTTAATAGAATTGGATTTTCAAGAGCCGAGTAAATTAGATGCTGCAAAAAATCTAATTGTTTTTTATTTAAAAAAAATGATTTCTAATTCAGATGAAGCCTTCAAATTAATGTCTAAAATTGACAACGAAATTTACAAACAATTAGATTGGAAGTTGTTACTGAATAAAGAGACTAAATACGTAGGTGAAGAAATAGGACTTGAAAAGTTGTTTACTTGGTATCGAGAAATTCAGGATTGGAGAGATGGAAGTAGGTTGTTATACTACAATGAATTGCCAAGAGATGAACAGAGAGTGAGATTTGAAAAGCACTTAATTGAAGAATCAAATAATCTACTTGATAAATTAGAAAAAGAAAAAAACACTAAGCGCTAAAATGGCAATATTTTCTAGAAGCAGTGCAGCTCTAGCGTGAGTTAATTTATAACTATCACCGACCCCCATGACCTACAACAACAAAAAATTCCGCCCCATCTCTAACTCCAAAAACGGACTCGTCACCAACGACCTCCTCTTCCATTACAAACAAGAAGGCAACATCCTAACCTGCGACTACCAAGGCCAAAAAATACAAAAAGGCCACCTCATCGGATTAGTCGACGATAAAGGAAATATCCAAATGAGATATCATCAAATAAATCAGGACGGTGAATTAATGACAGGGATTTGCAAGTCAATACCAGAGCTATTAGCAAACGGAAAAATACGATTACACGAAGAGTGGCAATGGACTTCTGGTGATCAATCCAAAGGGAAGTCGGTATTGGAAGAAATATAAAACGAAAAGAGCATTCTAAGAAAAGCTAACTACTGCTTACTCAAAACCCGAGCCTGCGCCTCACCCCAAAAGCAATCCGAATCATCGCAATCCGCATCCCCATCTCCATCATTGTCAATACCGTCTGTGCAGTTTTCTGTAAGAGGTTGATTGCCTAGGAATACACCAACATCCCAACTTAGATCGGTTTCTAGATTGCCGATATTTGTAACTGGAGTCATTAAGATGGTATCACTTGCGTAGACGAGGAGACTGATGCCATCAGAATCTAAGGTGTCGGTTGCCTCTT
>JBGCDT010000464.1:0-7087 GCA_045105695.1 Saprospiraceae bacterium | reverse complement strand
GCTATTATTTTCTGTTTTAGTTCTTGTATCAATAAAGAGGATCCACTAGGAGTCGATGATGAATATAGCGAGGAGTGGGCTGAATTCTGTGATGAACTAGAGGGAGGAGAAATTGACCTTGAAATTGAAGGCACTGATTGGTCTACGACTTGCGCTCAGGCTGCGTATGTAGAGTCTGTTACGGATGAATATTCATTCAGATATGTCTATATCTATTCTTACAATCACTTGAATACTTTCCGGTCATCATCTGAAATAGAGTATGTGTACTTGGTCTGGACCGAGGTAGAGCAAAACGGGGAGGTGGAAAGGACTGCAACTGCGATTTACTACGATGCTTTCTTTGATTATCAAAGAGCCATCAACGATCCTGATTATGAAATTGAAGACGTAAATATATTCTCTTCTGAACATACAAATACTACAGCTAGTAATTTGATGAACATTTCTCAAATTGAAAATGATGAGGTAAAAGGAACTGTAAACTTTGTCCTCCAAAAAGAAGATAGCCCCAATGAAACCATCACAATAACGGGTAGCTTCAAAGCTAGCCTTATTGAGTAATTCCTGAATTGCTTTACGCTAGGCATCTCTGTTGTAACAATACTTTACCAGTGCTTCAAAGGCATTACTTTTCTTTAAGCGCTTTTTAGATAGTCATTGTCATCGCATTAGCTAAGTACGGTTATGAAGGGGATTGCCTGGTTTTTTGAATTAGTTTAAATTTCTTTATTAAAAGGTATTTTGAATAGGGGAGGACTGTATTTATTCTTTTCTCCCTGTTTTTAAATAGATAAAAAAAATATGAAAAACATTAATTCAGTATTAATCTTGTTATTATCTCTAACTGTTTTTAGTTGTGGAAAGGAAGACGATTCGCCAGTTGTGGATGAAGATGGACTAACTAAAGATATAAATGATCTATTATCTGAAGAAAATAAAGATGCATTGACTAACCTTGGATTTATTTTTTATGGTGGCGCAAACCCTCCTGAAATAGAAAATGAAATATTGGTTTCTCCCTGTGTAATTTCTCATAGTACTGCAGGAGATATCACAGGCACTATTGTTTCAGATCTTCACGTGAAACTATACAATCAAAAGGATTTTGAAGTTACCGTTGATTACAAACATGGAACGCAAGTAGGAAATGCAGTAGGAAGTTACATTGTCGGAGAGGATCAACTGTTTTCAGTGTTTATTGAGGTCGATGAAAAACATACACCTACTGGTTCTGAAGCTAAATTGGTTCTTTGTATTTCAGGTCAATTTACGGAAGATGGTATTCAGAATATTAAAGTGGCTAATTTGATGTTGGATAATTATGGTAATACTGCTGGTTTGTGGATACCTAATCAGACGGGAAGATTATTTGAAGATACGGATCGTTTTTCTGAGTTTATTAATTGAGATTTAATCTAGAAGGTGAATCATCAAGTATGATGTTAAAAAAAAATGAGACTGGCCTAAGTATAATTATCAGTAATTAATTAAAATAAAATAATTTAAAATGCTAACTACAATTTTTCCTAAAAAATCTAGAATCAATCTGGTACTAGCTTGTGTACTATTTATTTCTTTGAATACTGTTTCTCTAAAAGCACAGATCGACTATACGTTAATTGGAGCCTGGTCTGGTGAATTAATTCAATCTGGTTTTGGATCTTACCCTGCGATAATGATAATTGATGAAATGGTAGAAGGTGAAGTAGGTGGAAAAATCAACTATTATGACCTCCCATGTTCTGGCGATTTGACCTTTGAAGGTGTTTCATCAACGATTCAAATATTTAGAGAAACCATAACTGGAGGTGCCGGATGTGTCAATAATGGCCGTATTGAGATTGAAAAAATAAATGATGACACCATCCAATGGAACTGGTTCTACAACGGAGGAACAACTGTGGCTACAAGTGGTAAAATGGCTCGTATGCAAATTGATTATTCTCTGGTAAATGATTGGTGCGGAGAAGTTTTTCAAATAAATTATGGGACCTATGAAATGAATATGCGTATTGATTCTCTGAATATTAATACGCTGTCTGGGGAGACTGTTTACCCCACTTTAAACTGTGGAGGAGATGATACCTTTTATGGTAGCTTAGGTGATGTACATATTTTCTATGAAGAAATTACTTTCGGAGGAAACTGTATTGATGGTAGAATAGAAGTTTATAAGATTGGTGAAGATAGTTTACAAATGGACTGGTACTACCCGGGAGGAAATCAGCCTATAACTTACGGTGTGTTAGGACGAAAGAATACTTCACAGTCAAATCTAATAGACCTTGGAGAGAAAAGAGCCGAAGTCAGTTTAGTCTCTCCTAACCCATTTACCAATAGCACTCAATTTAATATAAAAGTTAGCCATCCAGAAAATGTTGAAGTCGAATTATACGATTTACTGGGAGTGAAAGTTAAAAATATCTATTCTGGATTTATCTATCCAAATTCGACAAAAACATTTAATATTTTAGGTGAAGAGATTCCTGCTGGGAATTATATTTTAATAGTTCGAGGAGATCGTTTTTTGGAGTCGAGGAGAGTAGTGCGGATGTAAACAGAAGTAATTATTTATCAAAGTAAAAAATTTTGATAGTGGTTTTAATGAGGCGCTTTTTATTGCCCAAGCTGGCTCGAAGAATATTAAAGTTAATAGGGGCAAAGATATTATTAAATATATCAAAGATCGATTTAAATAATAATTCTTCCTTGTGTGTAGTGTTGTACTAAGTCTTCCTCTTTTACACTAGTAAGCGGCGTTGTTGCACGAATAGCAAAGAAAAGGTAGGTCAATTTTTGTAATTTTGACTTACTACAAACAAAGCCACAACCCTTGGCCTTTGACAAAGATAGCATCGAAAAAAGTTGAAAGAGAACAAACTGAATATTGATGACGAATCACCTGGATTTTATTTAATCCAGATTAAACTTAAAAATCAAAGAATAACCAGGAAAATTATTAAACGTTAGCAGCAGCCACTAAAATATGAAAATAACTACCCTGACAGTACTAACCTTTTTGTTGTGTACATCCCTCCAAGCCCAACAAACCCTAACCTATCAACTCTCTAATAGCTTCTCTCCTCAAGAAGCAGGCAACCCCAACCTGCTCCCCCTAGCCAATAACTCTAACCAAACCGGTAACTTCCAAACCATACCTCTGCCAGCCAACTTCTGCCCCAATGGAGGAGAAATGTCTGCTTACCGTTTCGAAGACAACGCAGGTTTTGCTTTTGACAACTCTAACGGATTCATAGACTGTGAGTATACCATTGAATTGATCTATAAATTTGATGATACACCAGGTCTTTTCGATTCTCCATGGGTTTTTATTTTTGGCTTTGAACCAAATCAGGACAGCGGACTCTTCTATGAATTTAATCCGCTATTCGGAACCACCTTTGATGTTTGGAGAGACAACTTCAATCCGGCTGCAGAGCCCTGCCCAATTAATACAAATGACTGGCAAAAACTCACGGTGGTTAGATACTGCAATGGTATTGTGCAATTTTACAAAGAATGTGAAATCCTTTTCACCTATGATGACAGTGTAAACAATATCTTATTGGCAGATGAGGATCAGATTATTTTCTTTCAGGATGACCCCAGTATTATTATGGCAGAGTCGCAGCCTGGATTCGTCAGGAATTTAAAAATCTCAAATTTTGCAATGACTCCTGAACAAATAAATACTTGCTGTGATAATATTTGCGATGATCTCGAAGACAATTGTACTACAGAAATATTTTTGACAGAAACCTCATGTGATGGAAGTACTATTGGAACAGATACACTTATCATTTTCAATGATTTGTGCGATAGCATCATAATTACAAATACGACTTTACTACCATCTGATAACACAGAATTATTTGAGACTACTTGCAACCCTGAGGACGTGGGAATTACTATTCAGGAATTGACCAATATATATGGCTGTGATAGTACAGTTACTAATAACACTGTATTTGAGGAGGCTCCAATTTTTGAATACAATCTCATTAGTTGCGTTCCTGAGAGCGGTGGAACGGATAGCTTGTTTTACGATTGTGATAGTATTGTTATAGTTAATGTGAATGAAGCAATTATTGATACTTTATTTTTTCCCGCCATTTCGGTTAGTGCCGGAAGTACAGTCACTATTTTTGGAAATGAAGTAAATCAACCGGGGCTTTATTGCGAAACCCTTTCTTCGGTGGATGGCTGCGATTCTACTAATTGTCAAATGGTGGAATGGCTGGTATCTACTTCTGAGCCTTTACCGGAATCTGGTTATTACATACCAAATGTTTTCTCTCCAAATGGTGATGGAATCAACGATTATTTTACCATTTTTGCATCTGAAAGATCAAACCATATTTTTAGTTTACAAATTTATGATCGGGCAGGAATTCTAATCTTTGAAAGAGATAATCTTTTATCTGGATTTGAAGAATTAGGATGGGATGGTAATGTTTATGGTCAGCGCTCTGCTAGCGGGATTTATGTGTACGTAATTCAATCAAAGTCTTGGAACGAAGGTAAGACAATAACAGGTACAGTCACCTTACTCAGGTAGAGTTACAGTTATGTTTTTGTAAAAGGTAAAAAAACGAAAAACGAAATGAGTAATAAAGTAATGTCAAAGATATTTTTAATATTGATTGTAGTCTTTCTCCCTTTTCTTAATTTGCTAAATGCCCAGGAATACTCATGTACCAGCGATGATTGTGGAACTATAGAAGCAAACTGGGAACTGGTGAACGATAGCCTAATCGTTTGTGAAGGAGCAACTTTTCAAGTAAGCGGCGCATTGTCAAGCCCTCTTGATGAAATAGAATCATTTCATTGGTATTTTATTCATATAGCTTCAAATGAAATACTTTTTGACACTTTACTTTTTGATACAAGCTATGTCAGTTATGTATATGAAAGTGAATCTGATTTTCCTTGTAACGCAACGGGAACGGTTAACCTATTTATTAGTCTAGTGATTACCAGTGCTGAATGTAATAATGGCGAGACAAGCTGTAACTGGACTTTGTCAAGCGTAATTGTAAAATTAAATCCAATAGCTAGCTTTTCTCTACCCAATGAAGAATGTGTATCAAACATTATAAACTTTCAAAGTTCTTCTTGTTATAGTGAATCGTATCTTTGGGATTTTGGTGATGGAAATACTTCTACGCTTCCTAATGCAATGCATAGCTATTCTTCTGCAGGTGCTTACGATGTATCTTTAACGGTATATAATTCTTGTGGCTCCGATACACATACCGAAAGCATTACCATTATTGAACCCGCCCAATCTGTCATCATCCCGGAACCAGGCTACATTGATTTCACCGCTCCACAACCTATCCTCATCTGCCTCGATGATGATAACCCAACATTCTCTCTTCCAATGAATGGCGATAGCCTTTCTACTGGAGAAACTTTCTGGCAGTGGTCAACCCTCTTTGGATATCCAAACGCCTCCTGGACAACAGATCCTCCCAGTAATGATCCAACACCTAATGTTACTGATCCAACCATTGTCTTTTCAGATACCGGTTTTGTGCAAATTATTCTAACTGTAGATAACTCCTGTTTAATTCCAGATTATGATACAATGAGTTTTTACATCGCAAGTGGAGTAGCACTTACACTTCAGAATCAACCAGATGGATGTGTTACATTGGAATATACACCAAACCCCTACAATCCGGATGCTGTCTACACAATTAATGGAGATGTTCAGGTGACCTTCCCGGTAAGCCTTCCTATAGGAGAATACGTCGTAGAATGTGATTTGGAAAACGAATGCGGACCCCAAACACAGACCGATGAATTTGAGGTTGTTCCCGAAGTCAATGCAGAAATCTTATCACCGGGAGACACTACGCTCTGCCCAGATGCTACTTTAGTTTTACTAGAGGCTATCCCTTTGGGAGGCACTTGGTCGGGTTCTCTTAACCTGACCTCAAATACCGATGGTGATTCTACCTGGTATAATCCAATGCCTGGGGAAACGGCTGTACTCACTTATGCTCCTCCTTCATTGAATTGTGGAAATACAGCTTCAATAACTATCACTGTAGAAGATGGTGGTTTTGAAAGTAACGATACGTTGATTTGCTCTACGACTGGTAATTTCCAGTTGACAGCACTCCCCATTCCTGATTACTGGTCTTCTGTAGATTGTCCGCTTTGTGTGGTTGGTGATCAGTTTATTGTTAGCGAAATGGTAGCCCTGGGTTTAACAACTGTGCAGGTTCAATTTGGAACAAATGGTGGTAACACCTCTGTTTGTGAAAGCTCTGGTTTTCTAACAGTAGACCGAGTAGATCCTATTGCTAGTTTTATTATGGAAGAAACTGGTTGTTCTGATCAGTTGATTTCTGTAGATGCTTCGGCTTCGATTTCCGACCAGCCCCTGACCTGGCTTATTAATGGAGTCCCCGCTACAATGTCTCCTCCATTTAATCTTGCGGCAGGAGATTACACGATTACGCTGGAAGCTTCCTACGGAGATTGTTCTACCACTACGAGTCAAGATATTGTTGTAATTGATCCGCCTCCGGTTCTAAATTTCACGGCTACACCATTAGAGGGCTGTGCAGAGTTGGAGGTGAGTCTTATGGTTGTGGGAAATGAAATACCTGGCTTGGAATACAATTGGTTTTTGGATGGCGTATTATTTAGTTCAGAATTCAGCCCTGATAATATTCTTCTTCCTCAGGGATTATCTGATACAACTTATACCATCAGTTTGGGTAGTGCCAATAACTGTGGAGATGAAACAGCTACTGTTGATATTGTTGTTCACCCACAACCTATCGTAAATTTTGGAACGAATAAATTAGAGTACTGCTCTGGAGATACCATCTTTTTTGGAAACGCTAGTTATGGAAATCCAACCAGCTACTTCTGGGACTTTGGGAATGGTCAAATTTCCACAGAAGAATTTCCACCTTATATTATTCTATTCACAGACACCGTGCAAACGTTATATCCGATAACGCTGATTGGCTATAATGACTGCGGCACAGATACAATAACAAAACTAATTCCCGTAAACCCTACAGACGTCAATGCCTTTTATAGTATCGACAAAATTACGGCC
>JBGCDT010000463.1:0-6868 GCA_045105695.1 Saprospiraceae bacterium | reverse complement strand
AGTTGAATTTGTTTTAACTTTTACAAAGATGAGCTAAGTGAGAACGCTTAACCTATTAGGTATCCAGCAATAGATATTAAGTTTGAAGAAGGGATGAAAATTATGACGCAGGGATATAAAATATGACGCAAAAGCTGGCTTTTCTGGTAAATTGCTCAATGTTTTTATGACCTCTATTTGCATAAAATTCCCTAATTTAGCACTAGCAAAAAACCATATGTCGAAAATATCAACCAATGGATCGGACTTTATTAATCAGGCAAATACAATTGTCCTGGAGAATATTCCCAATGAACAATTCGGTGTTTCTGAATTAGCAGAGCTTATGAACATGAGCCGTTCTAACCTGCTCAGAAAAATCAAAAAGCACACGCAACTTTCTGCAAGTCAATTTATTCGTCAAGTGCGCCTTCAAAAGGGTATGGAGATGGTTAAGCAGAACACGATGACGGTTTCTGAGATTTCGTACCAAGTAGGCTTTGGGAGTACCTCTTATTTCATCAAATGCTTTCGGGAACATTATGGGTATCCGCCTGGTGAGGTAGTTAACCTCGATAAAAGTCAGAGTGTCTCCCATGAGCGGCAGCGGCAGTTGGTTGCCATTATGTTTACCGATATCGAGGGATATACTTCTCTTATGCAAAAGGATGAAAATAAAGCGATTGCTTACAGAGACCTCCATAGAAAAATCTTTGATCTAACAACCAAGAAATTTGGCGGACGTATTCTTCAATATTATGGCGATGGTACTTTAAGCACATTTCCTAGTGCCATTGATGCTGTGCAGTGTGGAATTGAAATGCAGCTTGCTTTTAGTAAGGAAAAACTTAAGATTCCTATCCGAGTTGGAATCCATTCAGGTGATATTATTGTGACGGATCAAGACATCATCGGAGATGCCGTGAATATAGCTGCTCGTATTGAATCATTAGCTAGCACAGGAACCGTTTATATTTCTGAAAAGGTGTATGATGAAATAAAAAATCAAGCAGGACTTTTTACGACCTCGATGGGTGTTCATACATTGAAGAATGTTACAAAGCCGATGGAAGTTTATACGGTTTTTAATCATGAGCTTGGTAATATCGATAGGTCGAGTACCAACGTCGTGGAGGATCCGGGAGGTCGATCGTTTCTAAAATGGGCTACAATTGCGGTCGCTCTAATCTGCCTTGCGGTTTTTGCTTATACCTCCGATTTCTTTGATAGAGAATCAGCTTCTGATTCTAGAGCAGAGATTGTTGACAAATCAATTGCAGTACTACCTTTCAAAAATGAGAGTAGTGATTCCTTGAATCTTTATTTCGTAAATGGACTAATGGAATCAGCTTTGAACAAGCTCCAGAAGATTGGAGACCTACACGTCATCAGTAGAACCTCGGTAGAGAAGTATCGAAATACGGATAAGAGTATTCCTGAAATAGCAGAAGAACTCAAGGTGGGTTACTTGGTAGAGGGCAGTGGCCAGCGAGTTGGAAATCAGGTTTTACTTAATATTCAATTGATTGAAGCTTCAAGTGATCAACCGATTTGGGTGGAGCAATATAGTCGTGAAGTGGGAGATGTATTCGCCCTTCAGAACGAAGTGGCCAAGAAAATCGCAATTGCTATTAAGGCTGTTGTTACACCTGCTGAATTGAAACAAATTGAGAAATTACCTACTGAAGATTTATTGGCCTATGATTATTATCTCCAAGGACTTGACCTTTTTTACACTAGACCTAAGAAAGGTTGGGAAAAGGCCATTCCATTATTTGAGCAGGCAATAGTGCAAGATCCGGAGTTCGCCTTGGCTTATGCCAATATCGCCATATCATACTATCTTCTCGAAATGTCTCAAGTCGAAAAACAATACACTGAAAAGATTAATATTTATGCAGATAAGGCATTGCTTTATGATTCAAAATCTGCTGAGAGTCTAATTGCCAAAGCATTTTACTATATACAAATAAAGGAGTACCGACTGGCCTTACCACATTATGAAAAGGCCTTGGAATATAATCCAAATTCACATCTGGCAGTACAAATGCTTGCGGATTTTCACTTTCGCTTAAATCCAAATACTGACAAATACCTAGAGTACGCCTTGAAAGGAGCTCAGCTTAATATTGCCAGTGATTCTATTACCCAGAGCTATATCTACTTACAGTTGAGTAATGCACTGGTATCATCAGGATTTATAGAGGAGGCGTTAAAGTACGTGAATATGTCTTTGGGGTATAATGCAGGAAATTATTTTGCGCCACATTTAAAAGCATTTATTCTATTTGCCAAGGATGGTAGTATAGAAAGAACCAGGGATCTGGTGATAAAAGAATGGAATAAGGATTCTACCCGTCTTGACATTTTGCAGGATATCGCTAAGTTGTATTATATAGAGGAAAATTATAAAGAGGCCTATTTCTATTATAAAAAATTTGTCAAAGCTAGGGAGGATAATGGTCTCAACATTTATGCGCAGGAAAACATCAAGATTGCAGACGTTTATAAAAAGATGGGACTGAAAGCAGACGCGGAGAGATTTTTTAGTGATTTTTCAACATACTGTGAAGAAGATCAGTCTTCTTACAGAAGTGTCAATCTGGCTTGGAAATACGCCTATGAGGGGAAAATCGACGAAGCTATCGAGCAACTCAGAATATTTTCAGAAGCAGAAAGTTATCAATACTGGTTTTTATTAATTAAGGATGACCCACTGATTAAGCCATTAAAAGATCATCCAGATTTTGAGCACATCATTCAAAAGATTAAAGATCGTTTTTGGGAAAATCAGACTAAACTGAGAACGTCGCTAGAAGCTAAAGGACTTATTTAATATGCATTAGACCTTATTGACTTGACAAACTAGAAAGGAGATTATAAAAAATAGTATAATTTTATTGGGACGCCTATTTCTGTAAAACCTCCTTAATGAGTTCTGAGGGTAGACACAAGAGAACTATTATAAAATCAAATTATATATACTTTGCTTAAACAATAGAAATTAGGTTTCTTCCAATTATCAGAATAAAATTTACAACTCTTGGATTGTCAGACTATAAGGATAAGACAACAAATCGCATGTCCAGCAAAAAGTAATGGCGTTTTAAACGTTCGCTTTCCTAAAACTAAATAAATCAATTACATAATAATGACGAGACAAGTATTATTGATAACCACATTGCTACTAACTGTGGCATGTTCAAATGAAAAGGGAGGTGAAATTCCAGCTATTAAGCAAACTCCTATAGATTTAATTACTGTTCTGGATACTATATGGAGGTCAGAGCAAGGACCAATAACTTTGAGAGATTCATTAATGAAAATTTATGGTGCGGAATCAAAAGAAGTTCAAACACACCAAGAAACCTACAAGAAGAATCACATTGTAAATGAAAGAAAAATAAAAACCATACTTGATAAATATGGTTGGCCAACAAAAGAAATGATTGGAGAACAAGGTAATTGGATAATATGTAATGTCATTCAACATTCGAATAATGAGATACGTATAAAATACCTTCCGATGATGAGAGAAGCTGTAAAGGATAAAAAATTAGAGCCACGATTTTTAGTTAGAGCAGAGGATAGAATTTCAACAGAAAAAGGAGAATTGCAAATTTATGGGGGACAGATGAAATACTATCCGGAAACTAAAAGCTTTAATGTTTGGCCTGTTTATGATCCTGTAAATATCGACAAAAGAAGAGCTGAAATTGGACTTGAACCAATCGCTGAATTCCTTAAAAACAGGTTTGATTTTGAATGGAACCTTGAGGAACAAATAAAAAGGTCTGAAGAATTTGAAAGGGAAAGATTAAGTAAAACTGAATAACACCATTTATTCAGTAACCGTTCAGTAGAAAAAACAAAAGCCGCTATAAATCATTGATTTACAGCGGCTTATTGTTTCGAAATGTACCCGAAGCGGGACTTGAACCCGCACGCCCCGAAGAGCACAGGATTTTAAGTCCGGCGTGTCTACCAATTCCACCATTCGGGCATCCTGTTGAAAAAAAAGCCTCCAAAATTGGAAGGCTTCTTTTGAGCGAAAGACGGGATTCGAACCCGCGACCCCGACCTTGGCAAGGTCGTGCTCTACCAGCTGAGCTACTTTCGCTTATGTGCTTTTGACTGTTATAAGGGACTTATGTTCCGTTGAACTGAGTTGCCCTTTAGCCTTGAAGCGACGCAAATATAGCAGAATCTAAATGGAATTGTCAAACTTATTATCACTTTTTTTAAAAATAAATAATTGATCAAAAAAAGACCTTTTCTATTAGCCGAATTCAATCCCAAATTTCAAAGCTAAATGATTTAACCAAAGGTTGTCATACTCTACTTTAATCTCTCCTCCAAAGTCATTTAAAAAGAATTGTTCACCATTGGTATATTGTGTATGAAAGCCAAGTCCAATGATAAATTTTGATGATTTGCGTGATGCGAAATGAATACCTAGACCACTTTGCGCCTGAAAACCTCCGCTGTGTCGACCTGAATTGAATTCGCTTGAACTACCTGGTCCTGCCCCATAGCCTAGTCTGCTGTATACATATGGTCTCCTTCTGTTATCGCCTAGATAATAGCGTCCATACACGAAGAAAGAAGAGAACTGAGTTTCTACTTGAAAACCTGCCACATTAGTTGAATGGAGTTCGCTACCAAAACCAGCGCCTGCCGACCATCGTTGGTTAAAACGATAACCTAAAGTAAAATTGACATGCTCGGAAGTTCCTTCACTAAAAACATTCCCTCCCATTTGTACATTCCAAAAGATCCCTTTTTTCTTATGGTATCGACCACCTTTGTGAAAGAGATACCGCTCTGCTCTCATTACCCTACTTCGTCTAATTTCTTCTTGGGGTATACCTATAGTTTGTCCATCAATTACGACCATATATATATAAGCATCGTTTTCCTCAATAATTTCGCCTTTGTATATCGAACCATCTTTTAGAAAAACGACATCGTTTTTATGCTGTGCATCAGCAACCTGATAGCAGATTAGCAAAATGATAACAATAAGCGCACGTTTTAAGAAAAAGCTCATCGGTGTTGAATTTGGAAATATGTTCATTGAGTAAGTTTGAGTTGGATAAAAACGGGCACTCTCCATCAGCTCTGGATAGGGGAGTGCCCGTAATTTAGAATTGGGTATTTACTATTTTTTAGTAATCAATTCTACTGTTAATACTCAAATCAAGCGTTCCATCGATGGTGTATTGAGAAAGACCATCAGTACCGGCTACTAATATTAAGTTGTTATCGGCTGGGTGTGCAATGATGTCATAAGCTGTTACGTCGCTATCTTTCTTAATCAATTCAGGATTCTTCTTATCTGTAATGTCAAAAATACTTAAGCCGTTTTCTCCTTCTCCCACAAACAACCTGTCTCCAACTACAGTCATTCCATAAGGACTCTGCATCGCGATTTCGTTGACTTGAGAGGTGTTACTTAAGCTTTCAATATCCAAAACAATCAAAGCATTGATGTCACCTGGACAATCAGAAAAGTCAGCTGTTCTTAAAGTAACATAAGCAACATCTTCAGTTGCCAAAACTGGATCACAAGAAGTCGCGTGAGTAAATTCAAATACTTCCTCAGGTTGTTTAGGGTTTGCTGCATCATAGATGTTCATAGAAGTTCGACCTCCTACAAATAATTTGTCTTCGTAAGGAAAAACAGTCTCTGCACCTTCTCTCAAAGCAACTTTTCTATCTACCAATTGGAAATCATTATTGTCTACAATAGACATGTTGATGGAGTTGATAACATAGACGTGATCTTGATTTACGGTTACTCTGTTTACAGTACCTGACTGATCGTTACTGTTGCCAGCAAATGAAGAAGGGACTGCAGATTTGGGAATGATGTTTCTTGCAAAATCGTAGTAGACAAATTGATTATCCATAATCTCACTGTACAAATCCGTATCCTTATCAACAGTCTCAGATACTTCTTTGTAAGAAAAGCCTAACAATGCTTCTCCGTTGTCATTCGTCAATGTTTCCTGGAAGATGTTTTCTGCTCTATCTACCAATTTGATGTTGTTCAAATCACTTACATCCAGCTTTATTAAATCATAATAGCTTTCTGCATAAAGGAAATTTCCTTTTACATAGAATTCTCGGTTTCCAGGGATATTGATGAAATTAACAAACTGAGGATCCGAGATATCGGCATTGTTGATGACGTGAACTCCTTTTTCTTCTTCACCTAGTAAGATGAAATTCTGACCTACGAATACTTTTCCGGGATCTTCTACAGGGCGTACAGCTGCATTTAATGGTTGACTTCTGACGGCATCCAGATCGCCATAAACCGCAGTAGCTTCTTGATAAGTAACGGTGACTGAGTTAGCAGATTTCTCGCAAGAGGTAAAACCAATAGCTAGGAATCCAGCCAGAATGAATAATGAAAGTTGCTTCATGATGAGTTTGATTTTTAAAGATTATTTTTCCAATTCGGAGTAAAAGATATTGAGATGAATGCTCTCAAAACCATTTAACTACTTTCAGTACACTTTGAAATAAGAATCCCCCTATTGGAAAGTGAAGTTTTTTTAAAAATTTAGAATTTATCTTTTCATAGCCTATTTCTAAAGTTGTAGTTAGTTTAGTAACGCGGCTAGAATAAGCGAAGTTGGGTATGCAAAAATTATTAACAGTTGACAGCCATTGGCTAGAGTTTACTCTTATAATATTACATTAAGTTTTTAAATTGATTCAATAAAAAAAAGCTGTAGAGCATTCTTCTGGTTAGAAGAAAAATTGCTCTACAGCTTTTAAATAGGAGGTTTTGAATAGCCTACAGACATTACTACAAGTAATTTTATTCAATATGCATACTGACAGCAGGAATGTCTTTCTTCTCTTTTAAATACATTTC
>JBGCDT010000462.1:0-3689 GCA_045105695.1 Saprospiraceae bacterium | reverse complement strand
AATCATTGGGTTATCCACTCGTTTCTAAAGAGTCCAGACTAAAATACACATAACATTATGAAGAAGCATTTCCCAAAGTCTTACACAACAGCTATGAAAAAAATCTCTTTCTTTTTGCTAGCCTTTTTATTCATCTCCAATCTCAACGCTCAGGTCGAACAAGGCACCGGTTGGGACTTGATTCTAAATAATGATTTCAAGGCTGCGGCCAATTCATTTCAGCAAATGCTCAAAACCAATCCTGAAAACGAAGACGCTTTGGTTGGATTGATCTTTTTGGCGGAGACTCGTCAGGATTATGCGAATTACAAAAAGTACACTAGGCAACTGATTGAATCTAAGGTGAATCAAGAACAGCATTTTGCATTGTTCAGACATATGTATAAAGCAAAACCGGAGGAGATTCTGGAGATGGATATTCCAGAGTCGCTGAAAGTAAGTGCTCGTTTTGACCTTGCGGATTCTTTGTTTCAACATCGTCGATTTGAGGAAAGCCATGACATCATGCGCTCCGTGATGGGAGATTACAATTGGTCGGTCATCGGTCCATTTGATAATGTGGAGGGCAGTGGTTTTGTAGAGGAAACACCAGTGGAGACAAGCGTTTTTGATCCTGAAGCTATTTTTGAAAATGAAAAAGGCTTTGAATTGAATTGGAATAAGCGGGAAATTAGAAACCCTAGTGGAGTGGTTAATTTTCACAGTTCTCTACCTACTGCTTACGATGGTACTTACTACGGAAATACTTTTCTAGAGATGAATGAAGACCGGTCTGTTCAATTTAGAATCGCTCGAACGGCTCCTATGAAAATTTGGCTGGATGGTAATTTGATCTTTTCTCAGAATGGTAATATCAATTATGCTTGGGATTATGAAGTACTAAGTTTGGATCTGAAAAAAGGGACTCATCGATTGCTTGTAAAGATGGCTCCCTTGCTGGAAGGGAATTCTGAGGCGAAGTTGAACTTAAGTTTTCATGAAGGGGAGGACAATGGAACCAGCGCAGGTAACTCCTACAGCGATGGCTACAATAGTTACGATGACTACTGGAAGCCTCCTTCCTTCGCTCTGCGCATAACGGATGAAAATGGTAAGTTGATAAAAAACATAGGTAGTTCTTATGAGCGTGATTTGCAATCAGCATCTGAGACTGGTGGCCAAGCTACTTATGAGGTTATAGAATCGCGGACTCCATTGTTGCATTTCTATAACCAATCTATTAGCGAAAGCCTGGCAGGCAATGGTATTACAAATGCTCCGGATGATCTTAAAAATTATTATTTGCTCTGCAAGTCTTATCTCTCTTATGGCCTTGCCGAGGAGGGCGAAGCTGCTTTCGCAAAAATAGCGGAAGCGCATTCCAATAGTTTATATTTCAAATATCTGTTGGCTAAATTTTATGCTGTAAATAATAAAGGAGAAAAAGCAGAAGAACTTATTTCCGAAATGGAGGAAGATCGAACGCCTATTTTTCCACTGATGGCTTCTAAGCTTGCAGAAATTGATGAAGAAAAAAACGAAGAGGAATACCTTGCTGCTTTGGATAAACTACTGACGATTTCGCCCACGCATTGGAAAACCATTTATGCAAAATTGGATCACTATTCTAAAAAAGGAAAAACAACAGAGAAGCGGAATTTTGTAAAACAGTTTTTAGAAAAACATCCAGAAAAAAAATATAGAAAACGTTTAGAGCCTTTTTTGAAAGACGATTCTTACAAGCCTTCGTCCTACAAACAAATGACAGATAAAGAGCGAAATAAGCAGGCGAAAAAGGCGATGAAAAAATTAAAAAAAGAATTCAAATACGATACTTATCAGACGGTAATAAATCATTATAAAAGAAAAGAAAAAACAGATCAGGTAATAAAATTATACGATGCACTGATCGAAGGTTTTCCATATCATCTTTTTTATAGAAAACAGAAAGCGGATTATTTATTTGAAAACAACAGAGAGGAAGAAGCTTTGGTGGAATTGAATAAAGCCTTGAAAATCAATGCCTACGATGCTTCGCTGCACGAAACTATTGGTGACATTCATTTTGAAAAAGAGCGAAGAGAAGTGGCCATGGGTTATTATAAAACAGCGGAGAAGCTAGGGAAGATCGGCTATAATTATGGCGCAGCTCAGGTAAAAGAAAAGATAGAAAAAATTGAAAATCAGCAGTCTTTAAAAAAGTATTTTCAACCCTTATCTTTTGAGGATGTATTGGCGGATTCTGCCAATTGGAAAAATAAATTTCCAGATGAAGAATCGGTCATTTTATTATATACCGTTGAAGGAGCTCTGAACAGAGATAATGAATTGGATTACAATCAAAAGATGATGATTAAAATTCAAAAAGAGGCTGGCGCTAAATATTGGACGGAAGCCAACTTTGGTTTTATGGGCAATGTCTCTTTTGTAAAAGTCATAAAAGCAGATGGAAAAATTACTAGCCCTAGTCGTAGTTATGGATACGTCGTTTTCAAAAATCTGAAACCTGGTGACATCATTCAACTAGAAGGAAATTCCAAAGGCGACATGACTCGTGAACTTCCAAAAGAAATGTATCACATCACTGCGGCTTCTTTTGAAGTCCCCGTCAATCGAACTCGAATAGAATACATCGTTCCCAAAGAAAAGACTTTCCAAACACAATGCTACCGCTCCAATTGTAATTATGAAACCAGAACGGTAGACGACTACATGGCTTATACCTGGGACTTGGAAGACATTGAAAAAATGGAATATGAAGAAGCCGTAAAAGATAATTTGGACAGCTATGCCTGGTTTATGTTTTCAACTTTAAAAGACTGGAGCAAAGTAGTGCAATGGTACTTGCGTAAAACTTACCGACGCTTGGAACCAAATTATGAAGTCCTCGAAGCTGTTCAAAAAGTGGTCAATGAAGAAATGAATGAAGAAGAAAAAGTAACGGCCATTTATAACTATCTCACCAAGGAAATCACTTATTCTTTCGTCTCTTTTCTAAACTCGAATTATATCCCAAAGAAGCCAGGCGAAACTTTGTCTGGCGAAGTAGGCGACTGCAAAGATGTTGCGTCCCTGATGATTAGCATGCTTCGCGAAGTGGGTATCGACGCCTGGTATGTGCTGGTGCGCAGTGGCAACTTTACGGAGCAAACACCGCTACCAACCATCGCCGCTTTTAATCATGTGATCGTAGGTTACCAATTGTCGGATGGCAAAATGCGCTACTTGGATTTAACAACTGATTACTTCCCGCACTATGTTTTGCCGGAGTCAGATGCAAGAGCTTGGGCACTGTTGGTGAAAGAGGGAGAAACAGAGATTTTCCGTTTACCAGACCAAACGATTAGCGAAGAGCGCAGTCGCTTCGACATTAATATCAAAGGAAAAATAAACCCTAATCGAAGTCTTGATATGGAGGTTAATTACTCAGGAAGTGGCGTTCTCGGAGGTACCCTTCGGGAGTCACTCAACAGAGTTTCTACCATTGATGACCGAAAGAAATTCCTGACAGATTATTTTGCAGAAGGAGTTTTTGACAATTTACAACTGCATGATTTTGACTTTGAAAATCTGGAAGACATTACGGCTCCTCTGAGAGGATCTCTTTCTCTGAAAGCCTATAATCACATGGAGCGCGTCAGTGATTTTTTCATTATTCAGATTCCAATTTTGAAAGGAGTGACAACTCGCCCGGCACTGTTTGCCGAAAA
>JBGCDT010000461.1:0-3344 GCA_045105695.1 Saprospiraceae bacterium | reverse complement strand
CTGATTTATCATCACCTCTGTTCGTCTATAATATTCCTTTCTTTCACTATCATCTGTAAAAGAGGCTAATATTCTACGATACTCTTCTGTCATGACACGTTTACTCTGTCCTGAGACATCTAAACCGCTAATTCTAATGCGCTTATTCTTTTGTTTCTTCATGGCTTCACGGAGATCCTCTCTTACTTCTTTTTCTAAGTCAACTTCCTCCCAACGGTAGAGCTTTAGAAAGGAAGAATTATCAATAATTTCATGATAATAAAGAGAGTCTTCTGCTTCATAATTATCTACGTAAAAATCAGGCATATAGAATACGTATTCCTCATTCAATACATTGTAGCAATCCAAACTATCAAGTTTAGGGTTGAAAACAGTAGAGGACTCTTTATAAATTTTATCATGAGCTTGCCAATAAGAGATAAACTCTTCCAGTAATTCAAGTTCAGTATTGTAGGCAGCGATTTGCTTTTGCTGTTTATGGATTTTATTTGTGTTTATTATTTTTTTATTTTCTAAGGCATTCAACTTTGATTTGCTGTTGGGTAATTCTGTTTCGATTAATTTTATTATATGATTGTATTTATTGATGTAGTCTTCTGACTGGCGATGGTAATATCTATCAACGTTTTTAGGGCCTACTAGTACTATGAGATCATCGTCTATAGTCGGTTCTATAAAAGCAGTGAATTGGCCATAGGTAATTTGTAGGAAAAATAGTAGTGGTATGAAGAGGGTGGTTTTTTTCATTTTAGTTTTATTTGTCATTGAGATACATGTCTTCTGCCTCAATTTATAAGAAATTTAGTATTAAGAAAAAACCAAGAAACCCCTATTTGTATCTAATCCAAGCTTCCTAAACCCGATCCTTCCGCCCCCAAACCAACGACCGATCCAACCACCTCCCTTCATCATAAGGATATTTCTCATTCACCCAATAAATCAGCATCGCCAACACAACTCCCGTAATCGCCCCCGTATAAACATCCTTCAAAAAGTGCTGTACCAAATACATCCTTGAAATACCAATCAATAGAGCGATCAAAAAGAAAGCAGCATTCCAGTACCATTTTTTCGCAAACAGAAAAGCCAGGAGCCCAAAAAGAATAAAAGCAGAAGTGGTATGACCCGAGGGAAAACTCATGTGCCCACCGAGGAGATAAACGCCGTCTATCAAATTGATTTGCTCTAAGATACCTTCATCTCGGAAGTAGACAGATGGCCTTGGATGTGCGAAAATGCTCTTCAAAACATAGCTCACCACTAGTGCCAAAAGAGCAGCAATCAAAACCAAAAGACTATGCCGGTAGCGCACAAAGAGGAAACCAATAAACAAACTAATATAAACCAACTCTTCTCCAACCTTAGTGAAAAGACTAAAAAAACTATCTCCTAACATACTCCTTCGCTCACTAAAAAAACGAATGGCATCGCCTTGTTCGATGATGCTTAATAAAATGCCTCCGATAATAAGGAACAATCCAAAGAGTATGAAAAAGGTGCGATTTTTTTTGAACATGTAGTGAGGTTAGTTAGTCGTCTTATTTATGAAGTAAATGCAGAACTATTGTTATAACAATGATTCTCCGTTTAGGTTGGTCGTGAGGATTTCGCTCATGTAATCAAAGAAAGCACGGTAGGATTTGCTTGTTTTTACGGCTTCCTTTAGAAAGCCTGGGTCGCTGATTTCTTTGTCTTTGAAATTTCGGAATACGTAGAATTGTTTGTAGCGAAGGAGATCAATGGCTGGGTGTTCTTTGTCGAAACCTTTTGGAGCTGTTTTGACTTGTTCGCCTTGTAGCGTTCCAAAGTACTTTTTGAAAGTAGCATTTTTTATGATCTTACGGAGTGGTTTGTCATCTGCTGCGATGTGATCTCTGATGAGTTTTAAATCTGCTGAATTAGGATTGTAAAAACCACCTCCGATCATAGAATTACCTCCAGGTTGAAAATTGAAATAATAACTTCCCCTACGCGCTTTACTTGCTCTTCTCAGGTAACCTCGGAAGTGTCCTTTGTAAGGGGATTTATCTTTTGAAAAACGAACGTCTCTGTATATTCGGAAAATCTTGGAGTCTTCTATTTCATCAGTTTTTTCCATCTCTGCCTGATACGCATCTCGGAAGGCTTTGATGGATACGAGTGCATTGTCATAGCGGTTTTTATTTTCCTGAAACCATTCTCTATTGTTGTTCTTTTTCAGTTGTCTTAAAAACGTTAGTGTAGCTGCGGGGATGAATGTTTGTTTGGACATTTTGAATAACAGTTTATTTATGAAGTTTGGACTTTCTTCTTTTTCTTACTGAAGAAATTTTTAATGGCTAAGAAGATTCTCTTATAGCGTTCGACATTTACCATACTCATGTCGTTCATTGCTCTATGAGTGAGTAATGCGGCCATTGGGATAAGTAAAATACAAGGCATCCAGGAAGCAAGTTCAGGAACTAAAACCAGTGACTCCGCCAGTTTTTTAAAGAAAATATTCATTACCATAAAAAGGATGAAAAAGATAATGGCTACCAAGATCGGATACCCAAACCCCCCCTTGCGGATAATGGCTCCCATCGGTCCTCCAATGAATAAAAAGATGATACAGACAAAGGCCATACTGAATTTCATATTCATTTCGTAGACATGCTTCACCCGAACTTCTTTAGTGTAACTGAGCGAACTAATGGCTCCTTCAGCTTGGTCACGAATCCCTCTGGCGAAGGATTTTGTTTTATTAATTAATCGCTCTCGCTTATCAGGGGAGAGGGTTTCCAAAAAGCTTTTGTATTCCGTAATCGGTTTGTCCAGTTTCATCTGGATGGGCGTATTTTTTTTCTTTGCTTTATCCGCTTCTGACTTCTTTTTATTGTTTTTTTCTTTGCTCTTAGAACTGGTTTTTGAAGTTGACTTTTTCTTTTTGGTTGTAGGACTTTTCTTTTTTTTCTTTGTTTTTACAGGCTTCTTTTTTGGGACAGGTGGTTTTTTCTTTTTGTCTAAATCCTTTTTTTTAGCTTCTTTTTTTGCTTTGTTTTTTTCAAGCATCGCCTTTTCTTTTTTTGCTTTGTTTTCGGCTTTCTTTAATTCTTGTTTTTTCTTACGAGCCTTTTCTCTGGCGATTTCGTAAGGAGAAGATATTGCTTTTTCGACTTTATCTTTGGTTGGTTGAAAATGCCGCTTTAGATGATTGGCCATAGAAATATAGCGATTGTCAATTCTACGCTCCAGGGAATCAATAGCCACATGAAGCTGAGAATAAGTCAGCATGGAATAATTATTCTTAAAGTGATCCTCCTCTGTATTTTGCACATCGATTTCATTCATTTCAAAAACCTTATTCCTTTCCTTAAAATAGGTTC
>JBGCDT010000460.1:0-12650 GCA_045105695.1 Saprospiraceae bacterium | reverse complement strand
TAGAAGAAGACCCGAACGATTTACTTGAGTTTTGGGAGGACCTGAAAGGTGAGTTAGCTCAAGTGCCTTTAGACCCTGTAGTTTCTTTTGAACAGGACGATGATTACTCCACTTCCTACAGAGTGAATTTAGCAAGCATCGGCAATCGAAGAGTCTACGGTTACATCTCCGTCCCTGATGGCGACGGCCCTTTTCCAGCGGTCTTGGAATTGCCACCTTACGGTTCTGCTCCTGGGATTGCTAATCCAGATGTATCCTCTGCGGAGCGAGTTGGAATGTTGGCGATGTCCATTAGTATTCACAACACGGAGCCTGATGTGGAAGATCCGAATTCTTATGAACCAGATGTTATTGACGACAAGGACATGAACTATTATCGATATGCAGTCATAGGAGCAATTCGTGCATTGGATTACTTGACCAGCAGATCGGATTATGATGGAGAAAATCTGGCCGTTATGGGCGTTAGTCAAGGTGGAGGTCTAAGCCTGATGGTCGCTGGATTAGATGAACGAATAAAGTTGATGGCCAATAGTAATCCAGCACTTTGCCACCACAGTGCTTACAAGTATGATCGGGCTGGAGGCTTTCCATACTATTTACGAAAGTCAGAAAATGAATTTGGAACAACAGCTCATTTCGATGCCACGGTTGAAGCGACAAAGTATTTCGATGCAGCTCGACTAGCAAAATTCGTAACTGTTCCTTCATTAACTTTGATCGGTTATCGAGATACTATTTGTCCTCCGGCGGCAAGCTATGCTGCTTTTAATAATTTGCCAGGTCCGAAGATATTAGTACAAGCAAGAGAGGTAGGACACAACCACCCAAATGAATATCAAATCGGACGTTATGATTTGTTTAGAAGATATTTTCCTTCGACATTAACGCCGCCTTGGCCCTGGCCAGACAATACGACAGGCTACTTTGTAGAAGCTGCTGCGAATATTACGGAGGCTGAAATAGGGGAGGAGATTCAGTTGAGTGGCGCAGTAGAATTGAACGGCGAAACCAATGGCGATTGGACCGTCCGATGGCGAAAAGTTGATGGACTTGGTACGGCTAATTTTTCTAATCAAAACACACTCAGTCCAACGGTCAGTTTTGATTCGCCAGGTCTGTATCGTTTGGAATTTAGCGCAAATGATGAAGCGATTGATATTCCTGAGAAGTTCTATACAGTGATTGATTATGTTACTATTGAGGTAGCTTGCTCTGAGGTTCAAACTTCTATTTCAGAAAATATATGTACTGGAGAAAGCATCGTTATTGGAAATGAGACCTATGATACCGCAGGTACTTACAATCAGAACTACCAAACAGCTAACGGATGCGATAGTATTGTTATAATTAATTTGTCTGTCGACCCTCTACCTGTTGTTTCACTCGGTGAAGATGCCATAATTACTACTGATAGTATACTGACTTTTTCTTTAGCTGCAAATTTATTTGAGAGTATTGAATGGATGGACGGAAGTACTTCTACTGATTTCATTTTCAGTGGAATGGATTTCGGAGCGGGAACACATGAGGTGTCGGTGACGGTAGAAAATGAGTTCGGATGTATTAATACGGCAACTGTTCAGATTGAAGTGGTGGATAATACCAGAGTCAAATCGCTAGATGGAAGAGCATTAGTATGGACGCTGATTCCAAACCCAGCGGCTACTGAAATCAATGTACAGATAGCCGATCCCCTCGCTACTCATTACGAAATTCAACTGGTAAACAACCTAGGACAGGTTCTACTAAAAAAGAATTGTCAAGGAGCTAATACAACCTTAGGATTAGAAAATTTTCCGTCAGGACTTTACTTAGTCGTACTAACTGATGAGGAGCAAAATAGGGTGACTAAGAAGTTAATTATCAGCAAATAAAAGAAGAGGTGTGAAGAAGCAGTTATTAGTTGGAAAACATATTACCGCTGAAAATAGGGGGTGTTCCATACTCTGGATTTGGATAAACGTATCCATATGATTTTCAGCACTCCGTCAGAAACTGTTTACCAGACACTACGAATCATTCAATCCCTTTAATAATAACCGTCAATTTCCCACACTGCCTTTTCGCAGCCGTATAATCTTTCTCATAACGATATCGGCCCGCCGCTCGTTCTGCTTTTTTCAGTAGTAGCGGATCTTTGATAGAAGAGCTTCGCTTATCTGCCTTGGTGAAAATCACCGCTCCGTTTTGATCGACACAAAGGTTGATTACAATCTTTCCGTTCTTTTTGATGATCTTATCTAGGTTTGCTCTTTTGATCACTTTACGAGTCAATAGTCCGTCGCCTTCAAAATCATTACCACTGGTTCCAGAATTACCAACGCCATCAGTATCAGAATCTCCCGTACTGGAAGTTCCAGAGTTTCCTTCGCCAGACGTAGAGGATGTTCCATTGTCAGGTTTGTCATTATTTGCAGTACCACTGCCGCCAGTTGAAGAACCGGAGGAGGAAGAACTTTCGGAAGAAGAAGGTTTGTCAGAAGAACTGTTCTTAAAGAAATCCGCTAACTCTGCCATGAAATCAGCAGAGACTTCCTCTGTCACTTCCGTTACTTCTTCAGAGACTTCTTCTACCTGAGCTGTTTCAGGAAGTTCTTGAATCATGTCTTCATAGTTTATCTCAGCAGGTTCTGGACTCGTGAGTACAGGTCGCTGAGTGGATGGTTTTATAGGGACAGGATCTATTTTAGTAGGAGTTGGTTTTTCAGGTTGTGGATTTTCTGGTGGTGTTTCTACGGGTGTAGGTTCAGGAGTTGTAGCGGTTTCCTCAGTGGTTTGTGATTCTTCCTCTGCGGCGGCAGGAGCGTTGGCAGCTGCTTTGGACGATGATTTTTCGGCGGAAGCCATATCCATAAAATCCTCTTCATCAAATTGAACCAAAATTGCTTTTTCAAACAACTCATCCTTTTCCTTTATTTCACTGCAAAAGGGAGCTAACAAAGCAATCATCAGCAAGGTCAGAACCAGAGCAGAATAAGTCCTTGCTTTGTTTTTAATTTTTCTGTCTGTTTGAATTTCCTGACGGATACGTATAGAATCGAGACTCATGTGGATATAGAATTACCTTTTGAAAATGCTTTGAAAACGCAGCTAAAGTAGCTGTTTTGATACAAATAGTAGGCGAAACCTGTCTTTATATCGAACTAATAACGCAAAAACAACTGGACTTGCTATATATGCAAGCCAACAAAATTAGGATAGCAAGTCTGAAGTTTGTTGTACTTGCAATGGCATCTTTAACATATTTGCTATTTTGGAGGCCAAATCAAAATATATGAGATACTTAGCTTTTGCTCTTTGTTTGTTTTTATTGGCTTGTCAGCCAAACTCAAAAGAGTCTACGGCCGGTGATAAAAATACAAACGCAGATTTGTCTGCTGATGTTACCACTATAAATACGGAATCAAAACCCAATAGTAAGCCGATTGTATTTACCACAAACCTGGACAACTTACGGTTGCGTGATCAACCCGGCACAGAGGGTAAAGAGATCGCTCGCTTGCCGCTTGGTACGAAAGTATATGATACAGGAGAGGTCAGTGATTTTACAACCTCATTAAAACTTAGAGGAGTTAAATTTGACGAGCCTTGGATAAAGATTAAAACAGCGCAGGGATTGAGTGGCTGGATTTATGGAGGAGGCCTCAGCTACAATCTTGATCCGAACAATCCGGCGGCGCAGGCTTTAATGCAAAAGAGACTGGCTGGGCTTTTTGGGAGTGCTATCGCAGAGGATATTGAAAACTATACAGTAAATTATAACAATGCTTCTACATCTGCCGGGTTTGCAAAGGTGTACGACCAAGGAGTAGCGCTTAGAGATCGTTTTGTGGAATTATTAGAAAAAAAAGTAGAAGTCAATCATGAAAACCCGGCGGACCTTTTTTGGTTGAAACAGGCCATTCCTGGCTATGTGCCTCAGTTAGCAGCAGAAGGAACAATTTACTATCTGTTCAATGACTACAGACAATTCGAGCAAAAAGCAAAATCAACATCAGGCAAGGAAGACGATGAAATGGCGCAGCTCTTTTATATGGTTCATAAAGGAGATAGTGTTGAGTATTTTTATCCGTCTTGGTTTATGCAGACCTGGGATTATGGCGGGCATAGTTTACTAGGAAGGGGAACGCACACTGCGGTTTTGCAAGAGTTGGATCGTTTGAATCAAGAATCTGAATACTTCGCAAAACCAATAAGAGATATCAAAGAAAAACTCATCACAGACATCACGGAGCAATACAGTGCCTATTGGGAACCTAAAGAAAAGGTCTTAAAAGAACTCGCAAATATTATTGCTGCGGATTATAACGTTTTTACTAAAGAAGATAAAGTAACTTTGGAAACCCGAATGAATATGATGGAAAGCCCCAAAGAAAATAAAATTGAATTCAACGCCAGAGCAGGCATGGGGCAATAAACCAAAACTAAGAACAAACTAGATGATAACTATAATATTTGTAGCACTCGTAGGATTAGCAATCAGTGGCGGAACCTTTCTGGCTTACCAGCTGATGTTGAATTTCCACCCAGGTCCAGCCAAAGTTCGTAAAGAAGTGGAGAAGCTGATGAGCACTTTTGATAACATCTCTTCTGAATTTGTTCCTCTGAATCAGAAAGAACTAGAGCTGATCTCTCATAGCCATACACAGAACGAAGTTCGTAAAGGGATTACCACTACTGCCAAAGGTGTCATCATTTCTATTTATGAAGAACCTATGATTGCTTATACTTATAAACGCTATACTGGTAAAAAAGAAAATGCTGCACTATTGGTTCGAACCGCAAATCAAGAACTCTTTTTTCGAATCAGAAATCAACAGGCGAAGGTTTCTTTGAATAATCAAGCGGTTGGTATTATAGAAAGAAACGGTATTCTCTACAGCCCTGGAGATTTTCGACCATTGGCTAAAATTGAAAAGAAAGATCGAAGAGAGACTTTTCCAATTATGGTGGAAGGAAAAGAGGTGGCGAGCTTGGTAGCTTATGACCCTACACTTCGGGTTCACCAGCGGGCACTTCAGTTTGTAGGAGATTTGGACAAACGACAGGAGTTGTTTTTATTGTTGATGCTGAGTTGGGAGTTGGTGCGGGAGAAGGAACTCGGTGAGTGAATGTAATTAGCAACCATTCTTTTAATTAAAACTCAGTCATTCAAAGATACTAATCCTCCAAGCCCTACGATTTTTAAACCTATTTTCAGAAATACGTAAAGTTGTCCTAGTAAAAAAATAAGGATGACTTGCTCTAGGGTAGTAGGAGCGATCTTTCCGTGGACAAAAATGTAGATAGCTGTTAGGATTACGAAGCTCAAAATATTCAGCAAGTAGAATGGGTAATAAGAAAAGAAATGGCGAACACTCTTTTGTAAACTACTTTTGATGATTCCCGTAAGCCAGCGATCATCACGTTGGGTTAGTTCTATTTTTGTAATATCGTGAATCATAAAAAGGATACTAGCCAGAATTAAATAGGCTGGCAATAGATAAACCAAGGTGTTAATAATAACCAGTTCATTTTCTAATTCAAAGAGGGAAACATAGTTTGTTTGTTGTAAAAACAGAAAAGTGAATAAGCCAAAAAGTATTGCATGTAATAATAGAAAGTAAAAACTGAGTCGAAATAATCGCCAGAAAAAATGGCCCCCTCCCTGAAAAAAATTCTTTCCTGAAATTTTTGTTTGACGACTTTTGATTTTCGTTAGTATCCCACCCATCAGGAAAATCATCACTAGGAAGTAAATGAAAACGTAGCCAAATGATTGACTGACGAGAGCTGTAAAACCATCGCCATATTCATGAAGGAAATCAGTGAAAAAAGTATAATCAAAACGACCAAGACTATTTGGTAAATCCAGCGAATGGCCAACTGTTTTTCCTAAATATCTAGATACTGGAATAACAGCCAGCATTGCAGTAAATGCTTGTATGGCATACAAACCCAGCCACATTTTTTTCAATTGTAGCAAGGTTTTCCATCCGAGTATGTATGCTTTAATGACTTTCATTTAAATAAAAATAGAAACCGTTTGCATGGCATTTTGCATCCAGGTGAGAAACTGTACTGTGTATTTTCGGATACCCGTCTTCTGGGAGTGAACAGTATGGCTGTTGTTAATAAAATTTTTATCAAGGTATATTTTTCGATCCGGATCTACGATAGCACT
Source organism: Saprospiraceae bacterium (assembly GCA_045105695.1). Classification (GTDB taxonomy): domain Bacteria; phylum Bacteroidota; class Bacteroidia; order Chitinophagales; family Saprospiraceae; genus CALGLS01. Next base: position 6,484 of record JBGCDT010000460.1, on the reverse strand, counting down.
GAGTATTTTTTCGGAATGTTCATAAGTAAAACTAATGCTACGTCCCATTCCATCCCAGTTCTCCTTCTGTGTTCTTCCGCTCTCAAAAGTAATAAGTATTTCCACAGGGACTTTCATTTCTTCCAGGCGCTGAACTACTACGGTAGCATTATATTTACCAGCAATTTTGTCTGTTGGAGCCAGGCAGTCTTCTTCTTTTCCATTAAGAATACCAAAGGGATTTTGTTCTTCTAGGTTTCTAATATCCGTCACGGCATAGTCGCAGAGCGAAGTTTCATCTAGCACCTGATCGAAAAACCAATTCACGTTTTCTCCAAAGCGATTTCCATGATGCTGCGTAACGACTCGATTGACTACGGCTATGAAATCCTTTCTTCCAGGGTGCTTAAATTTCCATTCCTGAAAATAGGTACGCATGATGTCATCCATCGTTTCCAGGCCAACTAGTCCCGACAAGGTCTGCAGTGCCAGAGCCGTTTTGGTATAAACTAAGTCATGATAACTTCTTTCTTTGAACTCCCAGCTAAAGCTAGCAATAGGGGAGATCTTAGGATTTTCCATTCCAAAAAAACTAAATCTATTCGACTCCATACCTCCATAAGTAATACCCATCCAATCGACCGTCGAGGTATGTTCGCCATAGTACAAATCCATGATTCTACTTTCGTAATAATTGGTAATGCCTTCATCGAGCCATGCTTCTTCCTGCTCATTGGTGGCGACCATTTGCATGAAATACTGATGTGTAAATTCGTGGATGGCAATAATCTCAGGTGTTTTTACACCGGCCGGTAAAATGCTACTTCCGATGACGGTAAACAACGTCGGATATTCCATTGCAGAACTAAAAATTCCGTGAAGCGGCGGATTTACAATCGTCAATGTAGCGTATGGATAGTCACCAACCTTTTTATCAAAAAAGTCCATCGCATGTTTAGTAGCTGTAAAATACCGATCTGCAAAGTGCATGTTATATTCATAACTAAGCAGTCTCATTTGAACGCCGTTCCATTCTTCCTCGACGACTTGGAAATGTGGAGAAGTAGTCCAGGCGAAATCTATAACATCATGTGCACGATAGGTATGAGTTGTATATTTATCTGCTGTTTTTTTATTTATTAATTCCCCACTTGCACCTACTTTATAGCTTTCAGGAACAGCAATGGCCACTTCGTATAAACCGAAGTTTGAATAATATTCTCCGCTGGAATGGTACTGGTGGCAGTTCCATTGTCCCTCGGTTGCGAAGCGCATTCCTGCCGATTCGTAGACCCCGACTTTCGGAAACCACTGTGCCATGAAATAGTAATCCAGATTGTAACCCGTGCGGGCCATTGTTTTCGGAATGTGAGAAATCCAGTCCATATCAATTGTTGTAGACTGGTAGGGGAGGACTGGAGTTTTCAATAATACTTTTAGGACCGTTCGATCAGCGGTGTTATCATCATCTGGTTGGATGTAGCTCATTGTTTGTGTGAGGTCGTTTCCATCCGCATCTTTAATGTCGAGTAGTTCTATCCAGCCCCAGTTGCAATCATCTTTTTGTAAGCTTGAAGTTAGCCGAAGTAGGCCCCGTTCCGACATGAAGGTAGACTCTGAGTTTTTGAAGGCATTGTAATAAAGGTGATACTGTAGTTCGTAAATCGTATCAGAAGAAGGATTATTCCAAGTGAGTGTCTGATGGCCTAGGACTTCCTTTTTTTCTGGATCAAGACGGACTTGCATTTTATAATTCGCTACTCTTTGGGATAGAGCATTACTCTGTCCCGAAGCAGAGATCGACAGTAAAATAAATACAAGAAAAGAGATAACTCTGGCCATACAGTAATTAGAAAGTGTTATTCAATTTAAACAATTGCAAGGTATAAAATGGCTCAGATATTTATGATTTTTAAGAAGAGTACTTTGAATGGTGTGAGGAATAAATGTTTTGTAACTCAGCCTTATTGCAAAATAAAATGGGTTACTTATTGTAATCATTACATATATAGTTATAAAGATGTGAATTCTAACTAACAATCGAACGATAATCCGTATTTATGGATTTTTTTAAAACAGTTTTACTAATTGCAATAGCTTATGTCATCTTGGGGTTTTTATGGATAAAGTATGCTGAAGAGTGTTTATGCTGGCCTTTGCTAGCCTTGCAGTCAATTACCTTTGGAGTGATCGTCAGTGGCTTGTTATATTTTTTGAGGAAAGAGAAGCCAAATGAATTGAGTGAAAAAAAATAGCCTTACAATTTTGAAACTATTCTTTGAGCTTCCTTGAAATACTTCATCGGGACTAGTAACATACCAAAGCATTCTCCATCTTCTTTTCCTAAGTGTTTGTGGTGAACCTTGTGCGCTTTTCTAATCGCTCTGAAATAAACAGAGTCTGCATTTCTTAAGACCTTAAACCGTTGATGAATAAAAATATCATGCACAAAAAAGTAGGCCATCCCATACAGCGTAATTCCTAAACCTATCCAAAAACGAAAGTCAAAGTTTGCATCGCCACCCGTTACTAACAGTAGTATTCCGGGAACGGCAAAAATCAAAAAGAAAGCATCATTACGTTCAAAAAAAGTACTACGGTCTACTTGATGGTGGTCTCTATGCAAATTCCATAAGAGACCATGCATGATATATTTGTGGGTGAACCAAGCCACGAATTCCATAGTGAAAAATGTGGCAGCTACTATAAGTATATTTACAAAAACAGACATTTGAAATTCTATTTTATTGGGTAAGACTATTAGAAATCTATCGGAATTATCGGTACTATTAAAATATAATTATAAAGTCAGGTTATTTAACCGATGCTGTAACAAAGAACGGCAGGTCAAACCTAACTTATGTAAGTTATGAATTCTAATTCGTTCTTGTAACACACGCTCCGCAGGTACAGATTTAATTTTTCTGAAAAGGCTTCGGTAATAAACATAGGCAGTATAAACTCCTCTTCTTGCACCAATAGGTAATCGCTTGATTCCTTCGAGAGCGGCATCAAAATCTGCTGCTATTTCTTGTTCTATACGTTGTTTTTCTTCTGGTAAGAAAGTACTTAAATCAACACCAGGGAAATAAGTTCGACCCAGTTCTTCAAAGTCAGCTCCTGCATCTCTTAGGAAATTTACCTTCTGGAATGCAGCTCCCAATCGCATAGCGGAAGGCTTCAAAGATTCATACTGCTCATTATTTCCTTCTGTGAAAACCCGTAGGCACATGAGTCCTACAACCTCTGCTGAACCTAAAATATAGGTATCATACCCTTCTCGATTATATTCGGTTTTATCTAAGTCCATTGTCATACTTTCGAGAAAAGTATCCGTCAATTCTTTTTCAATACCGTATTCATTGACAACATGCTGGTAGGCATTCAATATTGGATTGAGACTGATTTTTTGCTCAATAGCTTCGTAGGTATCCTTTTTGAATTTATCTAAAAGATACGCTTGGTCATAGCCATCAAAGCTATCTACTATTTCATCAGCATAACGAACGAAACCATAAATGGAATAAATTGGATTGTGGTATTTTCTGTCTAGAAAATAAATCCCCATCGAAAAACTGGTGCTGTACTTCCGTGTAGTCAGTTTTGCACATCGAATGGAGACGTCATCGAAGAGTGCTTTTTTCATATTGTGTTAAGTTGTTTGTTTGAGTACTTGTTCAGCTACTACCTGACCGGAGATGAGCGATGGGGGCACTCCTGGACCTGGGACGGTAAGCTGTCCTGAGAAAAATAAATTATTTACTTTCTTAGATTTAATGCTGGGTTTTAAAATTGCCGTTTGGAAAAGTGTGTTAGCCAATCCGTAGGCGTTTCCCTGATATGCATTATAGTCTTTTATAAAATCAGAAACGCAATAACTCTTTTTGTAAACAAGGTGCGCACGTATGTCTTCACCCACGTACTTTTCTAAACGTTCGATCATCACATTGAAGTATTTCTCCCGCAGTTCTTCTCCGTCTTCCAGCCCTGGCGCAATTGGCATTAGCAAAAATAAATTTTCTTGCCCAATCGGTGCCACTGAAGGGTCTGTCTTCGAAGGACAGCAGACATAAAAAAGGGGTTTTTCTGGCCACTGCTTCTTAACATAGATGTCTTCCGAATGTTGTTTTAATCCATGATCAAAAAACAAGGTATGATGATTAAGTCCTGGGACTTTCTTGTTTACACCTAAGTAGAACAACAGTGACGAAGGTGCAAAGGTTTTACTCGCCCAATATTTCTCAGAGTAGTTTCTATACTTACTTTGAAGTAGCTTTTTTTCGACATGATTATAATCTGCTGAAGCAACTACGGTGTCCACGGATACAGAATGACTTTTAAACTGTAAGGAGTCAATGTGGTTACTGTTCACATTAAGTTGTTCGACTGGTGAAGACGTATGTATATGTACACCAGCTTCTTCGGCCACCTTTTCCATTGCTTTGATGATTTGGTGAAAACCACCCATCGGATACCAAGTACCTAATTTTAAACCTGCATAATTCATCAAGCTGTATAGCGCTGGCGTCTGTTCAGGCATGGCTCCTAAAAACAAAACGGGAAACTCCATAAGAGCTACCAACTTTGGCGACTTAAAAAATTGCCTGACGTGCTTACTGAATTTGGAGAAAATCTGTAACTTAAAAACATCCTTCATCAACGAAGGGTCTGCAAACTCCATTACGGAAAGCCCCGGTTTGTAAACTAAGTCGTTTATTCCCTTGTCATATTTATAAGCAGCCTCTTTCATGAACTTACGCAACTGATCTCCAGCTCCTTTTTCTTCTTTTTCGAACAGGTCACATAGTGCATTAAAATCTGCAGGAATATCCATGATGTCGTTCTCTCCAAAGACCATTGTGAAGGACGGATCTAGCAATTTCAAGTCGTAGAAATCTTCTGGCTTATAGCCAAATCGATTGAAGTATCGCTCAAAGACATCTGGCATCCAGTACCAACTTGGGCCCATGTCAAATGTAAAACCTTCAGCTGAAAATTGTCTGGCGCGGCCTCCGATTTGATCGTTCTTTTCGTAGATATGTACCTCCTTTCCAGCTTTCGCTAAACAAGTAGCAGTACTTAACCCTGCAAAACCAGATCCGATAACAGCAATTTTATTTTTGGACATTTAGATGATATTGAACATAGCTATTGAGTGTATCTTCATGTAATGATCAAGATATCACTACAAAAGCAGATACATACAATAACAATGTAATTACAAAAAGTGAGAATGTTAAATTATAGATAGTGTTCTTTGAAATCTTCAGGGCCTTCAAGTTTTATAACCTGCTCTCCGATTTCAAGTTTATTTATATACGTGAAGTTTCCACTGAGCAACACCTTGCTATCTGACAAAGTCTCCGTTACTTCATCCATGAACCTCTGACCGTTTCTGAGGGTCATATTTTTGATAACGAAAAACAGAACGTGTGTAGGTTTGTAAGCTTCAGCCACTGTTTTAATATCTTTTACAGGGACACTAGCTCCTAGATAAAGAACAGAGTTATTATATTTTCTCAAAAGGAAATGAGCATACAATAATCCAACGTCATGATATTCATCTGGTGGCAAAAATAGCAACCACCTTTTCTCATCGTTTTTCGAAATAGGTAAAGCATCTATTGCAGAGTGAATTTTTTGACGAACCAAATTGGATAGAAAATGCTCTTGAGCAGGATTCATTTTTCCTTTGGTCCACATCAATCCGACTTTGAATAACATAGGTTGTAAAACCTTAGTGTAAGTATCTTCTGTGTTGAACTCTCTTCTTACTTTTTGGAAAGTAGATTCAAAGGTTTTGAGATCTAATGTAAGTCCACTAGCAATTAATTTATTGATAAAGGCAAGCACGGAACCTTCGTCCTTACCTGGGTTTTCTACAATAGCTGTGACCTTATCATGCAACTCATTTTCACTCAGCTCGCTAATTTTAGAAATCCGATAGCCATTGTGAAGCAGGGTTACTATATTGAGTAACTTCTTCATTTGATGGTCATCGTAGTAGCGAATATTGGTATCAGTACGCTTCGGCTGTAACACTCGGTAGCGTTGTTCCCAAATACGGATGGTATGTGCCTTAATACCAGAAAGCTTTTCAAGAGTGGAAATGGAGTACCTAATCATAATGTTTAACTTTCAGTTCGAATAATTAAACACAATAACGGCAGGTCACCTTATTTGTTCATTGAAAAAACCGTTTTGTTCAACAAAAATGAGCAGATATTTTTATTTATAATTAAAACTTTACTTGTTGTAATAAAACAACTTGTTGAGGGTCAATTGTTTAAACATATATTGATTTTGTCTATGTTATTTTAGTGGAAACCAATTAAACATCAACAAAGTGATTCTTTAACTGGGATTATTAAAATGAGGTTTTGTTCAACGTTTTGGTAAAATGATGCTTTCGCAAGATTCTAGCTCAAAGGGTATGACCTGATTTCTCAGCCTTGTTTTTGATCGTTGAAGGTTGGCTTAGGCGATCCATTCTTTTCCATTAGTG
>JBGCDT010000459.1:0-9676 GCA_045105695.1 Saprospiraceae bacterium | reverse complement strand
TATTTCGAAATAATGTAATTAAAAACGGTAAAATTTGTGATGAACACAGATACTCGAAATTGAGAAATGAATAAAACGCAATAGAACACAATGGTTTATAAGATCAGCTTCTCTATCGGTCAGCCGATCTATATACTTGGCGTTAGTAAGAATTTGGCAATTAAAAGTTACTTGAATGCATTACAAAGACATTGCTAAAAAGATAATTGAATTAAGAAATGCGGATTTTGAACTCCGAGATAGACTAATTAAAAGCGGAAAACTTGGAGAGGGGTACAACGAAGAAATGGAAAAATTGCATAATAAAAATGCTGAGATATTAAACGAGATTATAGATACCATTGGTTATCCATCAATTGACTCTGTAGGTGAAGAAGGAAGTGAAGCTGCTTGGTTAGTTATACAACATTCAATTGGAAAGCCGAGCTTTATGAAAAAGTGTGTGAATTTATTAGAAAATGCAATAATTAATGAAAAAGCAAATCCAATCAACTTAGCATATCTGACTGACCGAATAGCTGTATTAGAAGGGAAAGAACAATCTTATGGAACTCAATTTGATTGGGACAAAAACGGAGAATTGGTTCCAAATTTTTATGATGACTTAATGCTAGTTAATGAAAGAAGAAAGTCTATAGGACTTAACACTCTTGAAGAACAGATTGGAATTATAAGAAGACAAGCTGAAACTGAAAATCAAATACCACCGATAGATTTTGAAAAAAGAAAAGAACAAATTGACGAGTGGAGAAAAGTAGTTGGTTGGATAAAGTAAAGAGCAGCTACTTACACCCGCTTACATCTGTAGCTATTGGGTGAACTTGGGGTGAAGGGGGTAATATTACAAATCGTTTAGTTTCAATAAAAGAAGAAAAAATCATCGTAAACAAAAAAAAATCATGAAAAAAATTACTCTATCATTATTTTTAACTTCAATAACATTTTTAGGGTTTTCTCAAATACCAACTGATAGCCTAATAGCTTTTTATTCATTTACAAATAATGCAGAAAACTCAGTAAGTAGTATGCATGACGGAGTTGTTTATGGCGCAGGACTCACAATGGATAGATTTAACAATGAGAATTCCGCTTATCTTTTTGATGGGATAGATGATTATATTGAAATAGCTGATGCTCCTGAATTAAGACCATCTGCTATCACTATATCTGTTTGGGTGAATTTGTATGAATTTAATAATACATGGCATTCTATCGTTTCAAAATTCAATCAAGACGATACAGGAAATGGGAATTATGTAATAGCTGTAAAAGACGAGAATAATTTAAATTCTGCTTTACATTATGGAACTCAATGCACAAACAGTGATGATTGGGCTCGTGATACTGCAATAATGAATTGGGATTTAGGAGAATGGCAGCAAATTGTATTAACATATGGTGACAATACAAGAAGGTATTATAAAAACGGCGTTTTAATAGAGGAAAATTCACTATCTGCTATTATTAATAATTGTGAAGGTTCGTCTCTCAAGCTTGGTGGAAATGTTTGGATGTCGGTAGAGCCTCAGTACCTAAGAGGTGAATTAGATGACATTAGGATCTATAGTCGAGTATTAAGTGCATCAGAAATTGAAGGATTATACAATAGCGAATCGTCACCTACTACCTCGACAAATAATCCAGAAGATATAGGAAAAGTCATCTCCAAAATCTATCCTAATCCGATATCTGGAAAATTGAATGTTGAAATAAATAATAATATAGATTCTGAAATTTATTTTTCAGTAAGGGATGTTTTAGGTGTTGAAATAAAGAGTGGAAAATTAGAATACAGAAATAAAGTTTTAACGATGGATTTTAGTAATGAGCCAAATGGAATATATCATATTTCGTTTTTCGATAAAGAAAATCGATTAATCAAGACTAGTAAGTTCGTTAAAAATTAAATACTGATATATAACAAAATTTATCTGTTAATAGCTGCGAAAGGGATTGAAGAGTTGGCGTACTTCGCTAGGATAGGGGCATCTACGTTCGCGCAACAATCTAATTTTATCAAAATATAACGCCACAAATTATTTATAATTAATAGCCAAGGAATAAGTTATTGCGTGGTCTTGTCTTATGAATCATAATCAAAAACCAAATGAATCGAAAAGTTATATTGCTATTATTAGGAGTAACCTTGTACTCCTGTAATAGGAAAATAAAAATACCAGTAAACGAATCTGTAATAAAGGTTTACTCTAGTTTCTGGAATGAACTAGAAAATTTTCCTGAAACAAGTGGAAGAAACGATGATATTTGCTTCTTGTCACCGAGTTTAGGCTGGGCAATTAATAACAAAGGAAGATTATATAAAACAGAAGACGGTGGCAACTCATGGAAATTACAACTAAAGAAAGATGACTCGTTTTTTAGATGCATTACCTTTGCTGATTCTTTAAATGGATGGTTGGGTACAATTGGATTAAATGAAAAAGACTTGTACTCGAATGACTCAATTGTATTATATGAAACACACGATGGTGGAGCAAATTGGAAACCTTCTGTTATTTCGGGCGAATACCCTACGGGCTTGTGTGGTTTGCAAAAGGTTACGGATAAAATGATCGTTGGATGTGGAAGAGTGAGAGGGCCTTCATTTTTTGTGAAAACAACTGATAAAGGAAGTACTTGGAAGTCTGTTAAATTGAATGAAGAAGCAGGTGCACTAATAGTTCCTCATTTCTTTGATGAAAAAAATGGAATCATGATAGGAGGGACAAGCAGAGACAAACTAAATTCAAAAGCATTGATTCTCTCGACTAAAGATGGTGGAGATTCTTGGGTTAAAGTATTTGAATCCTCTCAGCTAGGAGAATATTGCTGGAAAGTGGTTTTCCCTACGAGACAAGTAGGATATGCGTCAATTCAAAGAAATGTAGATGATGGAAATTTTCACTTTTTAAAAACTGAAGATGGCGGAAAAACATGGGTAGAGAAAGAGTATGCAAAAAAGCACTATTTCACTCAAGGGATAGGTTTTATAAATGATGAAATTGGTTGGATTGGTGGAAGTAGTTCTTATGGGACTTATGAAACCAAAGATGGCGGGGAAACTTGGATAAGTGTCCCTGAGTTTGGGAAAGGCTTAAACAAATTTCAATTTTTTGGAGATACGTTAGGCTATGCAACTGGCAAAAGAATTTATAAAATTAAATTGAAAAAAGACGACTCACCGCAAAGTGTAAACCATCGATAGTCGTTAAACGGGCCTACTCTGTTTGGATAAAACGCCTTAGGTACAACATAAAAAAATGAAAAGGAGTTGTTGTGTCAACCTGTAGAAATATAAAATCATATGGCATTACCTAAGCGTAAGAGAAAAATAATCATAGATGATCAGATCTATTACTGGATAGCAAAAGGTAAGTTTGACGTAATCAATCTAACTGTTGAAAATGCAATAGGTAATCGGTTGTTTGCTAAGTTTAATTATGATACTTTACATAAGAATAGTAGTTACTATGCTTTTCCATTTGTAGTGACACCATATGTTGTAAGAGAGACAATTTTATATGGCATAAACAAAGATTACTTAAGTACAAAAAAAGGTAAAGCTATCGACTTAGGAAATATGTCGGAAATAATTCGATCATATTCACTAGTAGAAAGAAAAGTTAAAAAAATACTGAAATCAATAGAGACTCGAATTGATCAAGGAGGTTTAGACTTGAAAAAGGAATGTATTGAAAGTGTATTAGCAGAAACAAGGGCCTTCATAAAATATGGAGAGATATTAATTGGCTTAGAGAATATGATTGATAACTTATCTGAAATTGCATTTAAATTTAGCGAAGAAGAATGGATTTTATTAAAAGACATTTCAGAGATGTCAAGATTGAATTGGGAAAGTATTAGAAAGCGAGTAATTACGTAAATGAAAAATATTTCCTCAGAACCAATTTCTGTGTGGTTTCGCTTCTGCCAACAAAACTTAAACAGGTTCTTAGTACGGCAGATGTGTTGTAGAACGAGATCAGATTTACTATTGCTACGTTCTCTCCATATCACGAAGGCGTTAGCATATATTGATAAAAACATTAAATAAATAATCTAAACAATGAAAACACCAATTGTAGTAATCTGCTTATTATTCTTAGTGATTTTTGAAGTGACAGCTCAAACAGAATTCGTACTAGAGCCTTCTCAAAGTATGATAATGACAGGGAAAGGACCTGGTCAAGACGCAACCATTAACCCTTATGCTGGACAAAATTGCTATGCCCTGGTTAAAAATATAGGAAAAAGGAAATTCTCTATCAGAGTCCAACAAGATGGAAATATTGTAGAAGAAATTTCTATTCTGAAAGGCGAATCAAAAAAAGTGAAGCTTTTAAAAGGTTATGAACTATACTTAGATCCAAATGAAAAAGGAACAACAAAAGCCAGTATAGATTATGAAAAAATGAGTGAATAAAAACATGTGTTATCGTTATATACGATGATCAGAATTACTCGTACCTCGTGTCTATGATAGATATAGGGATTCGTTGTGGCGCACTAAAAAATCTTTAGGGTCAACCATGGAAACCTCTACCGAAGTCCTCTCTAATAATGAAAATCAAATTTGTATTATTTTTTATTTACTTTTCTACAGTTGGGTGTAAGAACACAAGTAGAGTTGTACGCTTTGATTCTGAAACTCAAATTAAAGAAATCCATTTTGAGAAACTAGACTGTATTGAATTAAGTGAGAATTTTAAAAGGATAAGTACTCAGAATGATGAAATCTTAGTTTTGTACTATCTGTTAAAAAATGAAACAGAGATTGTTGATAAGAAGAGAAGTAGCTATTTGAAATTCGATTCTGAAGTAAATTCGATAGCATTGACTGAGAAAATAATTGTTCCAAAAGAATTGAATAATTATAAGCTAAAAATTGTTTTGATAGAGCAAGATACTGATAGATCCGAAATAGCGGTTCAAGAATTAGTTAGCCAAAACCTAGATAAGAATGAAAAAGAGTTGAGCCAAATTATATTAGATGATGATTTATTAGGAGTCAAAGAAATGGAATTGAGGAAACTGAAGCAGAACGAAATAAATATAATAAAATATTGGGGAGTACATTTATTTGACGAATACGAGTATAAAATATATTTTATGGTCGAATAATGAGAAGAGGTATAAGGAGTACAATTATGAATGCTGTTTCGTACTTTGTAATTATTACTCTCTCCTTGTTGAACCTATCTTAATATCAGAAGTTTACAATACATCAATTTTACAATACCATTATCGCCGGCAAATAATCAGCTCAAACGATGACCATCATTTCAAATAACATAACCAAAGCTGTTGAGATCTTAAGTAACGAAGAGGTAGTAGCCATTCCTACGGAGACCGTGTACGGTCTGGCAGGAAGTATTTACAGTGAGAAAGCCATCCGTAAAATATTTGAGGTAAAGCAGAGGCCCTTATTTAATCCCTTGATTGTGCATCTGCATTCGATGGAACAATTGGAAGAAATCGTAGTAGATGTGCCTCCTAAAGCGCAACTGCTAGCAGAGACTTTCTGGCCCGGATCGTTAACCTTGGTTTTAAAAAAGAGTGCTAAGATTCCAGATCTTGTAACGGCGGGTAAAGACACGGTTGCTGTTCGAATTCCGAATCATCCGGTCACTTTGTCTTTGCTAAAAGAATTGTCTTTTCCGATAGCTGCACCTAGCGCGAACCCTTTTAATAGAATTAGTCCAACCAGTTCTTCGCACGTAGAAAGTTATTTCAAAGATGCCATACAAATGATACTTGAAGGAGGGGAATGTAAGAATGGTTTAGAATCTACCATCATTGGATTTGAAAATAAGGAACCGATACTTTACCGTTTAGGAGCTATTTCTATTACAGCCATTGAAAAAGCCGTTGGAAAGATAAAGGTGAAAAACAAAAAGGAAGAAGCCCCCAACGCTCCGGGCATGCTCGCCAAACATTACTCTCCCAGAACCAAGACCTACCTCACTAGCGATCTTGAAAATTTTCTAAAGAATTATAATGATAAGCAAGTTGGTGTTTTAAAACTTGCAGAAGATATATCCGATTCAAATATTAAATACCTGGAAATTTTATCAAAGGCAGGAGATTTGAAAGAAGCTGCCTCTAAATTGTACGGCGCACTTCACAGGCTGGATGCTTTGAATTTGGACATGATCGTTGCTGAACGATTTCCGGATGTTGGCTTGGGCAAATCCATTAATGATAGACTAGAAAGGGCCACAAAGTAATTGAACGATTCTAGATCGTATCGTCTTGTGTACTTACATTCTCTCTGAGATATTATAAATCCTTACTACCTTACGGATAGTAAGGATTTGTAGTAAATAATAACATATGTCAATAATAAAACCACCCGTCATAAAAGAAATAGCCAGAGCAATAGCAATTGGGAACACCTGCTATTTACAACGTTTTTCTGGAAAAGTAACAACGATTGATAACTCACTTGAGGATGCGGAAGCAATAGCAACTCAAGAAGCAACGCAAGCTGAAATAGAACGAAAAATAGAGAACTACGTGAAAATAGAAAGCTTAAGTACTCAGGATCAACTGGTGATTATGAGGGATTTTTTAGAGGAGATCCCTGATAAGTCTGTCCGCAAACAATTGTCAAATGCTTTGAATCGGAAGAACCCTATCCGTAATTTCAATCAGGCAATCGAAAACGATATGGGTTTGAATCAGCACTGGAGGAATTTTAATTTCGAGGAGTATCAGCGTTGGGTTTCTAATTTAATTATTGATGCTTATAATTATTGAGAATAGTACAATCTAATTTGAAAGGATTGATTTTTAACCTGTGTTACCTTGGAGTGCAACTTTTAATAATGTTTTATATTTACTCGAAAAGAAACTATTACTTTAGAGAAAACGAACTGAAAAAGTTGAATGCTAGGCTTAGCGTCAGATGTATGACTGAAGTTAAGGAGATGATCGCTACATCGTATATCTAATTGTCTTCAATCAGCAAGACAAGTATTATTTTGAAAAACCGTCAAAATAAATTCCTAATAAACAATTCCTACCAATGAAATATTTAAGTAAATTAATCAGAGAAATTGTTCCCGTAATAATCGGAATTTTGATTGCTTTATTTATCAATAATTGGAATGAAGATAGAAAAGATAAAGAGTATCTGGATCAAATATTTTCTTCTATGGAAAAGGAATTAGAAGAAAGCCTTGCAGATATTAGGAGAGTCCTTCCTAAGCAGTTGGCATCTATTGATACTCTAGATGTGTACTTGAATAATGAAGAAGTCTCTTTGTATGCAATAATGATGAGATCTAATGGTATCCATTTTCCGAGTATAAAAACTAATTCATGGAATGCTATTGTCAATTCTAAAATTGAGTTGATAGAATATGACAAACTATCTGCCCTGGCTGATTTTGAAGAGGGAAAAGAAAATCTGAAGTTTAGAGTTGAAAAACAAATGGATTATATATTTCAAAATTTTGAAAAGAAGGATGTTAAAAAGAAAACAATTCTTAGAATGATGCTAGTGGATATAGTTAGCGCAGAGAAAGGCTTATGTACTGAAATTGAAGCAATATTGAAAAAGTAAAAATTCAAAGATGAAATTAATTGCATTAATACTGCTAGCAATATTGACCACTTCCTGCAACTCCCAAACAAAAGAGGGGAGTGCTAATAAATTGAATGATTCAGTTACAAAAGAAACCACTTTTCAAATCGGCAATTATGTTACAAGCGCTTTTGAAGACTCCAAAGGAAACCTATGGTTTGGAACGCTGGAAAAAGGAATGGCGAGATATGACGGAACTGAATTGAAGTATTTCACAACAAAAGACGGATTGCCCTCAAACAGAGCGGTAAGTTTGATCGAAGATTCTAAGGGTGTCTATTGGTTGGGGACAGGCGAAGGGTTATCAAAATTCGATGGTCAAAAATTCACCAATTTTATAATAAAGAAAGACGATTGGAGAAGTAACATGGTTAACCAATTATTTATTGATAGTAAAGGTCAGTTTTGGATCGGTACCTGGGGCGGTGTCTACAAATTCGATGGAAAAGAATTTACGCCATTCCCGATTCCTTACCCTGAAGTGAAGACCATAATTAATAAAGACACAAAAGACTGGATAACTGAAATAACCGAAGATGCAGAAGGGAATATGTGGTTTGCCCGTGATGGCTATGGCGCTTGTAAATTTGATGGAGAATCCTTTGTTTATTTTCTGAAAAAGGATGGTCTTCATTCGAATAACGTTACAGAGATAGAGTTTGATGAAGACGGTAGTATTTGGTTTGGAACAAGGGTAGCGGAAAGAGATAATCCCGATCCTGAAAAACGAAAAGGGAAGGGTGGTGTCAATAAATTGATAAATAATAAAATGATTTCATTTCCTGATATTGAAGCATTTAATAAAGGGGATGTGTACGAAATTCAGAAGGGGACTTCTGGAAATATATGGATAAGCACAACTAAGAATGGCGTCTATAAATACAATGGAAAAGATTTTAAAAATTATGCAGTTCCAATTTCAATTATGGCTATACTGAATGACAAACAGGGGAATGTATGGTTAGCTGGAGCAGGTGGATTGTATAAAATTAATCAGAAAGATGAAATCATAAACGTAACTACAGAAGGGCCTTGGGAATAAATAAAAACGAAAAGCTAACAAAAAGATACTGCACGCCGTACTTAGGTATTCATACTCTTACCACAAAAACAAAAACAAACAAACTGAAAAATGAAAGAATTTCTTTCCAGGTATATAGATTTTTCGGAGGAAGAATACCAATCTTTCATTTCAATAGCGAAGATTAGAAAATATACTCGGAATGAGTACTTACTCCGTGCCGACAAACCGGTACAAAAACTGTTTTTTGTCAAGTCTGGATTTATGCGTGGATACAGAATACGAGATGGAGAAGATATCACGCATCACTTTTATCTGGACAATTGGCTGGCTACTGATTACGAAAGTTATCTGACTGGAAATATAGGAGAGTTATACATACAGGCACTTATCGACACAGAGGTTTACGAGTTCAATAAAACGACTTTGTATGCTTTCTTTAAATCGCATGAGAAATTTGAGAAAATTCGATTTATCCAAGCAGAGGATGCTTACCTCAGAATGGTAGAAAGACTGAAGAACTTCCAGTACATGTCGTTAAAAGATCGTTACCTGGAATTGATTAATAAAGATCCGGAGTTGTTCAATCTAGTCCCTCAAAGGCATATCGCCTCTTACTTGGGCGTAACCCCACAAAGCCTCAGTAGAATAAAAAATGAGCTGTAATTACTTAATACTTACCATATGTGAATGCTTTGAAGTATTCTTTCATTTAGCTTTGTCCGTTTATCATTAATCGACATGCAAATTATGAAAGTACTATTAGCTATTTTATTGCTCCTCTCCACGCAACACGTTTATTTTCAGGACATGATTCAAAGGAATATTATTTCTGAAGAGTCTCATTATTCTCCTGACTGTTTTCCAATGCGATATCAAGAAACGCCTAAGTCTACTCATGGTGTTTTTACCAAAGCAGATTATTTGGAAGATTTAAACCAATTAGTCGATTCTATTAAAACATACCATCCGCAGCCTTATGAATTTATTTCAGAAAGTGATTTTGATGCTTCGGTCAATCAGCAGAAAAGCATGATTACGGATTCAACTTCTATTCGTCAGTTTTC
>JBGCDT010000458.1:0-5151 GCA_045105695.1 Saprospiraceae bacterium | reverse complement strand
AAAATGCAGAACAGGGCGCAGCTATTTTCAGTGGACAGGAAGCTGGTAATTTATATTCTCGCTTTTCTAATCCAAATACTTCTGAGTTTACGGACAAGCTATGTGCCTTGGAAAATTGCGAAAGTGGTATCGCTACAGCTTCCGGCATGGCGGCTATTTACAACAGCTTTGTAGCGCATTTGCAACAGGGCGATCACATCCTCGCATCAAAAGATATTTTTGGAAATGCACAGTACATCATCACGCAACTGCTCCCCAAGATGGGGGTGGAATATACACTGGTCGATGTGGATGACAATGCAGCTTGGAAAGATTCGGTAAAACCAAATACGAAAATTTTATACCTCGAAACGCCTTCTAATCCGACACTAAAAATAGCGGATATGGATTTCCTAAATCAATTGAGTAAGGACAACAACCTGATCTACATCATCGACAATTGTTTCGCAACGCCTTACCTCCAAAAGCCGGCAGATTTTGGTGCCGACCTCGTCATTCATTCTGCAACCAAGTACATTGACGGACAGGGCCGAGTGTTGGGCGGAGCCGTTTTAGGTAAAAAAGAATTGGTGCAAACCTGCTATGATTTTCTTCGCCGAACGGGGGCTTCCCTCTCCCCTTTCAATGCCTGGGTCTTGTCCAAAAGTTTGGAAACCTTAGCCATCCGCATGGATCGACATTGTGAAAATGCATTGGCTATTGCACAGTGGTTGGAAAAAGAAAACAGCGTTCAAAATGTCACTTATCCATTTCTGAAATCGCATCCGCAACATGACTTGGCAATCAAACAAATGAAGTTTGGCGGCGGCTTAGTTGCCTTCGAATTGAAAGACGGACTGGAAGCTGGGAAACGATTTTTAAATAAATTAAAACTACATAGCCTTACGGCAAATCTGGGAGATTGCAGAAGCATCGCCACCCATCCCGCCTCAACTACACATTCTAAACTGAACGAAAAAGAACAACTAAAAATGGGCATCACAGCGGGCTACATTCGGCTCTCTGTTGGCCTTGAACATGTCGATGATTTGAAGGGGGATATCAAACAGGCGTTGGTATGAATTAAAAATTTAAGTGCAGTGCTAAATCGAAAAATTTTTCGCACTAAGAATCAAGCCAAAAGACCGCGAAAGAAGGCCACGAAATAAGTGGCGGGCTGGGAACGGCCAATCATGAGGGAGCGCCCGTCTGGCTTGGCGCCAGCCCGACAGGGGTGCCAGCCGCGTGTATAGCCTTTGATTGGCCTAGGGTTTTGGTTACTTTTTGCCAATGAAAAAGTAACATACTAAGAAGCTCAATCAAACTACAAATGTCACTTTTACAATAAACAACAAGCCAGTTATTCTACTGAAAAAAATAAAAAAATGAACAAATACAATTCTCCAACCCCATTCACCTTCGAATCAAAAAAACAATTACCATCCATGAAAATCGCCTACCACACTTTCGGCAAAATCAATAAAAACAAAGACAACGTCATCTGGGTTTTCCATGCCATCTCTGCCCACTCCAATGTACTGGACTGGTGGCCTGGACTCTTCGGCGAGGAAGATTTATACAATCCAAAAGACTACTTTATTATTTGTGCAAATACTATTGGATCACCCTATGGCTCTACAAAACCAACGAATACGGACTTCCCAAATTTCACTGTCCGAGACGTCGTAAAAGCCCATCAGCTATTGGCTAAATCACTCGGTGTTAGCAAAATACACACAGCTATCGGAGGTTCCTTTGGAGGTTATCAGGCGCTCGAATTTGCCTACAGCTTTGAAGGAAGTATTGAGCATTTGATACTGCTGGCCTCCAGTGCAAAGGAGTCGGCATGGGGCATTGCCATCCATGAGTCGCAGCGCATTGCCATGCAAACAGATACTACTTTTGGTAAAGAAGATGGAGGACAAGCGGGTCTGAAAGCGGCGCGTTCCATCGCTATGTTGACCTATAGAACCAGTCAGGTTTTTGTAGACAACCAGACCGATGACGATCAAAAACTGGACAACTTCAAAGCTTCTTCCTACATCCAATACCAAGGAGACAAATTTGTAAAATCCTTCAGTCCTCTCTCCTATTTTTATCTGACAAAATGTATTGACTCACATAATATTGGCCGTGGCAGAGGAGGCGAAGTTCAGGCACTCCAAGAGATTAAAATTCCGACACTCGTCATTGGTTTTACGTCTGATACTTTGGTCCCTCTTCGTTTTCAAAAGTTTTTAGCAGAGCATATTCCGAATGCTGTTTTTCAGGAATTTCAATCTCAGTACGGGCATGATGGTTTTTTGAAAGAGACCGAAAAAATCAGTAATTCCATTAAACAATTTTATGAAAATAACAATACACTTACAAACGATAGTAAAAGGACTATTTTAAAATTCGGAGGTACTTCTTTGTATGGTCAAAAGAACTTGGAAAACATTCTGAGTATTATTGAAAAACAACAAAAGAAAGGCCCTCTCGCACTGGTCGTTTCTGCCCGAGGAAAAAGTACAGACTGGCTTATTCGCTTGTACGACCTTGCAAAGGTGGGCGATGATTTTAGTTTTCTATTTGCTTCTTTTCAGAAATACCTGGAGGAAGATTTTCTGAGTTTCAACAATTCAGCGGAGTTGGAAAAATTGAAAAGTATTTTACTTGCCATTCAATTGTTGAAAGAAGATAATGAGTTTGCTTACGATAGTGTTCTCGCTTTTGGAGAAATCATCAGTGCCAAATCCATTAGCAATTTACTCAATCAGCATCGGCTAAAAGCAAAATACATTGATGCTAGAAAAATCATTTTCACAGAAAAGGTTTTGGATGAATTTGAAGTAAACATGGACAAGAGTCGGGCTTTGTCCAGAGCTGAATTATTGAACATTCCAGAAGACACAATTCCAGTGATTACTGGTTTTATTGCCAGCAGTGAGAAAGGAAGAACAGTGACTTTGGGGCGCAACGGTAGCAACTACACCGCGACTTTGATTGCCAATTTCATTCAAGCCAATGAAGTGCAAAACTGGACCGATGTCAAAGGCGTTTTCAGCTCCAATCCCAGTATCGTTCCGAATGCTATTCAGATTCATGCTATGACCTATCGG
Source organism: Saprospiraceae bacterium (assembly GCA_045105695.1). GTDB lineage: Bacteria > Bacteroidota > Bacteroidia > Chitinophagales > Saprospiraceae > CALGLS01. The sequence goes on along the minus strand of JBGCDT010000458.1, from coordinate 2,071 downwards.
GAAGCCAATGAGATGGCCAACTTTGGGGTAAACCTACTCCATCCGAAAACCATTCTACCACTGATGCAATCTAAAATTCCACTGATTATCAAGAGCACACAACAACCTGAGGAACCTGGAACGATCATCAACAACGAAGGCGGTCGCAAGGGAATCAAAGCCGTGACGATGATCGAAGATGTGGCTTTGGTAACGATAGAAGGGAACGACCTTTCGGAAAACGTGGGGATTGAGGCACGTATATTTTCTGCTTTGCTCAAAAAGGGAATCAGTGGGAAAATGATCTCTCAAGCTTCGTCGGAACGAGGGATAGGATTCGTAATTTCTAACAATGACATTACAAATACAGAATTAATTCTAAACAAAGAATTTCAGCAAGAGCTGCGGCTACAACAAATTTCCAGTATCCGAATCAACAGCGACATTGGAATCATTGCCATCATCGGAAGACATAATTATGCACTAGAAAAAGCCATCCATGCCTTGCGCAGAAATGGTATTTGGATGCACCTCATCAGCAATAGTATAAATGGAGAACACATCTCACTGGTCATCAATAAAGCGGCGATGAGAAAAGCAGTTCGGCTGGTACACAACGAGGTTTTCGGCGTTTTGAAAACCATTTATGTTTTTGCTTTTGGAAAAGGATTGGTGGGGACAGAGCTGGTGAATCAGGTTTTGGAAACCGCTCCAAACTTAATAAAGGAAAGACGACTGGCTGTAAAAATAATCGGCGTAGCAGACTCCAAACGGTACTTAATTCAAGCGGAAGGTATCTCCTCTGACTGGAAAGAGCAACTGGCAACAGCTCCCCGTGTACATACTGTTAGCAAACTGATTGAAGAATTAAAAGATCTTGGTTTAGAAAACTTAATCATTGTAGACAATACCTCCTCTCAGTTGATTTCAGATCATTATCTGGATTTTGTAAAAGCAAATTTTGACATTGTAGCTTCTAATAAAAAAGCAAATTCTTCTGCGCTGGAAGATTACCGTACGCTTAGAAAAACATTGCTTCAGCGAGGAGGACATTTTTACTACGAGACGAATGTTGGCGCAGGTTTGCCGGTCATTGATTTTCTAAGAAGTCTCTATCAATCTGCTGATGTAGTTACAAAAATAAAAGGCGTTTTCAGTGGCTCTCTAAGCTACATCTTCAACAACTTTTCTGCTCAGCCACTCCCCTTCTCGGAGCAACTAAAAAAAGCAATGGCCGAAGGATTTACAGAACCCGATCCACGGGAAGACCTCAATGGTTTGGATGTCGCTCGGAAGCTGGTCATCCTCGCTCGTGAGATAAACTATCCAGCGAAGATTGAGTCTGTAGTAGTTCAGAATCTAATTCCTGAAGCGTTGAGAAACCTAGAAAGCACAGCTGAATTTCTAAGTAAAGAAGAAAAGATGAATGAATTTTACAACATTCAAAAACAACAATTGAACAGCAATGAAGTCCTTAGATATGTTGCAGAATTAGACATCGCAAAACAACGCCTAACAGTACAATTACAAAGAATCCCTTCGGACACACCGCTGGGGCAAATTAAAAATGCAGATTCCTTATTTGAGATTTACACGGAGAGTTATGGGGAACAGCCAATCGTTATTCAGGGAGCAGGTGCTGGACCGAAAGTGACGGCACGAGCGGTGTATTCGGATTTACTGAGATTGGGAAATCGGCTCTAATAGTAAAAGATATGCTAAACAAAAGTCTTAAAAAAAACATTCCCGCTGACAACAAGGTGTCAGCGGGAATTTAACATAGACTATTTTTCAAAAGTTAGAAGAGCGCTTATTTCATCAACGTCACATCTCCTTTCAATACTTTAATAATTCCATTATTCAGAACTACTTCTGCGACATAGACGAACACACCAGGATTCAATTTCTCTCCTTTGTGCGTACCATCCCAACTGAAGTCCTCTTCATTCGGCAATCCTCCAAAACCTTCATGAACCACCGCTCCCCAACGATCAAAAATTCTGAAGTATCTGATTTCTCGAATGACGTCTTCATTACTGTAAATCATAAAATCGTCGTTGATGTTATCTCCGTTTGGACTGAAAGCCGTTGG
>JBGCDT010000457.1:0-2612 GCA_045105695.1 Saprospiraceae bacterium | reverse complement strand
TTTCCATGAAAATTAAATACGCCCGAAAGGTTGTAAGCCGCCGCCGCTTCATTGCCCAATTGATGTTCTACCCAAACTTCCTTTTGGCCCTCAGTTAGCGGAATCTTTTTTTTTACAGTTTTTCATTTAGTGCTAACTCCTTCATTACCTGCACTTTGAGGCGAGCTAACAATCTTATGATCCATTGCTATATCAGCAACTGTAATCTGAAAAAAACCAGCCGTCTGCATTTCCTTAATCGTATCCTCGAACATTTTATAAGTCTGATCTAGATCTTCTTTCGTGTGTGCAAGCGTAATTATAGCCGCTTTATTTTCAATAAAAATTCCTTTCAGTCGAAGGTAGAACCAGAACATTTCTGCCAGTGGATTCTTATCCATTACTTTGATGGAAATCACAGAAGCTGTCGAATGAATCCGAACTGGAATCTTGGTCTCTTCAAAGAGTGCAATCAGCCGCTTCGCAAAACGAGCGGTCTTCTCATTCAGTGCATCATACATCGGTTGACCTTGTCGTTTTATTTCTTTCAGCGTTGCTAAGGAAGAGGCCAAACTAACAGGGTGTTTACAAAAAGTTCCTCCGAAAAAAGTAACCCCAGCTTCTGGAATCGAGGTATCTCCAAACTGCCATTGTCCACCATCAAAAACGTCCAAGAAGCGCGACTTCCCAGCCACTGCCGCCATCGGCAAACCACCTGATAAAACTTTTCCATAAGCAATGATATCCACCTCCACATCATACCAGGCTTGCGCTCCACCAACACCGACTCGGAAGCCGGTAATCATTTCATCGAAAATCATAGCAACATCACATTCCGCTGTTGCTTCGCGGATGGCTTTCATCAGTTCAAAAGGCTGGTGCGTAGGATTGTTTGGTTGAACGGGTTCAATAACTACAGCAGCCAGATCATCTGCGTGGTCTTTTATTTTTTGGATAACTTCAGGATCATCCCACTTCAAAACGATCACCTGATCGACCAGTGAAGTTGGAATCCCGGGAGCCGCTGGTAGCGACACTGCTTTGCCTGAATGATTAATTCCTTTGACCAAAAGTTCATCTGCAATCCCATGATAGTCCCCTTCAAAAACAATGATTTTATCTTTGCCAGTAGCGGTACGAGCCGCGCGAATCGCAGCAGAAACCGCCTCAGAACCAGTGTTCACTAAAGATGCTCTTTCTACGCCAGTCAATTCACAAATCAAATCACAAACCTGCTCTGCCAATGGCGTGAGTACTCCAAGTTCAAAACCTTTATCGACCTGTTCTTTAATAGCTTGCTGAAGAAAATCAGGAGAATTTCCAAATAGATTACAACCAAAAGAGCTTCTATAATCGATGTATTCATTACCATCTATGTCCCAAAGTTTAGCGCCTTTAGAACGGTCCATCGCAATCTGATAAATCATGTCTTTCCACATTTGATTGAAACCAACGATGGAACGCGGATCAGCCATATGCTTTCGCTGACGTTCGGAAAGTTGTTGCGATCCTTTTGTTTTTGTGGTGTATCGCTGAATTAAATCATTTAGATAATTTCGTTCTCGGTCTGTAAGATCATCCAGTGATTTTTTCTTAATTGGAACCCAAGGTCCGAAAGATGTGAACTCCTTTGGAGCTGTTGATTTATTACTTGTATCGCTCGTAGGTAAATTAGAAGTTGTGTTTAATTTATTTTTTACAGTGGGTTTTATATTTGTAGAACTTGTCTGGTTAGAAGGTAAGCTATTCGCTACGGTAGTAGTATTTTGGCTTAAGGCATTTCCTCCTTTCAGCAATTCTATTTGTTGCTGCATCAAAATTAACTGCTGCTGAATGAGCTGTTGAACATTTGAAGAGTCCCCTGTAAATGTATTGTTAGAAACAATGTTACTATTTTGTATTGGAGTAATATTCTGAGCAGGCAACTGCTGTGGGACAACTCGCTCGGGTGCTCTATAATTCAATGCACTAAGTTCTTCAGCAAATGCACCTTCCTCCAATTTCCCATCTAAAAAACCAGACAAGGCATCAATACTCGGCGCTTCATCGAACAGTTGACGGAAGTTCAGTTTTACACCAAATGCTTTTTTAATTTTAGTAATGGACTGCGTCAGGAAGAGCGAATCGAAACCCAGTTCCAGGAAGGTAGCATAGTCAGCCATGTTGTTCACAGGCAGACCGCTTAGTTCGTGGAAGATGTTTTTGAGCTCTTCTTTCAGCCACTCTTTACGAGTCACCAGGGGTTGGCTATTTTCCGTTTTCTCCATGTTCATAGTCAAAATCGAGTTTGTAGTAATCGGTACTGTGGTCAATGGATCATTAGCTGGCCAAGGCTTCGCAGTGATCCAATAAGATTGTCTTTCAAAAGGATAGGTCGGAAGTGGTATTCTCCGGACTTGATCGAAGTTTTGTTTCCAATCAGGACGCAGACCGTTCAACCATAGTTGTCCCATGCTTTTCAATAGAAAAGAGCGATCCTTGATTTGCTCTTTTGGATGACGCAAGGAAGCTATAACAATGTGTTTACTATTTCTATCAGGGTGCTGTCTTGTAAAGGTACTCAGCGTCTGGCCTGGCCCTACCTCAAGAAACACTTTAGTCTCATCAGTCAGCAAAGTGGAGATTCCTTCTGC
>JBGCDT010000456.1:0-22837 GCA_045105695.1 Saprospiraceae bacterium | reverse complement strand
GTAATCGTAGGCCAGGACTCCTTAGGCGCTGCAGGGACAGTTCTACTAAAAGCTTTCATCAGTTGTTCTGTGCTTTTTCTTTTGCGCACATTCTCCTGCGCTACGATGATGGCTCCTTCCTTATAAATATTTTCATTACCGCCAGTGTGGTCGCCATGCCAGTGGGTATTCACTAAGTATTTTATCGGTAGTAGACTGAGTTTCCCAATGGCTTGTAATATCTTTGCGCTAAGTGGCGCATACTGTGCATCAATCATGAAAACACCTTCGTCGCCAATGAGCAATCCGATGTTGCCACCTTTCCCCGTAAGCATATGTATGGGGCCATTGACTTGCTCGATTTGAATGTCCACTTTATCTGGATCTTGCGCAGAGAGTGAAAAGGAAACAGCGGTAAAAAGCAAAAGGATGAAATGACGTTTTAAATAGCGAAAGGATTGAAACATGGTATTTGTTATTGTAGTTAGAAAACTAGAGTGTTATAAAAAAGTAATTTCCAGGAGGCATAAACCTGAATTAGAATAATGGTTAAACATAGCTTAAATCACCGACAGTGCAGAACATCCGGTTTAATAATTGCCTTCTTTGTGCATATGACCCGAATAATCACCATCATTACTTTGTGCAGTTTTTTATCCTTGCATGCACAGGGGCACGAACTCATCTTCGCTTCTAAGGCTGCTACTGCACTCAACACGGTTACACTTTTCCAAGATACTAGTCTGACCAAACATTCCAACATCGTTTATCAAAAAGGAGCTTTATTTGAAGTGCTTGGCGAATCTCACTTCGAGCACGAAGATGCTGCTCAAAATCAAAAATTCAAATGGTACAATGTCAAAACCGCAGATGGAAAAACCGGCTGGGTCTTCGGTGATGCAGTGGCTGTTATTTTAGCGGAGAACGAATTGGATACGGCTGTGAGTAGTTTTCACAAAAAGCGATTCATGTTTAATAATGGTTTTGAAAAAGCAGTGGTGTGGATCGCGGCTTTGCAAGGGCGAGACAATTTTCATCAGCAGGATTACCTCAATCCTTTGTACAAAGAATACTACCTCGTAGTAACTAATGAAAAAGGAGAATCCGTACAAATAAACTTCGCTGGAGAATCTGCCACGGGTAAAAGCAGTTTACACAAAATGCAGATGACCGACCTGACGGGCGATAAAATTCCAGAATTCATTTTCCAAAAAAATAATTGGCCGACAGGCAGTGAAATAGAGAATCGAGATTTACTCATCTATTCTTTCCAGGCAGGTACTTTAGTCAAAGTTTTTGAAGAGCGACTGACTTTGCAATACGATGCAAAACTGACCTCTCCTGCACTTTACAAATCAATAGAAATAGAGGGCTCCGGCATTCGCGTAGAATACATCGACTACCTCAGTTGCGACGAATATGAGCAAGGTCTCGAAACCGACAACAGAACCACCGGCTCTGAAAAATGTATGGAATATGTCACCTACAGTTTTCAGTGGGATGACCGATCCAGCAGTTATTACAAAATATATGAAGAGAGCCGCACTCCAGTCAGCGCCTCCATGCGTTTCAACGGCATCTTCCTCAAATCTGCTCCAACACTTACAGGCGGCAACATCCGAATTATTCAAAGAACGGAGCCACTCAAAGTAGTAAAGCACTACGAAACGTTTCGAAAAACGGGAGCAGAGAAAAAGGTCATGGATAATTATCTATATGTTGTTTTGCCAGATGGGCAGCAAGGATATGTGTCTGCGAACAAAGTGGTCTTCTCAAATACAGACCATGCAGAAGTATTGTTAGAATATTATTATCAGGCGCCGCTGCATAAGAATTCGTGGAAGAGTGAGGAGGGTTTTGTGAAGGTGCTTGGAGATGGGGATACTTCGGCGAGGCGACGGTGAGGATTTTAATCTTAGGGTAAAGTGAAAGTGTCGATTATTATCAACAGAACAGTATTATTTGTTGATAATAATCGACACTTTTTTATAATAGCGATGTTATAATGCAGAAGCGAGTTCTACTGTTCCCTCTTCATTCAAAGCTCCCAACTCCACTTCCAGAACCTGATTGATCAGCCCCTCCCGATGTCCCGTTTCTATCTTAATATAATTATCCGTAAAACCAGAGATCAGCGACTTGTCCTTATGTGCTTCAAATAAAACGGGTCTACTCTGCCCTTCAAACTGGCGATAGAAATGCAGCTTCTTTTTTTCCGAAAGGATACGCAACATTTCATTTCTTCTGCGACGCTCTGCCATCGGAACAGTCCCTTCCATATCTGATGCAAGTGTATTGTTACGTTCCGAATAAGTGAAGACGTGGAGGTAGGTAATGTCCAGTTCGCTGATGAAGCGATAGCTCTCCAGAAAGTCTTCTTCTGTCTCTCCAGGAAAGCCAACGATGACATCCACGCCGATACAACAGTGTGGCATCAGTGACTTGATTTTTTCCACTCGGTCTTTGTACAAATTTCGTTTGTAGCGACGGCGCATCATTTTGAGTTGCTTGTCGTTGCCGGATTGTAAAGGCATATGGAAATGTGGCGCGAAGCGTTTGGACTGAGCAACAAATTCTATGATTTCATTAGAACACAAATTTGGTTCTATAGAAGATATTCTAAAACGTTCGATGCCTTCGACTTTGTCCAGAGCTTTGATGACATCCAAGAAATTTTCTTTCGGTTTGCTTCCAGGTTCCGCATCTGGCTGATGACCATAGTCTCCGATATTGACGCCAGTCAGTACCACTTCTTTTACACCCATGTCTGCAATGGCCATAGCATCTATGACAACGCTTTCGACAGTATTGCTTCGGCTTTTTCCTCTGGCTTGTGGAATCGTACAAAAGGTGCATTTATAATCACAACCATCTTGGATTTTTAAAAAAGAACGAGTACGATCTCCGAAAGAAAATGCATTGATAAAATCACGCGCCTCCGTTACTTGCCCCGCTTGAACCATTCCCTTACCAGGTGCTTTTTCCAAGCCATCAATGAAATCCAGTATCCGAAATTTATCCGCAGCTCCCAAAACCAAATCCACTCCGGGAATATCTGCAATCTCATCTGGTTTCAGTTGTGCATAACAACCGATCATGACCACCTTCGCATCAGGAGCTTTGCGCAAAGCCTGACGAACGATCTTTCTACACTTTCGATCTGCAAAATCTGTAACTGAACAAGTATTGATCACATAGATATCTGCTCCCTCGGAAAACTTCACAGGCGAGTATCCATGTCCCTCGAACTGACGGCTGATGGCTGAGGTTTCTGAGTAATTGAGTTTGCAACCCAGCGTATGAAAAGCAACTGTTTTTGGCGTAGCCATTTTTAGAATTCTTTTTAAGTCAAGAAAAATTTAGGTTGTGGTTAAATTGGATTCGCAAAGATAATTGAAAATACGGCTCTTTATTTTTCAGACGGCTATAAATTTGGTTGTTATATCTGTTAAATGAAAAGGTGTATCGATAAAATGACATTGATTCGACGATAACAGAGACTTTTAACTTACCTTTTCATGCCCTTCATTTTTAGCCCAATTATTTTAAATCTAAAATCGCATAACCATGCAAAAAATCTATTTACTATCGCTCTGTTTGCTATTCACTATTTCATTGACTGCTCAGGACAACATGGATGATAAATACATCTCCAAAGTGAAAACGCTTGATGCTACCATTGAAACCCTCTATGCCGTGATCTCCGGAGATGCAGGTGTGAAAAGAGACTGGGATCTATTTCGCTATTTGTTTCAAGAAGATGCAAAGTTGATTCCTTCTGGAAAAAACAAAGAAGGGAAAGTTGGGTGTAAGTATATGACTCCTGAAGACTACATCAATCAATCTGGTCCCTGGCTCGAGAAGAATGGTTTCCACGAAGTAGAAATCAATCGAAGCTCGGAAACCTTCGGATGCGTAACTCAGGTTTTCAGTGCCTACGAAGCCTTTCAGAATAAAGCAGATGAAAAACCATTCATGAGGGGAACCAATAGTATCCAATTGCTAAACGACGGAGACCGCTGGTGGATCGTCAATATCTATTGGGTGCAAGAGTCAGAGGATAACAAACTTCCCAGTTTTCCATCTGAATCTGATGTCAAAGGAATTGAGCAAGCTTGTACGAATTATATCGAAGGGTTCTATGGAGGAGATACGACGAAGCTGATTGCAAGTCTAAGCCCCACGTTACATAAGTTTGGTTTTTGGAAAGCCAAAGATAGTACTGATTATAAGTTTCACTCTTATATGACTTTTGAAGAAGCTAAGCAGTTTGCTGCAAACGTAGCCGCTACAAAAAGATTTGCAAAAGCAGATGCTCGTAAAGAAATAGAAATACTGGATATAGAGGACAACATTGCTGCTGTAAAAGTAGAGGCGCACTGGGGAGAGGACTATATGCTTTTGGCAAAACGAGAAGGCAAGTGGATGATCGAAGAGGTGATCTGGGAAGGGCCAATGGAGTAGTAAACGTCTTCTTTATAGATACAAAAAATGCTTCGACTCGGAAATGGTTTTATACCAAATTCTGGTCGAAGCATTTTCATGTAAGCTGAAAACAAGTCTTAAAGGGTAGAGCAAAGAAAAATTCTAACAATACTCCTACAAGTTCTCCTTTACCATTTGAATGGCAATCGCTAATAACAAAATTCCAAATACTTTTCTCAAAGTAGCAGAAACCTGTGGAGATATTTTCTTTGAAATCCAATCTGTAGATTGAAGAATAATGTAAATGAAAATCAAATTTATTACGATGCCAGCGATAATGCTAAAGTTGTCGTATTCTGCTTTTAGTGAAATAATGGTTGTTAGTGTTCCTGCCCCTGCGATCAGAGGAAAAGAAATTGGTACGATGCTCCCTGAAGCATTATCTTCATGGTGGTCTCTGAAAAATCGAATTCCAAGAATCATTTCCAGTCCAATAAAGAAAATAATCAAGGCTCCTGCCAACGCAAAGGAAGAGACTTCAATTCCAAAAAGTCCTAAAAAGGCTGCACCAAAAAATAAGAAGAGCAACATAATAAATGCTGCTGACCCAGTTGCAGTCATTGCATTAATCTTCACACCCTCTTTCTTCATGCTAATAATGATCGGCAAAGAACCGATGATGTCGATGACGGAGAAGAGGATTAAGCTGACTGATAAAATTGCTGTTACGTTCATGTTAATTTTTTTAGAAGATAGAAAAGGTAGATGAGTAGATAAGGTTGATAAGGTTTAATGGAAAAGTATTTCACCTTATCCGCCTTATCTCCTCATCCACCCCACCTACCTTTTACAGGATTTAAATATGATACAAATTAAACCCATTTTGAGGAATAAAATTTCCTAACAGTATGCACAGTTGTCATATTTTATTAATTTTGATTGTTTTACTGTCAAAATTAAAAATATGAATGTGAATAGATATGAAAGAAAAACAACTTGACCCATTCGATGTCAGAATCTTAAACGAGTTGACAGCAGACGCCAGAATACCCCTAGTGAAATTGGCCAAAAAGCTAAAGGTTTCTAATACTTTGATTCATCAGCGCGTAAAAAAACTGAAGGAAAGAGGTCTTCTTTTAAATGCGACTTACCTTCTGGATCCCTGGACACTTGGTTACCAAACTTCTGCTTATACCCAGATCATGCTTACGGATTCTAAGCATCATAGAAAAGTAGAAGAGAAGCTGCGCAAAATTCCTGAGATCGTAGAGTGCGTTAATATCTCTGGTCGGTATGCGCTCATCATCAGAATATACGCTAGGAACAATCGCCACCTCCGTGATATTATTTATGAAAAAATTCATACTATAAATGAAGTGGAAGGAACTAATTCGACCATCTCTTTTGAAACAGCTTTTCGACGAAATGTGCCGCTGCGAGTGGACTTGGGGGAAGAGTATGATTAACGAAAGAACTGAGCGCAACCTTCAATTATTCAAAACTCAGTTATTAAATTTTTTAAAAACGAAACCATGTTAAAACTCGAACACATCGGCATCGCCGTAAAAGATTTAGAAAACAGCAATGAGCTTTTCAAAAAACTCTTTGGAAAAAGCCATTACAAAGTTGAAAGTGTTGACTCTGAACACGTCAACACTTCCTTCTTCAAAGTAGGTCGTACAAAAATCGAATTACTAGAAGCGACTCATCCCGATAGCGCCATCGCAAAATATCTAGAAAAAAGAGGAGAGGGAATACATCACATCGCCTTCGAGGTAAAAGATATTTACAAAGAAATGGAACGATTGAGAAAAGAGGGCTTTCGAATTATAAATGAAAAACCAAAAAAAGGAGCGGACAATAAATTAGTTGCATTTCTTCATCCGAAGTCTTCGAATGGTGTACTAGTGGAGCTTTGTCAGGAAATTAAAGATTAATAAATGTCCTTTTTTGAAATCTTAATCACTATCGTTGGTGGCCTTTTCGCAGGCATCCTCAATACCCTTGCAGGGAATGGATCAGCCATCACTTTGAGTATCTTGACGGAGGTGCTGGGATTGCCCGCCAACTTGGCTAATGGAACCAACCGCCTAGGTGTATTTGCACAAGGACTTACCGGATCACTTACTTTTTATAAACATGGAAAACTAAATATTGGTCGTAGTAAAAGAATCATTGCTTTGGTAACCATTGGAGCCATCGTTGGAGTTTTAGTTGCTGTCTGGGTGAGCAATGAACAGTTCAAATCTGTCTTTCGATTTTTGATGTTAGCGATGTTGGTTGTTATTTTGGTTAAGCCAAAGCGATGGTTGCAGGATAGCAATCCAGAGAAAGAATTGAGTCCTTTTTTATCGGTTCCGCTGTTTTTAGCATTGGGTTTTTATGGAGGATTTATTCAAATGGGGATGGGTGTTTTCTTTTTGGCAGTGATGGTTTTGGTAGCGCGCTATTCTATTATTGAAGCGAATGCTGTGAAGATATTTGTCGTCATGTTATATACCATTTTTGTGATTGCCATTTTTCAATGGAAGGGGTTGATTGACTGGAGGATTGGATTGATACTCGCTTCGGGCCAGGCCATTGGGGGTTGGTTGGCGGCTACTTTTGCTTCACGTTTTCCAGCTGCAGATTTGTGGGCTTATCGGCTTTTGGTGGTAGTGGTCGTTTTAGCTTTGCTGAATATGTTTGGTGTCTTTGAATATGTGTTTGCTGATTTTTAGAAAGGCTAGTTACTCAACCAATTTACCAAGTCCCCTCGCTTTCTTACCGAGACAGCGACCTTTGTTCCATCCGTCATAATCAGATAACCACCGTCCAATTTTACAAACTCTTTGATGTGATGAGCATTAACGAGGTGCGACTGATGCACTCTTATGAATTGATGCTCCTGCAAAAGTTTATCGAATTCCTTCAGCGTTTTAGTAACCAACAACTTTGGACGATCTGTAAAAAAGAACTGTGTATAATTTCCAGAAGATTCACAACGAGTGATGTTAGCAATTTTTACAATATGGATTTTTTCTAAAGTATGCAAGGCGATACTCTGTGGTAAGTTGCCCTCTTTAATAGTATTGGAAAGCACACTGAGTCGTTCCTCTTGTGTCTCCTGATGGTCTTTGATTTTAGCAACAGCTTCCATTAGCTCATCAGGGTCTACAGGTTTTAATAAATAATCTACAGCAGCATAGCGGAAAGCTTTTATAGCGAAGGCATCAGAAGCTGTAGTAAAAATAACTTTGAAGTTTTTCTCTGGCACAATTTCCAATAAATCAAAACCAGAGCCATCCTGCATCTGAATATCTAAAAAGACTAATTCTGGTTTTAAGTTCTTCAATAGCTTGGCCCCTGAAACAACGCCATCTGCTTCGCCAATGATTTCAACATCTGGACAGTAGGCATCTAAATCTTGTTTCAATGTCTTTATTGCTTTTGCAACATCGTCTATAATTACTGCTTTTATCATTTGGTAAAGTTAAATAATTCTTTTTGGAACAATCCGTATCTTGCCCCCCACATGCAACAAGCCACTAATCCAAGCCAACGTAGAGAATACAACGAGTTTTTCACCAAGGAACTTCAGCGTCTGAATCCTGGTCAAAAAGCTGCCGTCGAAAACATCGAGGGCCCAGTCATGGTGATCGCCGGGCCTGGGACTGGGAAGACCCACATCCTCACGGCTCGTATCGGTCGCATTCTGATGGAGACAGATACGCAAGCAAATAATATCCTCTGTCTCACTTTTACAGACGCCGGAGTGCTGGCGATGCGTGAACGACTGTTATCTTTTATCGGACCTGAGGCGCACCGAGTTCACATCTATACTTTTCATTCTTTTTGTAATAATGTGATCAAAGACAATCTGGAACTCTTTGGTCGTCATGACCTGGAGCCAATTAGTGATTTGGAGCGCATCGAGATCATACGGGCTTTGCTGGATCAGGTGCCGGAGAGGAGTTTGTTAAAGCCAAAAGCTAGTGATCCGTATTTCTACGAAAAGCATTTACGTGATTTATTTCAACGAATGAAGGCAGAGAATTGGTCCGAAGAAATTATTCATAACAGTATGCACACGTACTTGGAAGATTTGCCTAATCGCGAAGAGTATATCTATAAAAGGGCGCATGGCGATAATAAGAAAGGAGACTTGAAACAGCTAAAAATAAACGAGCAAAAAGATCGAATGAATTTGCTCACTACGGCTGTTGATCTTTTTCCGGTTTATAATAAAATGATGCAGCAGGCGAGGCGCTATGATTTTGAGGATATGATCCAATGGGTGTTGAAGGCCTTCGAAGAAAATGAAGGATTGCTGCGAAATTATCAGGAGCGGTATCAGTATTTTCTAGTAGATGAATATCAGGACACCAATGGTGCGCAGAATCGAATTTTACAAAAACTGATTGAGTATTGGGATAGTCCAAATATTTTTATCGTAGGAGATGACGACCAATCCATTTATGAATTCCAAGGGGCAAGGTTGAAAAACCTCGTCGATTTTCGAGATAATTATATTAATGACTTAGAACTCATCCTACTGAAGGACAACTATCGTTCTTCCCAACAAGTACTAGACACTTCAAGGGCGGTCATCGAAAATAATGAACGTCGAATTGTCTCTTCTTTACCTGGAATTGAAAAAGTACTGACCTCTCGAAATGTTTTGTTTACTCGATCCGTAGCTCAGCCGGAAATTCGTGAATATCCAAATCAGCTACACGAAGAAACAGACATCGCAGAGCAGTTGCTGGCACTTAAAAAAACAGGTGTTTCTCTTTCTGAAGTGGCTGTAATTTATGCGAAACATCGACAGGCCGAAAACTTGATTGCTCTTTTAGAAAAGAAAAAAATCCCATACAGCACCAAACGAGAAGTGAACATCCTCGACCTGCCACTGATTAGAAATCTGAGAACCATTATTCAATATATCTATCTGGAGTATGCTCGTCCAGGTAGTGGTGAACATTTGCTTTATCGAATTTTACATTTTGACTTTTGGGGAATCGCGCAATCAGATTTGCACAACTTGAGTCTTTTCATGGCTAAGCACCAGCAGCAATCTTCTGACAGTTGGCGAATGGCTTTGCGCAACGGCGATAACCTATCTAAGCTTTCGCTAAAAACGGAAAAGCAACTAAAGGAAGCTATTGATTTGCTGGAGCAGATGATTGGAGACTATGTAAATATTTCGCTACCTGTTTTTGTCGAAAGGCTCATCAATCGTTCGGGTTGGCTACTGCATCTTTTGCAGCAGGAAGATAAAATTTGGTTGATACAGGTGATGAATACCTTTGTGACTTTTATCAAAAACGAAGCACAACGGAATCCAAGAATCAGTCTGAAAAAATTATTGGAAACCCTCAGCAGCATGGATTCCAATCGACTAGCCATCCGATTGCAGAGACACATAAAAGCAGAAGAAGGCGTAAACCTAATCACCGCACATAGTAGCAAAGGATTAGAGTTTGAATACGTCTTTATATTAGATGCCATCAAAGATCGTTGGGAGCCAGGGAGAAGTACACGTGGACGAAGGTTTGCTTTTCCAGACACACTAACTCAGTCGGGGGAGGAAGATGCAATGGAGGCACGTCGGCGATTATTCTATGTGGCGATTACGAGGGCAAAAGAATTTCTTTACATCTCTTATGCCACTCACAAAGCAGATGGTAAGCCATTGGAGCGAACGATCTATGTGGAAGAAATTTTATCAGCAACAGAATTGGAAGTAGAGCAAAGAAGTTTGTCTCCCGAATTGATTTTGGATGCACAATATTTGGCCTTGCAAGAGCAGGAAGCCCCTCAGATTCCAGCCTTGGAAGAAGCGCTTGCAAACACCTTGTTAGAAAATTTTGTTTTGAGTGTAAGTAGTCTGAATAGTTATCTCCGTTGTCCATTGAGCTTTTACTATGAAGTGGTCTTACGCTTGCCTGCGGTACAGTCAGAGGCGGCTTCCTATGGTACGGCTATTCATTTTGCGCTGCGACGCTTATTTGAAAAAATGAAAAATGATTCGGATAAGACATTTCCTGCGGCAGCTAACTTTGTGCAATATTTTGAAGACGAAATGAAACGCTACCGTGCGTACTTCCGACCTACTGAGTTTGCGCGCCGAATGACCATAGGAAAAACAGTACTAGAATCTTATTACCAACAGTACATCGGTCAATGGCCAACACAAGTCTTAGTAGAGCATGACATTAGAAACGTGGAAATGGATGGGATACCGCTAAAGGGAACGATAGACCGTGTAGATCTTTTTGAAAAAGGACGTGTGCACATTGTTGACTACAAAACAGGAAGTCTGACTAAAGATAAAGTAAGACAACCAACGCGTTCTAAACCATTGGGTGGAAACTACTGGCGGCAATTGTATTTTTATAAAATATTATTTGAAGCTTCGCAACTTGGAAAAATTGTAGACTCCGCAGCCATCTCTTATATGGAGCCAGATAGTAAAGGTGTTTTTTCTGAATCTGAAATTGATTATTCTGCTAGACAAGTAGAGGTTGTAAAAGACATGATTCGTGACAGTTGGAAAAAAATCCACAAACACGAATTTTATGAAGGTTGTAATGAAAAGAATTGTGTATGGTGTAATTTTGTAAAAGGGAATTTGAAATTGACTTCTGTAAGTAATCCGGAAACGGAGGAATTGGATGATTGATTTACTCAAAACCAATTTCTGCATAATTTCGCCTCTGTCAACAAAACTTAAACAGATTCTTAATAGATATCAGATGCTTCGGTAGTCTAGATGATTTAGAAGGATCTACTCCAATAAAAAATAAATAACCATGACTAACGATTCAGAAAATACAGAAGGATTTGACTTACCTGAATTGTCCGAGGACCCAACAGCCGAGGAAATTCAGCAACATATGAGTATCATCGAAAAACAGGCAAAAGAAGAACTTGGAGTGGCTATAAACATGGAAGAAATTTTCATGGAATTAGCTCAAAGGGGGGAAGAACCTACGCTGATGGACATCACAGATTTGATTGCTGAAAAGATTGCAAATGCAAAAGCGCAGTCAGAAGATGCGATAGATAAAACACCCATCAACCCAGACGAATTAATAAATGCTCAGTTTGTAATAAAAGTATCTATTACGCATCTGCCCGATATTTGGCGGACCATAGTTTTCAGAGGAGGCCACAGTTTGTCACATGTGCATTTGGCTATTCAAAAAGCGTTTGATTTTGACAATGAGGGGCACTACAGTTTTTATCTAGATAATAAAATCAGAAACTCCAAGAAGTCTTATCACGATCCTAGGAGTGGAAATCAACCTTTCACTACCGAAGCTACTTTAGCAAATTTGACGCTCGTGACTCGCCAGCGGATTTTGTATCTTTTTGATTATGATGACAGTTGGGAATTCCATGTGGACTTGTTGGAAATTACAACAGAGTATCCGAAATCGCCTTATCCAGTCGTTTTGGAAACCCATGGAGATGCACCTTTGCAATACGGATCGGGTATTTCGCAAGACGATGACTTAGAGGGAGAGGATTGGTAGTAAACCCCACAATAAAAAAGAGGGATGACTATTTAAAGCCATCCCTCCTTTTATAACAATGCTATTACAAATTATTTCTTAGCACCATCGTCGTCATCGTCCTCCCCTTCTATTTCTTCACCTTCGATAGCATCAGCATCTTCATTCGTTACAAAGTATCGACCATTTACATCATGGAAAGCCAATAAGTGTTTTAGTGACTTTGCCTTCTCTATGAAGTTCTTTCCAATCTTCACATCGTGGTCCCAAGCAATGTATTCATTTCCTACTTCCATAACCTTATCTGGCATATCTAGGTAGTAATAGATTTGAGCAAGATTGTAAAGACTAGCAGCCTTTAATCTTTTTTGATGCTTATCGTCTTTAGAGTATTTCTCCGTTATTGATTTGAAGTAACCGATTAATGGTTCCATTGAGGTGATCACTTCATCCGTTGGCTTATTAAATTTTTTGGTAGCAAAAATTGCTTTCAATGCATCTGTTGCCTGGTTGTACATTTCGTACTCCGGGTGCTTTTTAGAAGATAGTGTTTTGAATTTAGCGCGCTCTACTCTTTTGTTGTAACCATAGGTTTTGTTTAGGTAGAAGTTGGTATTAGAGATTACTTTATTAGCATATCTATCCAACTGTTTTGCATAAGCTTCATTCGCAACATTGTTATAACTGCTTCTAGCCGATTTCAAATCTTTAGTAGTTTTTCCAGTTACGGTATATCTTTGAGTAAGATCGTATCTGGCAACTAACCCAGCTTCATTTGCTGCATCATCGTTACTCTCTTCTAAATCTACCCCTTTAAGGAATGGATTATCGTCTTTCTTTTTCTTTTCTTCTGCTTTTTTCTTAGCTATTCTTTCAGAAGACTTTGTTTTTTTGACAGGCGCTTTGTAAGGGTCTGCTGGTCCAAAAACTTTCAAACTACCCAATCCTGTATTGGTAGAAGAGTAAGTGTACTCATACCAAGTAGCAGTTACTTTCCCTTCCTTATTTTTTGATTGTTTCTTTTCTCTAGTATAATCAGACCGCCCTTGGATGAAGTTGTCTACATCTATTCTGGCTACCACTGCTCCTCCTTCCTCTGCGTAAGTCCAGCCTCTAAGATTCAGCGCATCTCCGATTTCTTGTGTGTCAAATTTGTAATTCCCTTCTACTTCCAGTGAGTACGTACGTGCATCAGGCGATGTCTTGTGAATAGGCATGGATGCAAATTCAATAGGAATTCGAGTATTTTTAGTTTTTACTTTTTGGCCATAGACCATAGAAAAGCATAACAATAGTAGTAGTGTGAATAAACTAGTTCGCATAATTTATATATAATTTAATGGTGAAAATAATTAGCGTAGTCTCAGTAGGTGGGTTAATGCACTCGCAAAGGTAACAATTGTCTTTAATATGATTAACCTATTGACTACTTTTAGATTTTATTAACCGAAGTTTTAAAAACTGTGAAAAAATACAAATCGTTTGAGACTGAAAGACTCTTCCTTCGACCGAGTGCCATAACGGATGCACCGTTTGTTTTAGAATTATTAAATACACCAAAGTGGATAAAGAACATAGGTGACCGAAATGTAAAAACACTGGAAGATGCAGAACTATATATTAAAGAAAAGATGCTTCCGCAGTTGGATCGATTGGGGTTCGGTAATTATTTTATTACTCGAAAAACAGACAATGTGACGATTGGAAGCTGCGGACTATATGATCGGGATGGCTTGGAAGGAGTCGATATTGGTTTTGCTTTTTTGCCAGAACACGAAGGTCAGGGCTATGCTTACGAAAGTGCTGTAAAAATAAAAGAAATTGGTATTAATGAATTTGGTGTCAAAAAAATAAGTGCGATTACCATCGAAGAAAATGTAGCCTCTCGAAAATTAATTGAAAAGCTAGGACTCACTTTTCAGAAAATGATAAACCTGCCAGATGACGATGTAGAACTAATGTTATATACTTTAGAAGTCTAGCGAGACATTATTTTTTAGTTCTTTCAACAGATTCCACCTTATGGAAGAAAAAAGAAATGTCCTTTTGATCTCCTTCTGTTTTTACTGTTTTTAGTTTTAGTTTTTTTACATCATCGAAAACGAATGCTGGACGATAATCGGGTGCTTTAATTTCTAAGCGAATATTTCTCATAGTGAGTTCATCGACGTGACGAACATATAAACCCCAGGCAGGTAATTCTCCAAACATAGAAAACTCTGGGTAGTCTCTTACCTTCTCAGGAACTTCCTCTAAACGTGAAACAGGCATATTAGCCAAACCATTATTTCCTCTTCCTGGGTAAATGATTTCTATATTTTCTAACACGACATTTTCAACAGAGTTACCAGGTATTCCAGTAATGGATGCAGGGAAAATATTATGGAAAAATGGAAGATTGGGGCCTCTGATATCGTAAGCATAGTCAGGGCGTTCAAAACAAATTTCTGCTTTAATATTTCTCAGGGTTACATTTTTAATTTTACCAGCAGGTCTCACTTTACTACGTTTAGCCAAGCGTATGAAAATAGCATTGCCCGTATTAGTGGCTTTTATATTGTTGACTAAAACGTTTTCAATTGTTCCGCCATCCACTGATTCTATGGCAATAGCAGATCGGAAAGTATCAAAGACTTTGATGTTTTCAATAGTGATGTTTTTAAATCCAGCAGAGGAACGTGTTCCAAATTTGATAGCACTGGCACTGGAGCGAACCGTACAATTGGCAATGTAAATACTATCGCAACCTTTATCGATGTAATGAGATTTTAAGCAGATACCATCATCAGCAGAATTGACGTGGCAGTTTGTAATCCGCACATTTCTACAATCCCCAATGTCGATTCCATCATTGTTCCAATAAGCATCACTGAGGACTCGGATATTATCAATAATTAAATTTTCACAGAGATCATAAGTCTGCACCCAACTTGCAGCGTTCTGAACAGTCACTCCTGTTATTTTAATGTTTTTACATTTTACAAATTCAATAATTTGCGGACGGAGATATTCTCTGGGACGTTTTTCTGGGAAAGTATAATCTGTGCTATCTATTTGTCCGATGTAGAATAGGCTATCAATATTTAATGCGAGTTGTCTGCCCTGGCCATCGAGTGTGCCTTTGCCTGTGATGGAAATATTTCTTTGACCATCTGCTAAAACTAGGGCTTTCCAGCGCTTTAGTTTTTGGTAATCCTCAATTTGTGTACTTCCTAAGAGTATTGCGTTTTCTTGTAAATGAAATTCTACTCCTGTTTTTAATATAATGCTTCCGCAAAGAAAAGTACCTGTTGGAACGACTACTCTGCCTCCTCCATTTTCGTACGCTTCATTGATTGCTTTTTGAATAGCAACGGTATTTAAAGTGCTTCCGTCGGGCACAGCTCCAAAGGAAATAATATTGTAGTCTTTGGCATTTAGTACTGTGGTTAGGCAAAAGAATACGAATAATACAAAGCTGATTTTTTTCATAGTTGTAAAAGCGTTGAAACAATTGGAATGGAAAACGTAAATTTAGGTTTGTAAGATAGTCAGAACAAATCATTAATAAAACAACTTACTTTTTGTATTTGAATCAATCCATATCTAATTTTGTATTTCCCTTGCTGTGGATATTTCTTTTCGTTGCAAGCTGTACAAGTGCTTCTAATAATTCGATGGAGAAAAATAAAAAAGATCTTTCGGAAAATATAGCTAAAAAAGATACAACTGGAATTACAAAAGGCGCACTTCTGCTCACACGATTCAACTCTCTGGAAGAATTAAAACAAACAATCGATATCAAATACTTCGATGGAATGTCTGGTGCTGCTCCGATGGTGCATGCTGCTCCTTATGTGCGTATCATACATCGCACGAATGGGCAGGAGGTCGTGAGTATATTGCAAACTGGAGTTTCTGAAAAGGATATTTTGAAGGCATGGACAGGTACGCTTTGGAGTAAGATATGGCTAGGACTGAATAATCCATACCTTATAATTAATAAAAGAAATTTACCTCGTGTATTTAGTTTGTCCAGACGGAGAGGATGGATTTTTGGAGAAGGCGATGTTGCTTTTTATGATCTTGCAGAAGCGATGCTTCATAATATTACAGATTCTGATATGGCAATGCTATCGCCAAGAGATTCTTCTGAGAAAGGATACATAAATACGTTCAACCATTTTAATTCTCAGGCCTTTATGACTTCTATCTTTTCAGAGAGATTGGCAGACTTTATAGCAGATACACACGAACGTGCAAGTATGCCAGAGCTAATTACAGGTGATTTTACGGAAGAGCAAATTCTGGATTTGGAAAACGGTCCTCTTGATAACTATGTCGATATCATCAATAATGAATGGGGGCAGGAAGTAGGAAAAGAACTACGTGAAAAATATAATATTAATCAGCAAACACATTGGACTCCAACGCTATTGGCTGATTATTTAAATGATATTCAAATTCATTATTCCTGGGCTTTCCAGATTGGTTTTAAACCGTTTAAATCTACTGATCAACTTGTTGTGAAATTCGCAAATAAAATAAATACAGTAATGGAAGACACAACAGGATTGAGATTGAAAAAGAAGAATAAAAAATAAAATTTTATTTTTTATTCGGCACTAGCCAATAATTAGAAACAAAGGACTGGTCCTTTTCAATGCGATACTTCTCTTTTATTTTTTCTAGTCCGTTCACTTTTTCATTAGATAACTTTTTGAACCATTCCTTTTCGGCAAAAGTAATTTTATGCAAATTCACATCACTCAAATTTGCGTTTGTGAAATCTGCATAACTCAAATTCGCACTTATAAGAGTCGCACCAGCCAAGTCTGCATTTCTAAGACTAGCATTTTGTAGGTCTACATAATTCATTTCTGCTTTTGTTAGAATAACATTTTTCAGACTCGCTTTTTTTAAAACAGCTCCAGACATTTCTACTCCTTCCATATTAGCATCAAGTAATAATACCCCTTCCATGGTTGACCATTCTAAATTAGCTCCTCTCAGGTCTAAGCCACTCATTTTAGCTCCTGTTAAATCTGCCCCACTCATATTTACCTCTCGTAAATTTGCTGTTCTCAAATCGATCCATCCTAGGTTAGATCGAATTAAATTGGCCTTTTGCAAATTCACATTCTCTAAGTTCGCCGCCCAAAGGTTTACCCCGCGAAGTTCAGCTGATTCAAAGTTGCTATTTGAAAGATCAGCTTCTTTTAAGTTGGCATCCTCCAAGTTGATCGCACTAAGATTAGCTTCTTGAATCTTAGCAGCTCTTAAATCTGCTTTCGCAAAAGTGGCTGTTTTCTTAATCGATTTAAAAGTCGACGTGTCTAAATCCATGCTCAGTAAAGACAATAGCAATTGACCTCGTTCAAGGCTTAGGGCTTCTTCAGACAAAGCAGCTCCGTTTATATACTTGCAGGGAATAAAAGAATGACTAAGAAAAGCGATGCGCTCAATAAGTTCTTCGCTGAGCGTTCTATTCGAATTGTTTTTAAGGTCTATGTCAACCTCCGTCAATAGATTAGCTAAGAGAACAGAAGTATTATTGTTTTGCTCTGTTTGCAGTAATGCTTCCTGCCGTTCTAACTGTTTTTGTTGAAATACTTTTTGAGTAGAAAGTATTTTGTATTGCTGAAATACAATGAAGCATAACAATACTCCTACAAGAATTATTGAACTAAAAATAACAAGGCGAGCTTTACCTCTTTTTTCCATATTGCAAATTTAGTATTTGATTGACCAATCTAAAAAATCCCGCTGCGAATTATCACAGCGGGATTTTTTAAAATACAATTCTTTAAAGCCACTTTTTACTCTGGCTCAAATCCAAGGATAATATTAAAGGTTCCAAAACGACTAAATACAGAACCATTCTCTGGAGCATTTTTATCGAAACCAAGTCCGTAGTCAAAACCAAGTGTTCCAAACATTGGAAGGAAGACTCTTAGTCCCATACCCGCAGATCGCTTCACATCGAATGGATTGAAATCTCTAAATCGTCTCCAAGCATTTCCTCCTTCTGCAAAAGCTAAGATATAGATGGTAGCTGAAGGGTTCAAAGAGAATGGGTAACGTAATTCGATATTAAACTTATCAAAAACTGGAGCTGCAATGACGCCTCCGTTTTGGCCGATATTTGCGTCCAATTCATTGATCTCATAACCTCTCATAGAAATGATGTCAATACCATTGTAGAAACTTCCAGTCTGCTGTGAGAATCCATCACCACCAAGCTGGAATTGCTCGAAAGGAGAAAGACCAATGTTGTCACTATAAGAACCTAGCATTCCGATTTTTCCTCCAAGCTTTAATACTAGTTTCTGAGATGGTTCTAGTGGAGTATACCATTCGAAGTTGAAACGCCACTTGTGGTATTCCAACCACTTAAATCTATTCTGTGCTTCCAGGTTGTTAATAACCACATCTGCATTTTCTCCTTCGATATCTCTTATTATAGAAGCTTCATCATCTGAAAGCTTGAAGAAATCATTTTTCTTAACTAGAGAATACGGTGGCGTAAACTGCATAGACAATGAGAACTTAGAACCGGATCGCGGATAGATCGGATCAGAAACATTCGTTCGGGTGAACGTCTGATTAATACTAAAGTTGAAAAAGTCACCACTACTGATATTGGTTCCATCCTGTAGCTCAAACCCCTGCCATTCGTTCAAATCCAATCTTTGTAAATTCAAGGTTGTATTGGAAATGAAGAAATCATCTGGCACTTTCATTCGGAAACCTACACCAACTGATCCACCCAAAATATTAAATCCTCTGTGTCCATCAACTGAACGCGGAACACCATTAGAAAGGATATTATAAAAACCACCCACAGAGAGTGAAGTCGGTTTTTTACCACCCAACCAAGGTTCTGTAAAAGAAACATTATAAGATTGGAAACGACTACCGTTTGTCTGTGCTCTCAAAGAAAGTCGTTGACCATCTCCCTGAGGAAGTGGACTCCAGGATTCTTTTTTGAAGAAGTTTCTCAAAGAGAAGTTGTTGAAAGAAACCCCAAGTGTTCCAATGATACCACGACCACCTCCGGCCCATCCGGCGGAGAGTTCTAATTGATCAGAAGGTTTTTCTTCTAATACATATTCAATGTCAACAGTACCTCTTTGTGGATTTACTGGCGTGTTGATTTCCATCGCTTCTGGGTTGAAATAACCGAGGTTTACGATTTCTCTTTGTGAACGGATAATGTCTGTACGACTAAATTTTTGTCCTGGTCGGGTACGCAATTCTCTTCGCACCACGTGCTCGTGTGTTCGATCGTTTCCTCTGATGGTCACTCTGTCAATAGTCGCTTGAGGACCCTCATAAATTCTAATTTCTAAATCAATAGAATCTCCGATGATTGCTGTCTCTACCGGATCGACTCTAAAAAACAAGTAACCATTGTCCATGTAAACGGTACTCACATCTCGTCCGTCAGGACTGAAACGAAGTCTTGTTTCCAATAATTCTTGATTATAAATATCCCCCTTTTTGATACCAAGGATATTGTCCAATACATCTGTTTTGTAAATAGAATTTCCTTTGAAAGCGATGTTTCTGAAATAATATCTCGGCCCTTCGTAAAGATCGAGGTGGATCATTAAATCACCATCGTCTTCTCTCCAAACGCTATCCTGAATGATTCGAGCATCTTTGAAACCAACTGTATTATAATAAGAAACGATCGCTTGCTTATCATCTTCATAGTCTGGCTTTATTAATTTAGAGCCAGAAAACAATCGTCTTTTTCTACGCGTGCCCTTCATCATCTTTCGCAGCTTCCTATCTTTTATGACAGTATTGCCATCGAAAGTGATGTCCTGTATCTTTACTTTTTTATTTCTATCAATATTAAAAACCAATCGGACCGCATTAATTCTTTTAGGGTCTTTTTCCTCTGTAACCTTTATCTCTGTATCCAAAAATCCTTTTTCACGGAAGTAGGTTTTAATGCCATTGGAGACATTCACTTTTGCGTATTCCGTTACGATAGAACCTTTCAGTAAGTGTTGCTGCACAATGTCATTTAGATCATCGTGTTTGTTCTTTTTGACACCTTTAAAAGAGTGCTCGGTATAACGAGGTCTTTCTTGAACGGCTATTTCTAAGAATATAACTTCTCCAACTGACTTCTCTTTGTAGATCTGAACATCTGTGAAAAGGCGTAATTTCCAAAGTGCTCTCATCGCTCGCTGAATGTCTGGTCCAGGAACCCGAATTTTTTCTCCAACCTTTAAACCGGTCAAAGAAATAATTGCATTGTCATCACTGAACTGAGCACCCGTAACTCGGATACCACCAATTTCAAATTCTTTTGGCGTAGAGTAGTCAACAGGAGGAATGCTGTCATTGGTCTGTGCCTGTAGAAAGGAGTTGTCGAGAACAATCTGGCTGAAAAGTAATAAAGTAAGGAGCCAAAGTTTTTTCATTATAAAATCTATTTGTACAGATGCTTGAAATCTGATGATCGTTTTTTGATTAAAATTCTGTTGTGCCTTTTAGGATTTACCAAAAGGTAACGAGGCATTGAATATCCTGTTGTACTTAGGTGCGACTTGGGGGAATAAAGTTGTTTGATGAATGAAAAATCTGAAAAGTGGAAATAATTAATTCATTTGGTTTGAAAGCTTTTGTGAAAGTTATGGATTCTTAAGATGAAATTTGATCTCCTGTTTTTCCAAACCTTCGCTCTCTGTTTTGAAAATTAATTATCGCTTCATAAAAATGTTGTTTTCTGAATTCCGGCCAGAAGATGTCCATGAAGCACAGCTCTGTGTAAGAGATTTGCCAAAGCAAAAAGTTACTAATTCGATGCTCTCCACTTGTTCTAATCAATAGCTCAGGATCGGGAATACCCTGGGTACTTAAAGCATTGGCAAAATGATCTTCGTTAATATCTTCAGGAGTCATTTCGTTGGCCGCTACTCTTTCTGCTAGCTTTTGAGCAGCATTTACAATCTCCCAACGAGCACTATAATTCAACGCCAATACCAGCGTCATTCGACTATTATCCTTCGTATCCTCGATGGCCTCCATCAGCGCTTTATGTGTACGCTTTGGCAAACGACTCAAATCACCAATTGCTTGTAGTCGAATGTTATTTTTATTAAGCGTTTGGATTTCCTTTCGGATCGTTTCGACCAGTAGAGTCATCAAAGCTGTTACCTCAAATTTAGGTCTATTCCAATTCTCTGTAGAAAAAGCATATAAGGTCAAATACTCAATCCCGATCTCAGCAGCAGCCTCTGTCGTTTCTCGCACAGAGACCACTCCGTTCTTATGGCCAAATACACGCTGCTTGCCGTGCTTCTTAGCCCAACGACCGTTACCGTCCATAATGATAGCAATATGGCGCGGCAGTTTTTCCTTTATGATTTGATCTTTTAAATCCATAAAAATGTTGGTTGCCAGTAAATGGTCCTCAAAAAGCCCCGCAAAGGTAACAAAAGAACGGAAAACGGAAGCCATCTAATCAGCCCTAGAAATCTGCTCTACGACAGGTTGATTAAAAAAGTAAACAGCGAATCCAATCTATATCTCATTTTTTGCGTAAAATGCAGGCAAAACAAATCGGGAACCTATCCGATCAACTCAGTATACAGATAAAAAACTAAGCACATGAAATTCAGCGATTTCGATTATGAAAGACCTTCTATAGAAAAACTGACCACTCAGTTTGCCGAACTTCTCCAAGATTTTGAAAGCGCAAAAGACGCTGCTGTACAAAACAAGCTTCTTAACGACATCAACGATCTGCGTCAAAGCTTCCTATCGATGTACAATATCTGCTACGTCAGACATACCATAAATACGAAAGATGCTTTCTATGAAGAGGAAAACAAATTCTTTGATTCGGCTAATCCTGATTTTGAAGCACTGATTAATAAATATTACAGAACCTTATTGGCTTCTCCTTTTCGAAAGGAACTAGAAGAGCTGCGAGGTAATCAATTGTTTGTTATCGCAGAACTAAGTTTGAAAACTTTTGAGCCAAATATTCTGGAAGACTTAAAAGAAGAAAACCGACTCAGCAGTGAATACGTAAAACTCAAGGCTGGAGCGACCATCGAATTTGAAGGTAAAGAATATAACCTCTCTGGCCTCATTCCTTTGGAAACAGGCAAAGACAGAAACGTTCGTCAAAAAGCAATGGCGGCCAAATGGGCTTTCTACGAAAAGCACGGAGCAGCTTTCGATGAGTTGTTTGACAAACTGGTGAAGGTCCGTCATGGAATGGCCCTCAAACTTGGTTATAAAAATTATATCGAACTCGGTTACGCTCGAATGCTACGTTCGGATTATAATGCAGAGATGGTCGCCAATTATCGCCAGCAGATTTTGGATCATATCGTTCCGTTGACAAATGAACTGTACGACCGACAAAAGAAAAGACTCGGTTTGGATACCTTATATTATTACGACGAAGGTTTCCGATTCCCTTCTGGAAATCCTACGCCAAAAGGAAGCCCCGAGTGGATTGTCGAAAACGCTCAGACGATGTACAAAGAACTATCAGGTGAAACCGATGAGTTTTTCAACTATATGGTTGATAATGATTTAATGGACCTCGTCAACAGAGAAGGAAAAGCAACCGGCGGCTACTGCACCTTAATAAGCGAGCATGGTGCACCTTACATCTTTTCCAATTTCAACGGAACAACTGGTGATATAGATGTACTTACTCACGAGGCAGGACATGCCTTCCAGGTTTACTCCAGCAGAGACCTCGGATTGAAAGAATACAACTGGCCAACTTACGAAGCCTGTGAAATACATTCCATGAGCATGGAGTTTTTCACCTGGCCTTGGATGCAGTTGTTCTTCAAAGAAGATACGATGAAATATAAGTTTGCTCATCTTGCTGGTGCGCTGAAGTTTTTACCTTACGGAGTAGCTGTTGATGAATTCCAACACTACGTTTACGAAAACCCGGAAGCCACTCC
>JBGCDT010000455.1:0-2524 GCA_045105695.1 Saprospiraceae bacterium | reverse complement strand
AGAATGTAGCACATGGCGTTCGAATAACTGGTCGATGTCCTTTCGGGAGATG
Organism: Saprospiraceae bacterium; assembly: GCA_045105695.1. Taxonomy (GTDB): domain Bacteria; phylum Bacteroidota; class Bacteroidia; order Chitinophagales; family Saprospiraceae; genus CALGLS01. The sequence goes on along the minus strand of JBGCDT010000455.1, from coordinate 2,472 downwards.
ACATTTATTTTTGAATTCCAGTCTTTGTATAATGGGCCGAGTTGCTCGAACTGTTGTTGTTGTCGCTCTGTAAGATCAGGGTAGTATTTCCGTATTTGCTGCATGTAGTTATTTCCAGCAAAGGTAGGGGGATTTAATTAAAATTAGAATGAAAAGTAAAATGAAAAAATCCCTCTAAAAAAATAACTTCCCGAACTGACGAACAGATCGGGAAGCTATTTTTTAGAACCAATTTTTATTGAGTTCTTTTTATTCGTACATCTTTTTAGAAAGATGCGGTTTCATATAGTGTGAAAAAATGTAACTGTATTGTTATACAGCTTCTTTTACAAGATGAACAGTAGCCTCTTTAGCAGAAGCTTTTTTACTTTTTACAGATTTTGACTTTGCTCTGCCTTTTGCTTTCCCATTGTGGCGTGGCTTATCGATGTAAGCACTAGCTCCTGGCTGCTGCAAAATGTTGTACAGAATTTCTTTAGCGCGGAATAACTGCGCCTTTACAGTACCTAGTGGAATGTCTAACTCCTGAGCAATTTCGTCGTAGCTTAATTCTTCGAAAAAACGAAGTTCAATCATCAAACGATATTTTAAGCTGAGTTGGTTGAGTACAGAACGCATCAGTTTGAGACGTTGCTGGCGAATGAACTGTTCTTCTGGGTCTAATGCAGTAGAGCGGATATTCGTAGAGTAATTGTGATCACCTTCTGGTTCGATCGGATCATCGATGGATAGCATCTTCAGTCTCTTCTTACGGATGTGGTCTATGCAATTGTTGATGGCGATTTTGAACAACCAGGTAGAAAATGCATAACGCGGCGCGTAGCTAGGCAGCTTGTTGAAAGCTTTACCGAAGGCTTCTAGCGTAAGGTCATCTGCATCTTCGCGATTGCTGACCATCTTCATCATCATGTGAAAAATGGAATTGCGGTAGCGGTCCATGAGAGAGGCGTAGGATTTTTGATTACCATCAATAGCACTCAATACTAAATTGTAATCCTCTTGTGCACGTTGGGATAAGTTCGTGGGTTGTGGTGGTTTGTTTGTTACTTCCATTGTTTATGTTTTCGGAACAATAATAAGGGCGCGAAAACCAGGAGGTAAATGACAAAAAACACATCTAGAATTGGAATCCATTTCCACAAGGAAATATCATCAAGCTTTTTTAGAATGGGTCTCATAATCAGTAACACAACTAGCAATCTTGCCACATAAACTAACATAACAAATATTATGCTAAATTTATATATGATATAAAAACCTCCAAGAATGTGTAGTATATGACCAAGAGATAGAGTGCCTAAAATGGCTTGATGTGTGAGTTTATAGTGCTTCCCAGTGGTCAGGTGTCTTGACTTTTGGCGGAAGTAATTGGCCCATGTTTTTTCGGGCTCCGAGTACATAAAAGTCTGTTTATCAATACAGATGGCGGTGTTGTGGGTGTGGGCTGCTGCGTTGATGAAAAGATCATCATCGCCAGACAACAGGTGTTCGTGTGAAGTAAATTTGCCTCCTTCAAAAAATAATTTTTTTTTATACATTAAATTTCTTCCAACACCCATGTAGGGTTTTCCGATTAATGCAAAAGAAAAATATTGAATGGCCGTATATACTGTTTCGAATCGAATAAAAAGATTCAGGAAACCCCTTTGTTTAAAATATGGGGCGTAACCTAAAACAATTTCAATCGGTCCCCGTATATACTGTTGCATGCCATCAATCCAGTTTTTTGTTACAGGACTGCAATCCGCATCTGTCAATAAAAGAACTTTGTGACTGGAAGCTTCGATACCTTTTCCAAGGGCGTACTTTTTTCCAGTTCCTTCCGGCTTATCTTGTATGTCAAGAAGACGCAAGGTAGGACTTTCTATATGATTTTCCAATAATATGTTTTTGGTCCCATCGGTCGATTCGTCGTTTACGACCAACAGTTCAAAGGAGCGGTAGTTCTGATTTAGGATACGGGGAATATTTTTTTTTAAATTTTTTTCTTCGTTGCGGGCGCAGACGATTACAGAGACCTTATGCGGTTTTTTTGTCTTTGAAAAGACTTCTTTTTTTTCTTTTTTATAAAATGCTAATCGCGAAAAAATAAATAACCAAAAGACAAACTGAGAGAGCGTGGCGAGGAGGTAAATGCTTAGCGCAATATAATCAATGAGCATTTTAGGCGATTAAATTCTGAGCTGGTAAAATCTTTTCCGTTAAAGTCTCCATAATTTCTTTTCGTTCTTTTTTCAATACTCCAGCAGTATTAAATCCTTTCCACTTTTTATTTTCTAAAAACTGCTTATATTTTTTTTGCCAAGAGAGCGCAAACCATCCAAAGGGTAGTAAGGTCACTAAATAAACAAGCGTTATTTTCCAGTTATTAAAAAGCTGATGGATTAAAAACACTTGCAGTCCATAAATCAATGGGTAGGTAATTAAGCCCGTTAGTAATTTAATAGTCGAATCGTAACCTGGAAATATATT
>JBGCDT010000454.1:0-5494 GCA_045105695.1 Saprospiraceae bacterium | reverse complement strand
GAAGAGTTATGATCGGCCGATTTGGTGGTAGTGGTTTTTAGGAGAGCGGATAACAGGTGGAGAGGTAGACAGGATAACAGGAACCCTTCGGGTTACAAATTTTTTTAAGCGCAGCTCGCGGTGCAACTTAAAAGTTGCGCTGCGAGTTCTGCTCCTCAGAAAGCATACCCAAGTTATAAAACCCAAAACATGAGAAGCAAAACATCCAATTTTAAATACTTTACAGCTTGCCTCAACGCTATTAAAGTTTTCGCAAAATATCATACAAAACCCACAAAATACACCGCCCCAAAGGTCAGTTATTAAAGTCCAAAATTATTCGGACACCAATAAAACCATGACCTTGAAACAGACGCTCCTAGTATTTCTCCTCTCCATCACATTCCAATTTGGCTACAGCCAAAACACAACTCCAAACGACACCATCAGCCAAAACTACCACCGCTCCGATGAGATAAAACCAACCAACTCAGAAGCCCTCGTCCGCCTCCTGGTAATGGACTTCCGAAAAAATCGAATCGGCAACATGCCCCTCTGGGTCTGGAACAAAAAAACAAATCAATACTGGCAAGGGATAACCGATGAAAACGGCGAAGCGTTTTTCCTACTCCCCAATAACAATAAGTACACGGTCAACTTAAACGAAGAAACGGACTACCGAAAATTCACCATTCCCAAAGAAAAAAAGCTGACAAAGACCTTCAAAGTCGTTTGCATGTCTACCCGAATTCAGGAGACAGAGCGCAATGATACCATCTTTCAAAAACTGGCTCCTGGCCAAATGCCTACCCAAAGCAGAGTACTCGTAAATATCAAAATGGCAGATTTTGAAAATCAACCGCTGGTGAAAGAATCCATATTTTACGTAAGTCAGAAATCACAAAAAGTCTATGCCGCACTGACGAATAGCCAGGGCAAAGCGACACTGATGCTACCAAAAGGAGATACTTACTTTGTGAGCACCTGCATCTTTCAAAACCTGCATACAAAAACTTATGAGGATCGGCCCTCTTCCAGAACCAGCACCTTGGAGTTGGAATGTCTAAGTACAGAAGAGTTCAAAAGGCGAAAAGCAGAACGAGCAAGATTACTAGCCGAGCGAGATTCTACCCTTGCTGCACAAAGGCTGGAATACATTGCCCAAATTTCAAAAACAGATCGTTTCAATTTCTATCTACAACATTACTTTGCAAAACTAGATGCCGCTACTATAGAAAAGAATGTACTCAATCGAGTTTCCGATGAAAAAGAAAAGCTAGCTAAAAACCCAAGGTACTACGTAGACCACGGGCAGGAAATATCTGCCATGCTGCAACGCAACAAAGACGACTGGAAACAAAAAAGAATTGTAGCCAATATTGATTGTAGTATGTACAAATATATTGACGAGCTGCTGGTTTGGAACTACTCCGATGATTCCGAACGCAGCAACAATACTTACTGGCTGTTCAATGGTTTTCAAAACAAATCAAAAAAGAGCAACGACGATCACCACAGCAGAGGGATTTATCATGTGGTAAAAAACGATGTGGAAGGCTTTGCGACTACGATTGATAAAATTGTTAATTTTAGTTGTGGTGCCAATCGTTTGGAAAATGTGGTAGAAGCGCTGATCATTGGTGCAAAGGATAAGCAGGCTGAGGAGGAACTCCTTTTCATTGCCGACAACTACAGTGACGCCAGCGATCTTCACAAGTTGAATCAACTCAAAACGCCTGTCCGCGTTCTGCTCACTGCCTCTACTTATGGCATTAATGAGCACTACTTGGAAATTGCTTACCGAACGGGTGGCTCCGTCCATACTAAGGATGAGGACATTTCGAAGGATAGACTTCGTCAGCTTGAGGATGGTGATCTGCTGGTTATTGGAGGGCGTGGGTATACTTTTATGAAGGGACGGTTTTTGAAACAACGGGTGTAAAATTCTTTGGGTTACGGGTGAGAGGTTGTCAGGTTATTTGTATTTTTCATACCTATTTAGATAGAAGCAAACAACAACACATACAAATCAATAGATGAATTATATTCTTGTAAGACAAGACAATTAGTATAAAAACACATGAAAGAAATAATATTAACTGCTTGCACAAGGACAAACTGTCTCCAGACTCTCCTCCCACCTCTCTCCTTTCATAAACAACAAATTCCAAAAATCTTCGTATCTTGCGCCTGCCCTAATAAGGTACCTCTCTCTTCCAATTGAAAACAAATTATAACCTACAACTTTATCTGAAACAGCCGTAAATAAAGGCTTTTTCCAGATTACATATACCGGCTCAAATTTCTTCCAAACTTGTTATTATTCTCTAATGAATGACTAATCTGAGTATTCCCTCAACCTTAGTCATTAAGGAATGATATTTTCATTAGTTATAATCCGTTTTGCGGGTTTTCGTTTCTTTTGTAAATATCACTAGGAAACGTAAGGAATTAGACCATTTTGCAGACAACAGTCATCTCCCAAAGAGGGTCTTGACGTTGAAAGCTGCACCGCTCTAGCGGCAACAAAAGAATTTCATGAACACCTTCTATTATACTATTTTCGGTCTCTTAACACTTTTCACTGCCTCCCATCAGGCAGAACCTAATGCCGTATCTGTACTAGAAGAGGAGTTCTGTGGTCATAATCACGCGCAGCAGTTGCTTATGGAGCAGCATCCTACTTTCGCCGAACAGACCCAAAATCTGGAGGAAGATGCCTACCGGTTTTTTGATAAAGAATTCACCGGAGGTCTTCGTGACTTAGAAATCTTACCTGTTGTTTTCCACATTATCCATGACAATGGAACAGAGAATATCAGCGATGCACTCGTTCTTCAGGGACTGGCAGATTTGAATGCCGCTTTCGCAAATGAAGGATATTACGATCAGGGGACTGGCGCAAATACAGAGCTTCAGTTTTGCCTTGCAGAGCGAGATCCAAATGGCAATGCAACGACTGGCATAAACCGAGTTACTTCCGCATTGACCAATATGACTTTAGAAAACGATGACCTCCCTCTAAAGGATCTCATCAGATGGAACCCACAGGACTACATCAACATTTGGCTGGTAGCCGAAGTCTGTAGTGACTTCCAGGGTTGCGACATCAATGGCTATGCTTACTTCCCTTCTGCACATGGTACACCCGAAGATGGTGTGGTCATAGAAGCTCAGTGGGTTGGCAGTAATTCTGCAAATAGTTCGCTGCTTATTCATCAGATGGGGCATTACCTTGGCCTGTTTCATACTTTTGAAGGTGGATGTACAAACGATGATTGTCTAGCAAATGGAGATCGAATTTGTGATACCCCTCCCGATCAATCAACCGTTTTCTCCCCCTGTGATGATGCTCCGAATACTTGTACAACAGATGTAAATGCAGGTGATCCCAACAATCCTTTTGCGACAGATCAAAATGACATGATCGTTAACTACATGGATTTCAGCAACCCAAATTGCTATAGCGCATTCACTCAGGGACAAGCAGATCGGATGCACTTTTTTGCAGAGGGGGTACGAAGTTCTTTATTAGAATCCAGTGCTTGTTTACCTCCTTGTAGCAATCCGATGACAGCTTCCTTCGATGCTAGTTCGATTACTGTTTCCGCAGGAGGAACTGTCAACTTTAATAATACAAGTACGAATGCGACTACAGCCGATTGGTTGATCGACGATGTTTCGTTTAGCACAAATACGAACGCTAGTTTTACCTTTAATGACCTGGGAACTTTTATCATCACCTTGGAAGTTGGAAATGCGGACCCGAATTGTAGTGATGAATTTAGTTTGGAAATTGAAGTGGTTTGTAATGTGCAATCTGCTTTTACCGCTTCTGCGGAAACGGTGGAGTTGAATGACCCTGTGGATTTTACGAATAGTAGCACTGGCGCAACAACCTACAATTGGCTGATAGATGGAATTTCACAATCAGCTAACTTCAATTATAACAATGCTTTTACAACTCCGGGACTTTACGACGTTTGCCTGATAGCAAGTACTAATTTTTGCGCAGATACTTCTTGTCTCACAATCACAGTAACTGATTTTGCAGGAGACTGCAACGCTACTTTTATAAAGGCTTACGGAAACGATGTCCTTGATGAAAACGCATACGCTATAACACAAAGCAACGATGGAAACTTCTACGTCGGTGGAAGTAAAGAGGATAGCGTTCTGATTATCAAAATTGATGACACTGGAAATTTGCTTTGGCAAAAAAGCTTTTTGTTTAGCACAAATGGTAACAACATTCTGGGCGACCTGGTTGTCGATTCCGAAGGATACATCGTTGGTTGTGGTATGGGAAATAACAATGCAAACGACAGAAATGGCTTTGTTTTCCGATATGATCCAGATACCGATTTAATTGACTGGGTTCAAAACCACGATCACCCAACTCTGAATGTAAACAACCTGAGCATCTCTGAAATTAGTACTGGAGGAGATTTCCTAGTCACCGGACAAAGCAATAACAACCCAGCTCCTGGCCTAGGTTGCGACGGTTACCTTTTCCAAATCAATCGACTCACCGGAGCGATGACTCCACTGAACGAAAACTACAATCTAGGTTCCTGCGAAACTTTTCAAACTGCTCAAATCTATAACGGCTCGCTCTACGTTGGCGGTCGCTACAACTTTGCCGGAGGAGGTTCCAATAGAATGCGCTCCGCTACTACTCGCTTGGATCTGAATGGAAATGAAATTTGGACTCGCTTGTACTTAGTTGATGTTGCTGCTACTGCACACTTGTATCTAGTAGATTTATTGGTAGAAGATGACTTTATCATCCAAGCGCATCATGGAGATATTGATGGAACAGCTACAAACAATTCAGAAGTTTACTTAAGTAAAACAGATCTGGACGGAGCAATAGACTGGGCCAAATCCTACAGCCTTTCCGCAACGAATGACAATATTGTTTTTCTAGAAATAGTATCGACACCCGATGGCTATGCCCTACTCGGAATGAACACCAGCGAAAATCAAATCTTTGTTTTAAAAACAGACAAAGACGGAAATGAACTTTGGGCCAGAAGCTACGGCAGCACTATAGAACTACTCGCTGGTTTTAGTGACAACAATAGATACAGCGGCGTGGAAATGATTTATGCAGATGATTATTTCTATATCGCTGCGCATAGCGACGAGGTAAGTGGCAATGATGACGACATCGTAATTTTGAAAATTGACAACAACGGATTGATAAACAGCAGTTGCGATTTCATACAAACACTGGAGGTAACTGTTGCAGAATTTCTAAACCCATACGACGGACTTCATCCACTGACAGCCTATGCTACCGACATTAATGGAATCATTTCTAACAATAGTCCTACAAATACGACTTTAGAGGAAGAAATTCTTTGCATCGCAGGTTGCATAGAAATTTGTAACAACTGAATAGACGACTACCAAGATGGTTTGATCGATTGCTACGATCCCGCCTGTTGTGTAACTCCAGGCTGTGAAGCGTTCTATTATACCGGCTGCCCCGAAGGTTGTGTTTACACTT
>JBGCDT010000453.1:0-15497 GCA_045105695.1 Saprospiraceae bacterium | reverse complement strand
CTGGTGATTGTAGCTCAGTTGGTTAGAGCGCCGGATTGTGGTTCCGGAGGCCGCGGGTTCAAATCCCGTCTTTCACCCCAGAGTAAAAAGTCTCTTCTCAGTTTTGAGGAGGGGCTTTTTTGGTGAAAAAATAAAGTTATTTAGAAAATAATAATTCCAATACCCCACCAAATCTTTCCCTCCAAGCTATCTCCCAATGCGCCGCCCCCTCAAACTGCCGACTCATATACACCCCTCCAAAATCACTAGCCTCAAACAACTCGTCCACCCGCTCCTGGTGTATTTCATACAAAGCATCCAAGGTCTTCGTCCCATAATCAAAATACAACTTCCTTCCTTTAAGCAAAGACTTACGAGCAGCGAGATAGTTATAAAAGGCCCTTGGAACCTCTTCATTCTGCTCCATCACCCCAGGCCAGTGGGTAGACAAACAAGCCGCTGCTCCAAAGACTTCTGGATACTCAAAAAAAGCATACATTGATATCAGCCCACCCATACTGGAACCGGCAATGAGAGTGTGTTCAGCCTCTTTTTGAGTAGCATAGGTTTCATCAATAAATGGTTTTAATTCATAAACCAGGAATTTCAAATAATAATCTGAGTTCACCTGTTTGCCAAAGAGTGGCCGCTCCCCTCTTTTGGTCGAAGCTATAGAATCGCGTAAAGGATTTGGGATATTCAAAAAAGGTTTTTCTGGAAAGTAGTTGGAATGACGAATATCGCTGATGCTGGAAACACCAACGAGAATGAGGTCCTCGATTTTATCTTTGGCAACCAGATCATTGATCGTACTGTCTACCGCCCAAGCTTGTCCGTTCCAAGTGGGTAGATCTTTGAAGAGCATTTGGCCGTCGTGCATGTAGAGGACTGAATAACGCTTAGTGCTATCGTAATCCAAAGGCAAACGAACATAGACTGTTCTTGAAGAAACGTAGTCAGATTTGAATTGCTCAATGACTTCAATATTTTTTGGAAGATTACTTTGAGCAAAAACGAATAGGCATTGCATTGCTAATACAAAAGAGAATGTAATTTTCATACAATGAAATTAATCTAAATAATTGCAAATAAAAAAAGGAATTTACTCAATTGAGTAAATTCCTTTTTTATATATAACAATGCTTCTACAACTCTACTTACGCGCCGCCTGTGCCCGAGTTACAAACATCGTAGCTGTACTCGGATTGGCAGGTTGAATTTCATAAATCTCACCGTCATCCATCTTCTTCATTCGTTCTTTCTTCTTTAGGCCATCCAATTCTTCCATGAATTTTTCATTGCTGGAAGCTACACTTAAGATTCCCTGCTTATAACCAAAGTAGTACCAGTACTCGCCAGGAGACTGCACATAGACATACAAACGGTCATCCTGATTAGAAGGCATTCTGAATTCGACATAGCTTTTTACATAACGGTTGTAGATTTCTCCATTGATGCTACAAAGACCAAGATCGTCTTTCATAGAAACAAAAGACTGATATTCAGAATTCCACTTCATCTGCAAATCACTGAATAAGAAACTGTACTTATCGTATTTGTTAGGTAAGTTAAGGCCTGTATTGAGCATTCGATTTTTTGCTTCGCGGAAATCTTTACTAGGCATACCTTTTTTGTTTGGAGGTATAAACTCAGCCAGCGTTTTTTCATAGAAGTCTGCTTCTTTCACATAGTCTACCACACGTGCTTCGAAGCTATTCGATTTCAGATCCTCCGCCATGATGCGAAGTAATTTATCTGGAATGATTAATTCGATACCTGCCATTATTTTAAAGGTCAGGTCTTTTGGTGGAGCGTCTGCCCCGAAATCTCCGGTTACTGAACCAGCGGCTAGAACTTTTGCATAATCAAGACCGCTTCCTATATTTATTTTTCCTTCCGTTTTGTATTCTCCTGTTTTGTTGGAAAAATTCAACTTGTTTCCGAAAGGAACACTAGCGGCAATTTTCATAGAATCTCCAAAGTTGAACTCATCCTGAATCTTATCATATTTGAATAATCCTTTTGCTTCAAAGATTGGACGGTCTTTACGATAGCTTGGTGCCATCATAATTCTTGGGTATATCTCTGCCGTTTCACGAGAGACGAATAAACCTGTTTTCAAACGAGCACCTTCCTCGTTTTTAGGAGTGTCATACTGAATCGCTAAATCATTTTTATCTCCCTCGAAGGAAACAGAAAACCATTGCGCATTTGGAATCTTAGCAGACTCTAATTTTGCAAATCCTTTGAATTGTAGATTTTTTGAATCCGCACTCAAACTGATTTGTCCCTTGTAACCCGTTTTATGATCAATAAAAAAATTGTCTTCCCCGACAACCTCTCCAGTAGCTCTGGTTACTGACTTTTTCTCTGAACGTTTTCCTTTTCCAACACGTGTTCCGATTATATTAGCAAATTCAATTTCCTGAACTTTACTTCCAATATTATATTCATAAAAACCTGTAGCTCGATATTCTTTCTTTCCCAGAATATCTACCGTCGCTCTATTGATGACGTGGTATTTGGTAATGGTATCAGCAACGATCTTTGCATTTTGAAGGGTTCCCATTTGACCACCTGATTGAATAGATATCGCTCCATCACTCGTATAAACATAAGCATCCGAGGTTTGTATATATGGAACATCTCCAATATCCAACTGATTGGTTTTCAAATCATAAAAAGCAGTTTTACCAGTAAAACTGAGTGAATCTTTCTTTGGATGAATAGAGGTAAAAGTTCCGTCTGCTCCGTCGTCATTTTTGAACGTTACGGTCTGTTCCTTCATGTCCCAGATAAAATCGTTGAGGGTGGTTATGTACTTATTGTAAGGCATGGTCACCACGTTATCATCTTCGTTGGATTGGATGTAACCGATCTCTCTGTCGAAATCCAGATTAGCATTTATTCGATTGGTTTCGAAGGCAAGGGCATTCAAATCTCCCGTTTTAATTTTCAAATCTGCCGTATCAGAAACAACAGAGTAAGGCCCGAAGGACATCAACTCAGAGTCCAAAGAACCCATATCCCAGTCAAATAATCCACGCCCTTTCAATCCACCCGGAGTCAAAATCAAAAGCCCCGACAAGGTGTGCACGCCTTTATTAAACAACTCAAAATCTTTCTCTTTCGTCCGAACATACATACTGTCCTGATAAGGTCTCCAGTCAATAGATACGTCATAACCTCTGGTGTGTGGCACTCGTAGATCAGAGGTTCGATCCTCCTCCAAGGCGAATAATTCAGCAGTCGCTGTCAACTGCTTTGGCTTAAAAACAATGTCTTCAGAGTTTATCGACGCAGAGAGGTAAGTTAGATTTCCTTTACCAAGCAAACCAATGTTACTCAAATCAACTGAGCCTTTATACAAACCTTTGTCGAGATAACAAGGATAGCCTTCCGGTGGAGTTTCATTTACAAAACCGAGAGAATAGTCATCTTCTCGCAACAACAAAGTTTCCTTAAAAGGTGGAAAAATATCTGCCGTTACCATCTCTCCTTCAAATTTCAAATCTTCTTCTGTGAAATTATCTAAACTATTAAAGGTGAATTTATCTAGTTGAAAATAAAAAGAGTCTCGATCGTAAGCTCCTTTCTGAGTCTCGCCATAGTCGTAGTAGACATAAGCAGGACCTTTAGTATTAATAGAAGGAAACATTGGAATCTCTTCTTTTCCAGACATATTCGAGGGGGCATCGACTAGCAATACACCCATCGTATGTTCTATCCGAGAGGCAATAGAATAAGCCTGTGGATCAGGGTTCCCCTCTTTATCTAATTTTTCCAAGTCAGGGATAAATAAATCTAAGAAGCGAATAGAGTCCATCACCACTTGATTTTTATCATAAATAAAAGAGAAATCTTTTCCTTCGAATTGACTGTAACCAGCGAATGCTCTTCCATCGAAATCCATATTTCGATTTTTCTTCATGACGAGTTTTTCCTTGAAAGGACGAATTCCTACTTTTTGAGTATGACTCAATTCTACGCTCGAAACAGCGTTCGTTTCAATTGATTTATCAGAGACCCGCATCACTGCGTTTGTACTATCCGTTTTAGAAGTAATTTTTAGCAAATCATAATCTACCTGTTTTGCATAAGCGGCAATATAGTGATAGACCTTTTGTTTTACTTCAACTATTTCTTCTTCGCTATCGTAGTTGACAAAACCTTGCGCAACCAAATCGTAGAGCAAAGATTGAATACTCGTCACATCATAATTTGGGTTCAATCGTTTAGCCAAACGACTTGCTGACAGTAGGTCAGTCCCTTCTTCTTCAGCAAAAGATTTAATGATGGAGATTGGATTGGTGGAAGATAGGTTTTGAATTCGACGGAAGTCTGCCTCTTGGAAATAATTCAAAGATTCAAATTCCATTTTCTTATTGGCTTTAGAGAAACTAACACTCGTCTTCCCCAAAAGTATAGAGTCACGCCCCATGAGCCAATCGACATTATCCACATTAAAATTACTTTGGTGAAAAGAACTGAAGAATGGATTTCTATCACTCCCTCTTTTTCCACGATACAAACTGAGTTCTTTATTTGGAATATCAAAACGGATATTGACCGACGGATGGTAGATACTATCGCCATCCATATACATGACCGCTTCGGCTCTTTCAGCAGATAATTGCTCTCCTTTTCGAATGACAAACAATAACGACTCCGCAGTAAAATTGAGCTCCTCATTTTTATTTCGAATCGCGATAGAAGCTTTATTTTCTTTAGAACCAAAACCATAAACCGTCGTTCCATGCAACCTGAAACCACCTTTGTAAGAAGTGTTCCCTCCAAGATCTTTTACCGTAAGTACCTCCTTATAGGATTCGAAACGAGGGTAACTCCCGCTGGTCACAGACTTACCAGAGAGAATTTTATCTTCTAGTCTTCCTAGAATTTTGGTATTGGGAAAGAAATCATCGTAGGATAATTTCACCTGACTAGCGCGATACAAACTCTTCTTTACATCAAGTGCGTAAGTATCTAACTCTGCATAGATTTCGTTTTCCAATCCGTAACGTTCCCAAGCTACGGTTCCACCTACTCCTTTCCACTCCAAATCTATTGGCGAGTAAATACCTGACGTTTTTTTGATGGCGATCGTATCGTCTTTTCGATGGGCATACAAATCTAATTGTTTGTATTTCAAAACAGGTTTGCTATCTTCCAAAGTCAATTCATATTCCTCTGAAAGTGTAAACCAGGAAACTCCTGACTCCGAATAACGCAAGCTAGAATTTCCAAAAAAGTCGATGGAGAATTTTAGAAAATCATTATACGGATTTAGTTTTCTGTTTTCAATGTTCTTCAGCATTTCGTCCAAGACTTTATGCCAATCCTTAAAACGAGCCTCTCCGTTTTCTACAGATTTAACGACCATCAGTGCTGATAAGTAATTACTAAAATGAGGACTCGCCTTCATCTTTTGCCCAAGCATAAGGTTAGAAGTATTTACCACCTGATCAAACTCTTCTTCTGTAAATGCTCCTGACTTAAAGTACTTTTTATACTCTTTGAAAAGCTTTTCCATCACTTCTCTTTTGGAGGAAGTCATGAAGGTTTCCAATTGTTTGATGTACAGCTCGGAATTATTGGATATGGTATCCAGCTTCTGAGCAGATAAACTTGTAGAAAAAATAAAGGTGAAGAGAAGGAGTGTTAAAATTCTTAGGATCATTGCCGATGTTTTGTATTAATACTTCTTTGTCCTGTTTTCAAGGATTGAAACGGAAATCTGTACTGAGGGTTCATCCTTCCGTAAATGATAGTTGATTTACAACTGTATTTTACTGATTATCAATCATTCAAGTTGAAAAACACACAAATCCAGCCATTTTTCTCACGAAGCTGTTTTACGCTAAAGTTTTGTGTTTCCGCAGCTGCCAAAACCTTTTCTTTATCAGCGTTCAGTATCCCCGAAATAAGGAGAATTCCGCCTGGTTTGAGCTGTTTATTTAACGCAGGCAAGCTGTCTAGTATTACACTTCGATTGATGTTCGCCAGAATGACGTCAAAAGGTACATGATCGACATGCTTCAAAGTTCCCCATTGCGTAGTGACGCCATCAATGTTATTCTGCTCCAGATTCTCCAATGTATTTTCATAAGAGTATTTGTCAACATCTACAGCAAGTACGTCTTCCGCCCCCATCATTCGAGCGAGGATAGCCAACACCCCTGTTCCACATCCTAGATCCAACACTGACTTTCCTTTGAAATCCATGTCTCTCATCTGCGCAATCATCATATAAGTCGTTGCATGGTGCGCAGTCCCAAAAGCCATCTTCGGATTTATAATAATGTCGTACTCAAGTCCTTCTTCCTTTTCATGAAAATCTGCTCTCACCTGACAGAAATCTTCTACCGTAATTGCATGGTGCGCTGCTTCCCATTTCTCATTCCAATTCTGAGGTTCTATTTTTTCAATGGTCCAGGAGATGGGGATATGCTCGTTGACCTTTGTCAGGTCCTCCGCCATTTTATCAGCGTCTTCTGCTTCTGCTAACCAAGCTTCTGTTCTATTTTCTTTTTCTTCAAAGGCTTCAAAAGGAAGCTGGGAGAGGTGACCGATTAGAGCGTCGGTTTGTTCTGATGAGTGGTTAATGAGATATTTGTAGTAGATCATTTTAATGAATGAGTGTGTGATTTTGAATGAGTGAATGGGTCTTCGATTGTTATGCTTCGATCAGCGATTCCTGATCTAACTTTGCGCCTGCCTTTAGGACCTGGCGAAGGTGGCTACGTGCTAAAGAAACAGTTCGTAAAGTGTTGACCTTTTCTTCAGAAGTTATATCCTGAGGAACTTAAGTACGGAGCACTTTGAAATTGAACTTGTTTCTTGACACTTCTCCGTTTTCTACTAAGCCGCTTTACGAACTCTTTCTTTTCTGCTCCTTCCTCCTAACGAGATCCTAAAAGCAGGGGCAAAGCTGTAAAACTACATCCCAAGCGCTTTCGCCTTATCCAACCAAATCTTAGCATTCGCAGCATCTCCTTTATCTCTGTATACAAAACCAAGGTATTGATGCAACGTAGGATTATCTGGATCGTACTTAAGCGCTTCTTTAAACTGAGTGATGGCATCCTCAAATCGTTTTTGCTGAGCGTAGACAGAACCTAGGTTTCGTCGAGCATCTACAAAGCGAGGATCAATCTCGACTGCTTTTTCATACACCTCTCTGGCTTTTTCTAATTCTCCTTTTTGGAAATAGATAATTCCCATATTGCTGTAGACCTTAGAATTATTAGGCTTGTGTTTAATCGCCAATTTATAGTTTTCGATGGCTGCTTCTAATTGCCCCATTCGGTAATAACCTAGGCCACTTTCTCCGTAGGCATCATGGTATTGAGGATAGAGTTCGATGGCTTTCTTGTAACTGTCCATTCCTTTTTCTATCCAGGAGCGGTATTCTGGGCCTTGCTTGAGTTTGAGTCCTTGTTTTACTTGTTCCAGTCCGAGGTGGTAATTTAGTTTAGCGCTATTGGGGACTTTTGTAATATCAGTGTTATACAACGTGTAGCTGTTTTCCCATGCTGGATTCCTGAGGATGGTTCTAGCACTATATAACAATAGTATTACAACACTGATTCCCGCTAAAGTTTTAGCAGAGGTAAACGCTTGGAACACTGGCTTTTTAGTCTTGTCTATTTCGCTTCCGCTAAATCTCACAATTGCCCAAGCCAATAAAATAGTGAATCCTAAAGAGGCCATATACAGAAACCGTTCTCCAAAGGAAGAACCAATTAGTATTATCAAATTGGTAAAAACAGAAAACGTAACTAAGAAATATAAAATACCAAATGCAGGGACCGTATGCTTCCGCAAATTCAACACTGACCAGATCCCCATTCCGAACCAAACGACCAATGACAAGATCGCCTTCCAGTCACTCCAACTTGTGATGTCCATTTGCGGATAACCATATTCAGAAACCAATTCTACTGGAAAGATCAAACTCACTAAGTACTTGCCTAATAATACAAATGCAGTCGCTTTTTGAGCAGCTATATTATCAGTTGCCATCAGCAAGTTATCTAAAACGGAAGCGTCATTGCTGCCTTCTAAAACTCCACCTAAGATTGCTCTTCTTACTATAAAATACAAAACCACTGGCCCTAAGAATAGAGCACTTGTTTTCAAATTCTCTGCAATAGATTTTTTTGTAAAACAATAGATAGCCAGAGGAATAACTGCCAAAAAGGTGATGGCATTTTCCTTAGAGAACATAGCCAAGGTGTAAGCTAAAAGAGCAAGCACCATTGGTTTTAACTCTTTTGTTTTCAGATAATCCCAGAGGTAGAATAAGGAACCTAAGCAAAATAAAAAAGCAAGTATTTCATCTCTGGATTTGATATTCGCTACCACTTCTGTGTGTACCGGATGCGCAATAAAAAAAGCCGCTGCTAGAAACGGAAGCAGTTTGTTATAATTCTTAAATATTTTACCTAATGTAAAAAACAACAACATCCCAGTAAGTGCATATAACAATACATTTACAAAATGACTCAAACCTGGACTATCAGGTGCAATCTGCCATTCTAAAGCAAAGGTAATCAAAGAGATAGGTCTGTAAAGTGTCCCATTACTATTCCAATAACCATAGCGATAACTGGTATTTAAAATCGTAGGAATTCCTTCTATCCCCTGTTGCGTTACATAATTATCTTTGATGGCAGAAAAATCATCCAAGGCGTAAGAATGACCGAGGGTATTTGCATAAAGCACGAAAGCAAGTAGTGCAATCAGAAGAGCGGGCAACCAATCTGTTTTACGATTGATATTTGCAGGAGCGGAGTGTTGTCCTGAATTGGCTTTTTTAGGCTTGGGAGTGTGTTTACGCTTTGTCATTTGCAGAAATATTAATAACACTGCAATGATAAGAAGAACAAGGCTTATTTCATATTCTTAGCCTGTTCAATCCAGTCCGCGCCTTTTATTATACCAGAAGGAACTTCTATAATTTTGATGATTTCAGAGATATCATCGTCGGTTAATTTGGCAAGTTGTTCAAATTTGAAAATACCCAGGGCATTTAGTTTCTTCTCAATGAAAGGACCTACACCACTGATTTTTTTCAGGTCGTCTTTTTCTTTGGATTCTGACTTTCCGATGCGATGAAAATCAAGCAAGTCTTTTCTCTTTTTAATACGGTCAAATACTTGTTCCTTAGCTCTGCTTCTTTCCTTTTTGGGCTGTACTATATTGGCTTTAGAATCTAGGAGTTCGGTAAGCAACCGATCGTTCGCCGCTTTCATAGTTTCCAACTGAGTGGATGCAACATCCCTTTCCTTGGTAACGGCCAACAACTTCAGTTTCAATTTTTTGTAACGCACTTCCCAACGCTTTTTCTTGGACTTTGCCTGATCTGATTTTGAAAGTTCATCTATGTCGATCAAACGTTTTTCTTTTTTAGAAAGCGCGCTTTGGATGGCTTGATATTTCGTTTTCCATTGGATGAGTTCATTCTGAATATCGTGTAATTGCTTTTCCAAAATTTTATGATTGACTTCGGAATCGTCAGTGGCAGAACCGGCGACAGTGTCCTCTGAGTCGAGGTAGATTTGCTTTTCTGATTTGTAGTCCTCCAAGGCCATATTGACTCTGTTAAATTCGGTCATCAGGAAGGCTTTGTCTTTTGTCAATTTGCTGATAGAACTTTGTAAAATATTCACGCGATCTTCCAGTGTTTCGTTTTCTTCGTGGAGCATGCGTTTTTCAGAGTGGAAGGTGCTGCTGTATTCGGAAAGACGATCTAACTCATTTTGTAATTCTGCCAACTGATTTCGCAACTGTGCCACTTCCATAGAATTATCCACCACATCTCTTCGCGCCAGCAACCAGGCTAGCCAGCCACCAATCAAGGTAGCTCCCAACATCAATAAAAAAACAGGCCAAGCACAATCTATCATTTGTAAATGTATTGTTATCTGGTTCTTAATCTTAGTTCCACTCTACGATTTTTTCTTCGTGCATTTTGTGAACTATTAGACGTTATCGGATTTTTTTCTCCTTTAAATTCTATGGACAATCGCCGAGGATTAAATCCAGAGCGTATCATAAATTTCTTGACATTTCTAGCTCTAGTTTCTGAAAGATTCAAATTAGCTGCTCCGCTTCCTTTGCTGTCTGTATGTCCGATGATCGCAATTTGCGCATTGGTATTCTTTTGTAAAAATGCTTTTACTTCGTTGAGATAAGCTTCCAATTCGTTGGTCATTATGATATCGTATTCATTGACATCAAAATAGATATTCACAGGTCGGAATAAATCTTTCGCCTCACTTTCTTCTCCCAAAGTCGGTTCGTTTGGACTTTCATTATAACCATCAAATCGAAAAAAAACGCCACCATACATTATTCCATTAGCAAAGGAAGCGTTACCAAAAGAACCACCTTTTATTCGTAGTTTTTTTTGAGGCACACCTAAGTCCATTAGATAATCACGAATGGCATCAGCTCTGGCTTGGCCTAGATTTTCGAAGTTAGTTGAATTATCTTCGTTGGGGCTATATATACCAAATAACGTCAAACGGGTATCATTCGATTCCTGCAAATAAATCGCAAGCTCCTCCATTGCTTTTTTTGTAGACTCAGGCAAAATCGGATCTGAACTCGATTCGTAAAATGCAAAAGTTTCCGTTGCAAAAATTTCATATTCTCCATCAATAATCGACAGACTCGGTACACCTCCTAAATTATGTGCGCCACAATAATTCGCACCATACCACCAAGACCCTACTCCTAGCCAAAGGATTAGCGCAGTAGCAACAAAAGGTATCGTCATTCGACCGAACATATGATTAATTAAAGTTTATTTTTTCAACGCTATTCTATAACAGAAACGTATATAAAACTATCGTCAAGCGTTAGTATTCCATTTTCCGTTTCCAAAAAGTATGTTTGATTAGGTGAGACCTGAAGTGACTGGGACTAGAATTTTCTCTAGGTTAAAGGTATCTAGTTTGGCGGGAATTACAAAAGATTAAGGATAGAAAAGATTTGGAGAACAATCTCAACATTACATATTACTCAAATAGCTTAAAATCAAAAGTTTATACATTTAAAATTTTCTCAAAACAAATACTCGTTTCAACACCTGCATACTGTCCATAGTTAGAGACTACTTTATAACCTCTATTCTGATATAAGCCAATAGCCGCTTTTTGCAACGTTCCTGTTTCTAAAACACATTTTTTATAACCCAAAGATTTCGCCCAAAGCTCCAGATCCAATAATAACTTACTGGCTAATCCCTTACCTCTGGCTTCTGGTGTGACATACATTCTTTTCACCTCCATAGACTCTTCGTCGAATTGTTTTATTGCTCCACAAGCTAGGGGTTGTTCTTTCTCATAGGCGACTATGACATGTTTGATGTCGTCCAATTTATTGAATTGATCATACCAAGACTGCGCTTCCTTATAATTATCAAGGAGGCCGGCGTCTAGGGCTTTGATCAGAAGTCGGAAATCTTTAGAAGAGGAATCAGTTTTTTTGAAGATGATCATTTTATTTTGATAATTAATTGGAAGACCAGTTCTCAGCTCCACAGATTCTTGGCTAACTTTACGCCTAAGTTTAGGACCTCATGAGGTGAATGGTGCTGTAGAACAAGAGCTCGTAAATGGGTTGTATGCAAAAGTCCAAGTAACAAGTTCAAATGGCTTAGAAACGTATCCTTCCCATAATCTAAAATCGAAAGAAGTGCCATCACTTTACGAACTGTTACTTACTCCTTAGGCAGCTTCATCAGGCCGCAAAGTTCTACAACCTACATCCGCTTTTCTAAAAAGCCTTTGATCTTAGGCACCTCATTCAGCATATACATTCCTCCAGGAGTGAGCAAATATACACTTCGTCCATCCTGCCAATAGGTAATCGGAGATTTACTGATAACGTCCCAGGGGATTGACTTTTTTAGTTTATTGATAGCTTTGACTTTAGCCTTGGCAGTCGCTTCATCTTTGCATTCCCAGTTTTCGATATCAGCGCGGGGATAGGTGTCGCCACCTTCTTTAGTTGGTTGAGTTCCTTTGATGAAAATTCTTTTAATAACGTTCACGCCTGTCATATCAATGGTGTCCACATTGTATTTTTCCATTTCATTGGCAGACTTTACGTAGATGTTCAAGTTCGTTTTATAAGCAGCTTTTTCCTTATAATTTCTCAACTTATAATTGATGGCATCCATTTCCATAGCAACGGATTTGAACTTTAGATTTTCCAAAGCACCTTTAGATGCTTCTTTCAAATCTTTGATGGCCTGGTCTTCAATTTCTTTTCGCTCATCGGCGTCAACGGTAGCTGTTCCTTGTGGAGGAGAAGGTTTGGCTGACTCAGCTTTAGTATCAGGAGTAGGACTGCTCTGTTTAGTCTCTGATTGTTGGCAAGCAAAGAATAAACAGAGCAGGCTGAGTAGAATGGCATTTTTCATTTCGTTTGTAATTTTATTGCCTGGCTGGCTTTTGCCGACAGACAGTTTAGCATTAGTAACTCAAATCACAAATATAGGTTAGTGCTTTCGATTTTTCTTTACTTATTTGACAATAGTTACCTGCTTAGTCAACTGCTCCTTTTCGGTTTCTATAATCAACAATAAAACGCCTTGCGGCAAATCAGAAACGTTCAGCTCCCGTTTAGTCGCTTCAAATTCTTTGATCAATTTACCATTCATATCCGTCAGATAAACTCGTTTGGCTTGAATAGTTTTATCAATTTCAAAAGTCAATACACTAGTTGCTGGATTTGGGAAAACGCGAATACTTTTGTCAGCTACATTTAGAGCAATTGTTGAAGAGACTCCGTACTGACTTTCTATGAAATCAAAACATTCCATCATTTCTTCAGGATAATTTGCAAAAGCAACCGTGTGTCCTACGTTTGGTACCTCATTCAAAAAAGCAGCTCCACCATTGTCTGTTATATCTGTAGCCAGATTGTTAGAAACAGTGATAAAATTCTGACTGTCATTCAAACCAATACAAATGCACGCTGGTGGAAAATCATCTATGCTGTCATAATTCGGTTGGTCATCTGCCTCAGAACCAGCAGCAAATGGAATCACGCCACGTAACCCTGGAATCAAACCATCATCCGTATCCATAGATACAATCACCGCATGTCTTCCTCCGTAGGAAAGTCCCGTCAGATAAACAAAATCTGAATCGATATTATACATCGCCATCGTGGTATCTAGCGAATACTGAAAAAGTTGCTTGGTCAATCCTTCATCGTTCCAAAAGTGATCTTCATTCTCAGGGCACAAAATTATGGCTCCGATACTGTCTGCCAAAAAAGTCAATTGATCTCTGAACTGACCTGCATTAGCATGAGGTCCGCCTCTAAAACCAACTACTAATTTGTAGCTCTGCGAAGCATCATAATCCGATGGTACGAAATAGTAAAGTTTTCGCGTAAAATCATAATCTGTCTCTTCAAAATCTATGATAAGATCAAAGCTCCCTGTTGTTTGAGCATTACTATTGAAACTGCAAATCAGAAAAGCAAAAAGTACGAGTAGGTTTTTCATGTTCTTTGTTTGAATTAAAATACGAACCAACAGAAAGCAAATGGGATAGCCAAATTCCATCAGACAAATAAGCTCCTAGTGTTTTTCAATTGACAAAGCGGAGGCTGATTATTAGTTTGGGTAGATGAGGCAGATAAGGCAGATGGGGGTGATGGGGGTGATGGGGCTTCTCAATTCGCGTGCGCTTATTCTAAGAAAAACCTCATCTGCCTCATCTACCCAATCCACCTTAACACCCGCATCATTCTCCATTCTTATTAAGTTTACTACCTTTGCGTCAGCTTTGGTGATTCAGTTATTTTATTTCTGAATCTTAAAAGGGAATCCGGTGCAAATCCGGAGCAGTCCCCGCTGCTGTAAGTTCTAAGAAAAGCTTTTAGCAAAACCGCCACTTTCATTTTGATGGGAAGGCGCTAAAAGTAGAACGAGCCAGAAGACCTGCCAGAACTGTATTTGATCATCTTTCGGAGGAAAAGAAATGGTCGGAACCAGCGCATAACTACAACAGTCATCGAGGTGACCTTTGTATTCGCTTTCTGAATCGTTTCGGAAAACCGCGCCCTCCTACCCTTTTCTACTTCGATACATTTTTTTGTGGCTATGCCTTTTAGGCTCCTTTCGAAATCGTTGTTTTTTTGTCTGCTGATATCACCTGCTGTGCTATTCGGACAGTTGGATACCGTTGCGATTCCACAGATTAATGTGGTTGAAAAAAGCATCAGAAACCAATCTGCAGGAAGTGTACAACAAAACTGGAAAGCCGCCGAAGAGAGCAAGGAAGTAAACGACCTCGGTAGTCTCTTGGATCAAAATGGAATCTACATAAAAAGCTACGGTTCTAATAGTCTGGCCACTTCTTCCATACGTGGTGGCTCCGCAGGACATACCCTCGTTATGTGGAATGGCTTACCTATTCAAAGTCCGATGCTTGGTTTGCTCAATCTCACGTTGCTTCCGCTAAATAGTGTGGAAGAAATCAATTTACAAAAAGGAGGTGGCTCTGCCCTCTGGGGATCGGGAGCTATAGGTGGCGTGGTTGATTTGAAGAACAAGGCAGATTTTCAGAATCCCTTTTCCTTTTCCTCTAATACTGTGGTTGGTTCTTTTGGACGATTTAATGAACAGCTCAAGGCGACTGTTGGGAATGACAGGTTTCAGTTTGTAACAAAAGTCTTACAGGAACAATCTGAAAATGATTTTACCTATGAGGTCGCTCCAGGCATTCCAGATCGGAAGCAAACGAATGCCGCATTTCGCCAACTGAATGTACTACACGATTTTTACTACCGAACGAATAACGGCCATCGTTTTTCTGCTCATTTCTGGAAACAGGAATCGACTAAGGAACTTCCTCCAACGATTACCCAAAACCGCTCAGGAGCACATCAAGATGACCGCGCCACTCGCTTCATTCTCAACTGGCAAAAGATTGGTAAAAGCATTGTTATAAACTCTAAAGCAGCTTGGTTTAATGAGCATCTGGATTACTTTAATAACTTGAGTGGATTGGTTTCTCTAAGTCATTTCAATACCTTTCTCGGTGAGTCCACTCTACAATATGCCTGGCGGAATAGACATGTATTCCTAGCTGGAACTAGCCACAGTTTTACTCGCGTACATGCTGATGGTTACAAAAGTAGTCCTGATGAAAACAAGACAGCTTTATTCATTTCACACAAATACGAGACAACTAAATTACAGGTTCACAGCACTTTACGACAAGAAATAGTAGATGGACGAAGGCTTCCGATAACTCCTTCTGTAGGAATAGATTACGATCCAGTTCCATTTATTTCGCTTAAAGCAAAAGTGAGTAGAAACTATCGGCTACCTACTTTCAACGACCGCTACTGGGCTCCTGGTGGTAATGCCGATCTATTAGCGGAAAGTGGTTGGAGTCAGGAAGCAACCCTTGCGTTAAACCATAGTTATTCCGCTTTTAATTTTTCCTTTAGCAGTACTGTTTTTAATAGAAATATCGAGAATT
>JBGCDT010000452.1:0-7650 GCA_045105695.1 Saprospiraceae bacterium | reverse complement strand
CTACGGAAAAGAATTTTCACCGCAACTCGAAAGTTGCAGCGCAAACTTTTCCTGAGGGAGCTGCTTCATCACGACCACAACAAAACCATAACATTTAATCTTAGCTAATACGAATAAAAACCCGTACTTTTGCGCTCCATTTGGCGACAGCTCAATAATCAACCTTGATCCTAGCCATCACTTTTAGCAAATTATAAGCATGACAGAGTTAAGAAACATTGCCATCATTGCGCACGTCGATCACGGTAAAACCACACTGGTCGATAAGATCCTTTATCAGTGCGAACTTTTCCGAGACAACGAGGAGAAAAAAGAACTCATCCTCGACAACAATGACCTGGAGCGAGAGCGTGGCATTACCATCCTATCGAAAAACGTATCGGTAGATTATAAAGGTACCAAGATCAATATCATCGATACCCCTGGTCACGCCGATTTCGGTGGGGAGGTAGAACGTGTATTGAATATGGCGGATGGCGTATTGTTGCTGGTAGATGCCTTTGAAGGGCCGATGCCACAGACTCGATACGTAATGAGCAAAGCGATTGCATTGGGCTTGAAGCCAATCGTAGTCATTAATAAGGTAGACAAAGAAAACTGTCGTCCGGAAGAAGTACAGGAGTCTGTCTTCGATTTGATGTTCAACTTGGACGCAACGGAAGAGCAGTTGGATTTTGCTACCGTATATGGTTCTGCAAAGAATGGTTGGATGAGCGAAGACTGGAAGGAACCAACGGAAGATGTTACTTACTTGTTAGATCAAGTTTTGGAACACATTCCTTCACCACCAAAAGTAGAAGGAACTTTGCAAATGCAAATTACTTCTTTGGATTACTCTACTTACCTCGGACGAATTGCCATTGGAAGAATTGCACGTGGTTCTGTAAAAGTGAATCAGCCAATATCTTTAGTAGACCGTGAAGGAGCAATCAAAAAATCTCGTGTTAAAGAATTATACTCTTTCTCTGGTTTAGGAAAAGAAAAAGTGGAGGAGATGCACTGTGGTGACATCTGTGCGATCTCTGGTTTGGAATCTTTTGAAATTGGAGATACCATTGCAGATTTTGAAGCGCCGGAAGGTTTGACCCCAATCGACATTGACGAGCCAACCATGAGCATGTTGTTTACAGTAAACAATTCTCCATTCTACGGAAAGGAAGGAAAGTTTGTAACCTCTCGTCACTTGCGAGATCGTTTGCACAAAGAGTTGGAAAAGAACCTTGCACTTAGAGTGGAAGAAACAGATTCAGCGGATTCTTACATTGTTTACGGACGAGGGGTATTGCACTTATCTGTTTTGATTGAAACAATGCGAAGAGAGGGGTATGAGTTGCAAGTTGGAAAGCCAAGAGTTATTGTAAAAGAAATAGACGGGCAAAAGCATGAGCCGATTGAGAACCTCAACATCGACGTACCAGAAGAATCTGCTGGTAAGGTAATCGAGGTTGTTAATCAGCGAAAAGGCGAAATGACCATCATGGAACCTAAGGGCGATTTGATGCACTTAGAATTTGATATGCCTTCCAGAGGAATCATCGGATTACGAAATATGTTGCTTAACCTCACAGCAGGGGAAGCCATCGTTACACACCGCTTTTTAGATTTCCAACCTTGGAAAGGACCCATCCCTTCTCGTAACAAAGGCGTACTGATCGCTCACGAAACAGGGACTTCTATTCCTTTCGCCATGAATAAATTACAGGAACGAGGTAAGTTTTTCTTAGCGCCAGGTTCTGATGTTTATGAAGGCCAGATCGTAGGAGAGCACATTCGGGACAACGACCTTATGGTCAACGTTATCAAAACGAAGAAGATGAGCAACATGCGTTCCTCCGGAGCGGATGACAAAGTGAAAATACCACCACCGACAATCATGTCTCTAGAGCAAGCAATGGAATACATCGACGACGATGAGTACGTAGAGTTGACTCCAGAGAACATCCGCTTGCGTAAAATTTTGTTGAAAGAGCATGAGCGTAAGAAAGCAGGGAATGCAGCTATTGCTTAAATGCTTTTTGCTAAATAATATTTAAAATGAGTAGATCGGGTTTTGGCCTGGTCTGCTCATTTTTGGTTATCACTCCTCTTCCTCCGCCGGAAATTCAAAAGCAATCAAATCCTCCACCATCTCCTCCAAGTTTGGCTTAGGAACCAAACCACTAATCTGCTCAATCAATTTCTTATGTTTTACAAAAACTAGGGTCGGCATACTCTTGATTTTGAAAAAGGCGGTGAGCTTTGGATTGGTGTCCACATTCACTTTGCCAACGACAGCTCGGCCACTGAACTGCTCAGAAAGTTCGTTTACGATAGGGCTTAATACTTTGCAGGGGCCACACCATTCTGCGTAGAAATCTAAAAGAATTCCTTGGTCGGTTTCTATAATGTCATTGAATGTAGCGTCTGTTATTTCTAGTGCTTGGTGTTTTTCTTTTTTATTCCAGAACATGATGGGATTTGTTTTATTGAATGAATACCAATGTAAACGATATCATTAGTTAAATGTTGATGTTTATTGGAATTGATATCCTAAATGTCTTGAACAATTTAATTCTAAAGGTATTTAAACAACAGTCAGATTTAAAACAGAAACAATTCATAACAATAACTATTTATGCAAAACTTCGAATTCAAGAATCCTACGAAAATACATTTTGGAAAAGACACCATAGCAAAGCTCGCTGATGAAATCCCAAAAGGCGCAAAAGTACTAATGCTATACGGCGGCGGAAGTATCAAACGCAACGGTGTTTACGAACAAGTCAAAGATGCCCTTCAAAATTTTGAAGTACTAGAATTCGGTGGAATTCCTGCAAATCCAGAATATGAGGTACTGATAAAAGCACTAGCCGTCATCAAAAAAGAAAATGTAAACTTCTTGTTAGCAGTCGGCGGAGGCTCTGTTATTGATGGAACAAAGTTCTTAGCCGGAGCTGCAAATTATGGAGGCGACGAACCTTGGGATATTTTGAAAAAGGGAATTCGCATGGAAGAGGGAATGCCTTTCGGAACTGTTTTGACATTGCCAGCGACAGGTTCTGAAATGAATTCTGGATCTGTAATTACAAGGGCTGAGCTAAAACAAAAAAGAGTGATGGGTGGCCCTGGATTGTTTCCTCAGTTTTCAATTCTTGATCCACAGGTTGTACACTCCATTCCTAAAAGACAATTGGCCAACGGAATCGTTGATGCCTTCACTCATGTACTCGAACAGTATTTGACTTACCCTGTAGAAGCATTGTTACAAGATCGAATAGCGGAAGGCATTCTGCAAACTTTAGTAGAAATCGCCCCAAGGATTATCGCTGATGCAACAGATTATAAAGCAGCATCAAACTTCATGTGGTCTTGCACCATGGCGCTGAATGGAATCCTTCGTTTAGGTGTTCCTACAGATTGGGCGATCCATAGAATTGGTCATGAACTGACGGCGCTCTACGGCATCGACCACGCGCGCACTTTGGCAATCATAGCCCCAAGTCATTATCGCTACAACTTAGATTCTAAAAAAGAAAAACTAGCTCAGTATGCCGAACGCGTTTGGAATATCTCAGAAGGAAGCATCGAAGAAAAAGCAAATAAAGGCATTGAAAAAACAGAGGAATTCTTACACTCTTTGGATATCAAAACAACTCTTTCAGAATACACAGAAGACTACAAAGGAACTGCTGAAACCATTGAGCAAACCTTCAATGAACGAAACTGGAATAATCTGGGAGAGCATAAAAATATAACTCCGGATCAGGTGGCTGAGATTGTGCGGATGAGTTATTGAGGGAAGGTATATTAAATAAAAAAGGTGAGCCTTAACTAAGCTCGCCTTTTTTATTGTCAAAAATGAAACGGATCAATAGCTTTCATCATCGCACTTTTCACTACCTTTCCAAAAACAAAAACATATGAAAAACCACTTTCCAAAATGGCTTAGCAGCTCTATAAGACTATCAGTTGTAATCCTTAGCCTACTATCCAGTTCTATAATTCTAACCGCACAACAAACCTACATCTACTGCGGACACCTCATCGACGGAACAAATAAATCAGTTAAAAAAGAACAGACGATTATCATCGAAGACAAAACTATTATTGAAGTCAAAAGCGGTTACACAGCTGCTCCAAAAGATGCAAAAATAATTGATCTAAAAAAACATTATGTCCTACCAGGCTTCATGGATATGCACGTACACATAGAACATGAATCCAATCCAAAACGATATGAAAATCGATTCCGAGACAACCCATCAGACATCGCATTGAAAGCAACTCAATACTGTGAACGAACCTTAATGGCTGGTTTCACAACAGTCAGAGATCTAGGAGGAACGGGCGTCAATGTTTCTTTGCAAAAAGCAATTGCGAGAGGTTTTGTCCGAGGTCCTAGAATCTATACTGCTGAAAAATCCTTAGCCACCACAGGAGGTCATGCCGATCCAACCAACGGCGTACGCTCCGATCTCAAAGGAGATCCAGGTCCAGCGGAAGGAGTGGTCAATAGTGTAGAAGATGCAAAGAAGGCTGTTCGTCAGCGCTATAAGAATGGAGCCGATTGTATCAAAATCACTGCGACCGGTGGAGTGCTCAGTGTGGCAAAAGATGGCTCCGGTCCACAGTTTACAATAGAAGAAATCAAAGCCATTGTGGAAACTGCCAAGGACTATGGGATGGTCACCGCAGCTCACGCTCATGGCGTGGAAGGAATGCGACGTGCCATCCTCGGAGGAATCAATAGTATTGAACATGGCTCCTACATGGATGAAGAAACCATGGACTTGATGATTAAGCATGGGACCTATTATGTACCGACTATTCTAGCTGGAAACTTCGTAGCGGAGAAAGCAAAAATCCCAGGTTTCTATCCTGATATTGTAGTTCCCAAGGCCTTGGCTATTGGGCCACAGATTCAGAACACTTTTGCGAAAGCTTATAATCGAGGGGTCAAAATCGCATTTGGGACAGACTCAGGTGTTTCCTATCATGGTGACAATGCGAGAGAGTTTGCCTTAATGGTAGAGGCAGGTATGCCTGAAATGGAAGCCATCCGCTCTGCTACGGTTAATGCTGCGGATCTAATGCAGATTTCTGAAAAGGTAGGGACGCTGGAAAAAGGGAAATGGGCTGATGTCGTTGCTGTGAAAAGTAATCCGATAGAGGATATTACGATTCTACAACAGGTTGATTTTGTGATGAAAGAGGGTAGGGTTTATAAGAAGGATGGGGAGGCGAGCTTTAGGTGATTTGGGTCTAGAATTTATATTTTACGGATTCTTCCTCTTCTCCCAAAAAATACTTACCTTTGCGCTCGCTATAACTGATCGTAGCATCACTAATGGTAAAAAAATATATAAAATGGCAATTTACTTAACAAATGAAAAAGTAGAAGAGATCTTCAAAGAATATGGAGGATCTGCTTCTAACACTGGTTCCACAGAAGGCCAGATCGCATTGTTCACTTACAGAATTAAGGAACTATCTGATCACCTCCAACGGAACAAAAAAGACCACTCTTGTCGACGTACCTTATTGACACTAGTTGGTAAAAGAAAAAGATTATTGTTCTACCTCGCGAAGAAAGACATCATGAAGTACAGAGCATTAATCGAAAAACTCGAAATACGTAACGTACGTAAATAATACAAAGAGGCAGTATCCTTCATTCAATGAAACAGGATACTGCCTTTTGTCGTATTTAAAGGCTTTGGTCTTTGATACAAAAAGGAATAAACCGACCAAGGTCGCGTTTCATTTCTTTACTCTTTAAGAGAAATTACATCCGTAGTGCAGGCTGACGATAATAGCAATTTTGCCTTCACTGCCCCCAAAGTTTTAAACTTTAACGAATTCTACTTTTCAAAACTATTGCTCAAGAAAAATAGCTTTCCAAAATACACGATAGAAGGAAGTTTGTGTTAATAGTTTTAGTTAACAGTTTAAAACAAGTGAAAGGTTTAGCAAAATGCTGAATGCAAATTTATCTCAAAATATCGGTTCGCTTGCAATCACCCATTGGGCCCACCTTTTACCAACAATCTTTCTGATTGTTTTCAAGTACAAGAACGCTGTACTTCCAAAATGTTTATATCGAGATTTTAATATATTTTAGAATCTGTTCAAGTCGAAAAAGACTTTTTGCAAGGTCACTTCTAAGGTTACACAAATATTATCTAACAATAATCTTACGTGTAACTCAGAAAACCAACCACAAAGTCTTTTCCAGGCAGATTCGCTTTAACTTTTTAAATTTTTAGTGAAATGGCTAAAACACCAATTTCCACTTCGTTCAACTTACCCGATGGTCGGGAAGTAACGATTGAAACGGGCAAACTCGCTACCCAAGCGCACGGTTCCGTTGTTGTCCGTATGGGCAAAACCATGTTGTTCTGTTCTGTAGTTTCTAACCACGAAGCTCGTGAAGGACAATCTTTCTTCCCACTCTCAGTAGATTACCAAGAGAAATTTGCGGCTGCAGGTCGTATCCCTGGTAACTTCTTCCGTAGAGAGGCAAGATTATCTGACTATGAAGTTTTGATCTGCCGATTAGTAGACCGTGCATTACGTCCATTGTTCCCAGACGGGTACATGAACGAAACACAGGTACTAATCAACTTGATCTCTGCTGACGAAGATGTAATGCCTGATGCACTTGCTGCACTCGCGGCTTCTGCTGCATTAGCTGTTTCTGATATTCCTTTCGCAGGACCATTATCAGAAGTAAGAGTAGCACGTATCAATGGTGAATATGTAATCAACCCAAGTCGTCCAGCATTAGAAGAAGCAGACTTAGAATTGATCGTTGCGGCTACCATGGAAAACGTAATGATGGTAGAAGGAGAGGCTAAGGAATGTTCTGAATCTGATATCGTCGAAGCCATTAAGATCGCGCACGATGCTATCAAGGTACAGGTACAGGCACAGCTTGACTTGGCAACCAAAGTAGGAGACAAAGCATTGATAAAGAGAGAAGTCGTAGCTGCTCCTGAGGATCAGGAAATCAAAGACTTAGTTAGAGCAAAAGCAAAAGACGGCATCTACGAAGTTTGTAAAGGCTTCCACGATAAGAAAGGTCGTAAGGACGGATACAAAGTTGTTTCTGAAAAGCTGAAAGAGGATGTGAAAGAAGCAATTGGAGAAGAGGCTTACGAAGAAAGAAAGCACTTCGTAAAAACATATTTTGAAAAATTGAAGAAAGAAGTCATCCGTGAGATGGTCCTTTCTGAGCATGTACGCTTGGACGGACGTGCGACGGATAAAGTAAGAGACATTTGGACTGAGGTAGATTACCTACCTACGACGCACGGTTCAGCGATCTTCACTAGAGGAGAAACGCAGTCATTGACTTCTTTGACAATGGGTACTAAGCTCGACCAGCAAATGGTTGACACTGCTTTGGTACACAGCTTCGAAGATTTTATTCTTCACTACAACTTCCCTGCATACTCTGTAGGTGAGGTAAAAATGATGAGAGGTCCTGGACGTCGTGAAGTAGGTCACGCTAACTTGGCTGCCCGTTCATTGAAGCAGGTATTGCCAGATGACAACTTATACACACTGCGTTTGGTTTCTGACATTATGGAATCTAACGGTTCTTCTTCTATGGCAACCGTTTGTGCAGGTTCTATGGCACTGATGGATGCAGGTGTGAAAATCAAGGAG
>JBGCDT010000451.1:0-18632 GCA_045105695.1 Saprospiraceae bacterium | reverse complement strand
GTAGTCAGGAATGTTGTTACCGTCTCCATCACAATCATCGCCAAGGCAAGGAGTTGGAACTAGCAATTTATTGATATCTAATGCAAAGGCTATTGAGTTAAACTCATCAGCTTTGATATTCCATGCAGCTCCCAGACCAAGGTTGGTAGGGATAAAATCTTTGTTGATAGACTTAGTGTATGAAATTTTAGTTCCTAGATTGGATACTGCTAAACCAACTGTAAGGTCAGTTTCTTTACCATTCAGCTTAATATCATTTTTGTAAGTAAAAGAAAAGTCAGCAGCTCCGGCAATACCTGGAGTGATATCTACTCCTTGTACTTCTTGACCAGCAGCTAAGTTAGAGAAAATGAATTTTGGCGTAAGTGATACCGCAAAGTTTGGAGATAGCTGTCGAGCATATGCTACTGCAACTTCAAACTCATTTGGCTTACCATCTCCTAGTGCATTTCCGTTATCATCAGTAAAACTGATACTACCTAATGAAAAATAGCGTAGAGAGAAACCAATAGTTGATAGTTGATCTATTTGCTTATAACCTGAAAGGTAAGCTAGATATACATCAGGAATACCCAAAGCTCTTAACCAAGGCGTATACGTTGCAGCAATACTTAAATCCTTTTCCACGAAAGCTAATTTGGAAGCATTGTAAGCCATTGAATTAGCATCTGGTGAAATAGCAATACCGACATCACCCATTCCTCCAGAACGTGCATCTGGTGCAATTCGTAAAAATGGGACAGCAGTAATAATTGAATTTACACATGGACCACCATTGTTACCTTCCCATTCTTGGGTTGTTGTATTGAAACGACAGTTAAACTGAGCAGTTGCTTGATACGCAATAAGGGAGAGGAGTAGAACAAATGTAGAACGTAATAGATTTTTCATGTTTTATTTTAATGATCTTATTTCAAAAAAAGTGGTGCAAATATACGCTTTAATCCGGTTTGAATGAATTTATTGCTTTATGCTTGTTGAAGGCAGTATTATAATGTGAATACTGCCTAATTATTTTGCAAATACTGAACCTTAATTTATATCAATTATTTATCACGTATTTAGTAGCTATTCAACAATTGGTTGTCCTTAGACTATACTAAACACAGTAGACTATGGATTGTGCAGTAGCACACATAAGTTGTATCTGTTTTATTTCAAAATGACTAATTTTTCAAAATCGCTTTCGCTTCTTGATTCGCCAGTTGGATCGCTTAAGGAATTCACTTTGACTTTGTAGAGGTAAACGCCTTTTGCCAACTGATCACCATAGTCGTCTCTTCCATCCCACTTTAACTCGTCAGTCACCCTATAGCCCTTAGCATCTACCTGTGCCGTAATAGTTTTTGCTAGCTTTCCAGAGACCGTAAATATAAGTACTTGAACATCCAGAGTTTGATTAGCCATATTGTGCTCAAACTGGAAAGAGGTAGAAGTAGTAAACGGGTTTGGATAATTAAGAACATGATCTAAAGCTGCGTCTTCACCGGAGGTAACTAAAAACTCAGTATATCCTTCAGCAGAATTGTTCGCAACATCCCAAGCCTTTACTTTTACTTGATGTAGACCTTCTTCCATATCAAAAAGTGGAAAGCTAACTGTTCCTTTAGTATGATCATCTACATCTGATTCGTAGAAATCATTAAGTATATAAGTGTTCTGAGTATTCTGATCTAGTATAGCAGATAAGTCATGTCCAATGCTATTACCAACTACATTGATACCATGGTCGTCCGATAGTTTCACTAGTAACGTTGGATTAGGATCTGTGATTCCTCCTGAGACAAACTCCTCATTATTCATATAAACTTCAACCAAAGGCCCTTCATCATCTTGAATACCGTTAGGATCTGTACCACCAATTACAATCCTATCTGAATAACCACGAGCATCTACCTGAGTACCATCTTCGGCGTAGTAACTAATTTTACCTTCTCCGTATTCGTAATTAATGTCTTTTGGAACAACAAAGGTAAATTCAAATAAGCCATTAGTTACACTCGCTCTTCCTTTAAAGATGATGTTTCTTTGTAAATCAAAATCCATAACCGGGCTGCCAGGGTCTTGTCCTAATGTAGAAATAGTTACTTCCTTATCATATATAGTAGGGTAGACGATGCCATTAAAATCAGTAATTACACTACCGTTGTCATTGATTACCGCACCACTTATCGTTACTGTTTGTAAAGCGCGGATGGTATCAGGTGTTTGATTTAGAGGGCTACCGTTTATGCTAGTTGTTGCAATGTTGAGTGTAGGAATTGCGAGATATTGTGATGGATCTCCCAGCATGGTAAATTTCCGAGAGTTTTCAGTGAAATTGGGAGTTGTTCTAGAGTTTTTAGAAAGCCTAAGGATTTCTCCCATAGTTGGACGGAACGAATCTGATAAAACAAAGAGCGTATCCATCACGGCTCTATTAAGTGCTTTATTGGAGTTGGTATAAACAGCTCTTGTTGTCGTGAATAGTGCAATAGCCCCTCCGTCAGATTTTAGAAAAGTTTGTTCTCCCGCAGAGGTGTAAGATGCTTCATCATAACCAGCAAAAGAACAAGTAGCAGTTACAAAAAGAGGCATATTGTCGATGTTTGTCCAACTGGCAATATCTGCATTAGTCAATACACGCTCTTGTGCCCAGCCACGTCCACCACCGTGTCCCATATAGCTAAGTGCTAACACACCTTTGAAGATTTCTCTGTTGATTGTTTCCTGTACCTTTGGATACCTAGCTCCTCCTGAGGTTGGTACTTGTTGGTAAGCATCAAAGTAAATTTTGTCTATGTTTAGAATAGGTTGCTCATCTTTTACGATTTCTGCAATTTCATCTGAGTCACCGCTATGTGTATTCGTATCTTCATCGTCGGCGATAAATACGATTTTATTTCTCCAGTCACCAAGGACTTCTTTCGACGTGTCGTAGTAAATGATTTTGTTTACAACGCCTTCCGCCTCAAATGCAGTTCTAACTGGAAAACGCCCTATTGCTAAATCCAACAAACCAGATGTAATTTTGTCTCCATCATCATCAGAAAGCAATGCAAAATAATCATCAGAAGGAAAAGACTCAATAGGATCGAATGACCATGGCGTTTCGTAGACAGGGACAAAGTCTTCACCTGCACCATTTATATTTCTAGCATCGTAACTTCCATCCCCAAATAGAAGCAGGTACTTGAAGTTATCATCTCTCTCCAGAATCATTCTTGCGAAATCACGAATAGCTGTTGGGTCTTTTGAACCGGAAGAAAATTCGTTGTATAATTTTTCAACATCCACCAGCTCAATAGAAATGTTTCCATGATCAGAACGATGATCAGCAAAACGTTGTGCCGCTGCTTCAAAATCAGAATGATAGATCACAACCATATCTGTAGCACCAATCCCGTGATAATTTTGACTAGCTAATTTTTCTCCTTCCTTTGAAGGACTTGGGAAATCAGTGTTTGTATTAAAAGCAATAAATGTTCTTAGTTCCGAAGATAAAGCTCCGAAAGAAAGTGTATTCCCCGAAAGGTTAGTATTGTCAATGAGTTTGGCTCCTAAAGGATCTGTTATATCCCAAATCTTCGTATTACTATTAGCTCCGTTTAACTGGTAAGTTGTACTATTGTTATTTATAGAACTCAGGTCTCGAAAAATTAAGTCGTTATTTTTTAGGGTTAATGGTCGAGGAACATTTAGTTGAATATAATCTAACCATCCTGTGTTAGTTCCATCGCCAACAGTAGGATAGTTGATTGTGAAATTAAGAGAAGAAGAGGTTGTTGTAAAATTAGTAACAATACTGCGGAGACGAGCGTGAAGACTTTCAGCGTCGGTCATGTTCACACTACCTATGCTTTCACTATTGATTGTTTGGCCGTTAAAGGAAATTTCAAATCTTGAACTACTAGGAGAGCGACCTGCAAACATCGTTTTTAGATGAGCGTCTTTACCGGTGACAATATCATCTACACCCGCATCGAAATCGCGACTTCTTACAGCGCTGAAAATTTCAGATAGCCAGCGTTGTCCGGAACCTTGATTACTCGGGGACTCGAATAGAAGGTTATATTTTTCATCACCAATCAGTATCAGATCTGTATACGTATTTGTATTGTTAGAAGTAGAAGAGATGGAATTTAAAATATGAGAAGGATCACCGACTCTGAGGCCATTATCGCTTTCTACCTTTATGAAGTAATAATTCTTCAAATCGTAGACATTAGGGATATGGTCAAAATGAGTTCCTTCATCATTGAGTACCCATTGGTGAGGACCTTCAGCGTAGAATAGTATGAAGTCGGTTTCATCAAAACTCCCATCAGAGCCACCTTCTATCCAAATTGAATTTTCCTTTAGGTCGTCAATTCGTTCAGTAGCAATAGGCTCGGGAAGAGAACCACCTCCGTTTCCGTACAACTTTATTTTTCGCGGATCAATGTTATCAATGTCTAGTCCTAGCTCATCTTTTAGAAAGCTATAAGTCATTTTGTGAATACCATATCCTTCTACCGAAACTTTATAAACATCTCCATCACTTAATACAGAGGTATAGGTGTTGTCTCCTCGAAGATTGGCTCTCGGTTGAGGATTGAATCGAACGCGGAGTTCAAAGGAAGTGAGTCGTTCAAATTGATTTGGTCCCAACTTACGAATAGGAATGAATTGCAACTGGCCGACGTAATCATTTCGGTTCTTGGTAACTGCAGTGTTAAAAACTAATTCGTCTGATAGAACCCAATCATCCTGAGATGCTTCTTTATCAAATGATTCGTATTGAGCATCGATAACACGCACTTCTAATTCGCCATAGCTACTTACCTGAAACTGATCTCCAATCTGAGGCAGACTAGGAGTTCTGTCAGAATAACCAGCTCCCTCAAAGGACCAAATCGTTTTAGAATGGTTTCCTGTTGGGTTATGTATCACCGGATTTTCATCCCAATTGATTGTTTTTTTTACAGAAAAGCTTTGAGCTTGGCTATTGGCAGGCAAAAAAGAGATAAGGAAGAAAAAAAATATAACTTTTTTCATAATATTGTGATGTTTTCTACACAACAAGGGGTTAAGCAAATACGAAACAAAAGCTAGAATTCTGGGTTATTATTTCAATCTCTAAGACATAAGCCTTGAGAAGGAACGAACAAAGCTTTTCGTGAAGCTACCTAAGATACTTGTTTGCAATTTTTGGAAGTAAAATAACGTTTCTGAAATTGTTAGAAAAACGTTAATAGCATACCCGTATTGTTTGATAACAGTAGAACTCCGGACTAGTTTGGCTAATTTAACACTCTTAACTTCTTAGGTACCTGGATAAATAATTAAAAGTCAATGACAAGACAAAAACTTTTGGCCCTAGTGGCATGCTGCTTTCTACTGTTGAACATTGTTGAGGCCCAAGATCCTATCTTTAGTCAATACTATTCTGCACCTCTGCAAGTCAATCCAGCTTTCGCTGGAAATAGCTATGCACCTGCTTTCAATCTGAATTACCGAAACCAATGGCCTGAGTTAAACGCCTACCAAACATACTCTGCATCCTACGATCAGTATTTAGATTATATAAATAGCGGTGTAGGTGTTGCTATCGTTGGTGACGAAGCAGGAGATGGTATTCTACAAAATATAAAGGTAAGCGGAATCTATTCTTATCGATTGCGAGTGACTGAGGACATGTTTATTAAATTTGGTGCTGAGGCTAGTGTTGTACAAGCTCGACTGGATTGGGATAAACTTTTGTTCCTTGATCAACTTGATCCAGAGAATGGCTCCATTAGTCCTAATGGAAATCCATACCCTTCCGCAGAAGTTCGACCAGATGACC
Source organism: Saprospiraceae bacterium (assembly GCA_045105695.1). Lineage (GTDB taxonomy): Bacteria > Bacteroidota > Bacteroidia > Chitinophagales > Saprospiraceae > CALGLS01. Next base: position 12,826 of record JBGCDT010000451.1, on the reverse strand, counting down.
TTACCAATGTTTATCTGGATATGTCTGCTGGTATGTTGGCTTACAGTAAGTACATCTACGGAGGGTTTTCTATTAAACACCTCAATACGCCGAATGAAGCTTTTATAGGTGCAAAAGAAAATCTCAATGAAGGGTTGCCTTTACGCTACTCTATGCACCTTGGAGGAGAGATACCTTTGTTCCAAAACAATAACAACATTAAGCGGGCGTTTATATCTCCAAATTTACTATGGATAAGACAGGCTGACTTTGGGCAACTAAACGTTGGCTCCTACGCCGGACTCGGGATGTTCCATGCCGGAGCTTGGTATCGTTACTCTCGTACCAATTCAGACGCAGTCATTCTATTGGTTGGAATTCAGAAAGGTCTCTTTAAAATTGGATATAGCTATGATGTTACAGTCTCTGCCCTTAATACGGAGGTAGCTGGAGCGCATGAAATCTCTTTAGGCATTCGTCTTAGAGAACCAGAGCAAGACATTAATGATTGTTTGCATCTATTTAGATAAATATCAGACAATTCAAACGCCTGGGCACCGATTTTGCCTTAAATTGTACAATATTTCAAGTTCGCAACAAGTAATATCTTTTTTTAATTATATTTGTTGGTCTTAATCAAAAAAACAAAGTTAGATACGATGAAAAAACTGCTGAAGCTAGTTTCTGTTCTCTGCATGTTCGCTTTCTTGGTTTCCTCTTGTGGAAAGAAAGAACGATCAGCAACCACCGGTTGGAAATACAATGACCAAAAATGGGGTGGATTTGAAAAAAAGGATTACGAAGGCCAGGTTACTGGACCTAATTTAGTATTAGTCCAAGGTGGAACTTTCACTATGGGTAATACAGAGCAAGATGTTACTTTCGACTGGAACTCGATCCCTCGTAGAGTAACTGTTTCTTCTTTTTATATGGATGAAACAGAAGTTGCTAATATCGATTACAAAGAATATTTATATTGGATAGACCGAGTATTTGACGAGTCTTACCCAGAAGTTTACTTAAATGCTCTACCTGACACCTTAGTTTGGAGAGAAGAATTAGCTTATAATGAGCCATTCGTAGAAACCTACTTCCGTCACCCTTCTTATGACAACTATCCAGTAGTTGGTGTGAACTGGCTACAGGCTAATGAATTCTGTAAATGGAGAACAGACCGTGTGAACGAGATGATTCTTATCGAAAAAGGAATTCTAAATCCAAACCCTGAACAAAAGGACGAAGACAACTTCAACACAGAGTCTTACCTCGTTGGTCAATATCAAGGTGATGTAAAGAAAAACTTGAAAGACTTAAGAACAGGTGGTGAAAGATCAGTACGTTTTGAAGATGGTATCCTCTTGCCTTCTTATCGTCTGCCAACTGAAGCGGAATGGGAATATGCTGCTCTAGCTCTAATTGGGAAACAAGTTTCTGAAAAAGACGAGCGTATCTCTGACAGACGTATTTATCCTTGGGATGGAAACACTGTCCGTTACCAAAAGCGTAATAAATACCAAGGTGAAATCTTAGCTAACTTCAAGAAAGGGCGTGGTGATTACATGGGAATGGCTGGTAAATTGAATGATAATGCACACATTCCTTCTCCTGTAAGAGCTTATATGCCAAATGATTTTGGATTGTACAATATGGCAGGTAATGTGAATGAGTGGACGATGGATTTATATAGACCTTTGACTTCTCAGACTTTGAGTGATGTAGAAAATCATGACTTGAACCCTTATCGTGGAGGTAAATTCCAAACTAAGATCTTAGATGAGAATGGAGCTCCAGTTGAAAAGGATAGTTTAGGTAGAGTAAGATACAGATATGTAGAAGATGATGAAGTAGCTACTCGTGAAAACTATAAGCGAGGTCAGGTTTACAACTACCTAGATGGTGATAAAGAATCTTTTGTTCTATATGACTACGGTAAAACTTCTTTGATCAGTGATAAATCACGTGTAATCAAAGGTGGATCTTGGGCAGATAGAGCTTTCTGGATGGCGCCTGGTGCAAGAAGGTTTAAGGAAGAAGATAAGTCTGACAGAACTATTGGTTTCAGATGTGCGATGACTCGTACTGGTGGACCAACAGGTAATGAAGATACTGGAGGAAATAACTTCAAAACGAAGAGAAAGAAAACAAAAAGAAAGTATAAGTAATCTTAGCTGAATAGCTAACAAAAAAGTCTCTACATTAATTTGTAGAGACTTTTTTTGTTTTTACCTTTTCAATTTTTATTTAGAAAGAAGAACGCTTTTATGATTAGCATCTCAGACCTCTACAACATTTATTTGAAGCATCCCAAAATCATTACAGATAGTCGGAAAATTGAGGAAGGATGTATTTTTTTTGCGTTAAAAGGTCCAAATTTTAATGGAAATAAATATGCAGAGGCAGCACTTCAAAAAGGAGCGGCTTATGCTGTGATTGATGAGCCTGAATTTGGATCTAATGAACAATGTATTCTGGTATCGGACTCATTAACGACACTCCAACAATTAGCTACCTTTCACCGACAGCATTTTAAAATACCCTTATTGGCTATTACCGGAAGTAATGGTAAAACGACTACCAAGGAATTAGTAAATGCAACACTCAGTTGTCACTATAAGGTACATTGTACAAACGGTAACTTCAATAATCACATTGGGGTTCCGCTTACATTACTGGATATGCCATTAGACACAGAGATTGCAATTATAGAGATGGGAGCTAACCATGTTGGTGAGATTGACTTTCTGTGCGATATAGCTCTTCCAACACATGGATTGATTACCAATATAGGTAAAGCACACTTAGAAGGCTTTGGAGGTATTGAGGGCGTAAAAAAAGGGAAGTCAGAGTTGTATAAGTACCTAGGTAGGACTGGAGGTATGATATTCGTCAATAGTGACGAAGAATATCTTTTTGATCTCTCGAGAAAAAATAAGAATAAATTATTCTATAGAGATAATAAAAATCCTACAAATGAAACCGAAGTGGGAATACTGAAGAGTGAACCTCAAGTTGAGGCAACATTCTTAGATTTGTCAAAAAATGAAATACTTAAAGTGAACAGTCACCTCATGGGCGTTTACAATTTCAAAAATATAATGACAGCTATTGTTATAGCCTTACACTTTAAGATTCCTGCTGTTAAAATAAAGCTGGCCGTAGAGGCTTACCAGCCTGATAACAATCGCTCGCAACTTAAAAGGAAAGGCACCAATGTTTATTTAATGGATGCTTATAATGCAAACCCAGATAGCATGCGGAATGCATTGAACTATTTTTCAACAATAGATGCGAGCAAAAAGATAGTAGTGATTGGAGATATGCTGGAGTTAGGAGAGTACAGTGAATCTGAGCATAACCAAATGGTTGACTTAGCCATTAGACTCAATTTTTCAGGGATCTGGTTAGTAGGTGAGGCTTTCGCTAAAACAAAACAAAAGGCAGATCATCTTCGTCGATTTAAAAATGTTGATGAGTTAAAAGTATGGTACGATAGTAATTCTGAATCAGATGCTCATTTCCTACTGAAAGGCTCTAGGGGAATACAACTGGAATCATTGCTGGACTGAGTCTGAAATACTTTCAGATAAATCGTTTGAACGCCGCTAATAAGCGATCTGGAATTTCTTCCTGGCAAGTCATCCTGTAATCCTTGTAAGAACAGGGAATCAATCGATGTCTTTGATGTTTTTTCTTAGTTCTTGCAGGAACTTGTATCCACCACCGTCCACTTTTTTCGCTTTTCCAGAAGGTAAGGTTCTGATCCATACTTTTCATATCTACAATATATTCGGTCAATCCGTCTGAGCTGATAGGGTAGTCCTCTTTTCGATTTGCAAATCCATCAATGAAATACCAAACCATTTGTGCGATTAACTTCGCAGTCTGATGATTTAGATCAGCAGAAGGGGAATGGCCATATATACCCATAGAGCTTAGTTTATCACTAATACCAGCATATCTACAAATCTGACAAGCCTCTTCAGAGAAGAGCCCGCTAGGACTAGGTGACATATGGCCCGGTGCTTCTGATTGCTTCAGTGCGGAAAGACTGAAGCTCATCATATCTGCATCCCGCGCTAGAGGTTCAACTAGTTCTATATTTGATCTAACCGCTCCAAGCCTAGCGAAATCGAAATGAGTGGTACCAGGAAGCATTCTGGAAGGGTTAGAAATAAAATGCGATTGGCAACCAATAATATCCAAATGGAAAAGAGAAGGGTGTTTTACACGGAGCAATTCATTAAGATAGTAAAAAGAAGAAGTTGGCTTTTCATCCGGATCGCAACGAACCTGTTCGTCTACAAGTGCCAGGTTGACTAATTGCTGGCGATTTTTATGTGCCTTGAATTGGGCTAAGGTTAGACTTTCACTGTTCCCAATAAGAAGAGGTAAAATACCGCTATCTAGTAGCTCCGTGATGATTGGGATAAGGAATGAAGCTTGTTCGTTTCTGACATTTCCTATATCGGTGATTTTTAAGTTCTTGAAAGGAAAACTCAGCTTATACAAGAAGGAACGCATAAGATTAGCTTGCTCTTCACCAATACCGATTATAGCTATTTGAGTATCTTTTAGTTTTGGAAATCTTTTACGGAAACGTTTGATTTTATTTCCGAAGTCTTCTTTAGAAGGGTTTTCAATAGTAGTGTCAGAGGAAAGGACAGGTATAGGACTCAACCAGTTTTGCAGCATAGTGAATTATCGTTTTTGCAAAAGTAGAATATTTATGCCCCAATATGATAAAATCATTCTTTAGATCCTTGAAGAAATAAATAATTCTCAATGCTAAGGCACCTTGAGCAACGTGTTCTATGAAATATCTAAGAAATCCGCAGGAGGTTAATGGATAACTATAATTCTTAGAGACTCATGCCAAACTTTTAAAATACCCGAAACTTTACAATTTTAGTTGCGTATTCTAACCACACTACCCGAACAGATTAAGGGGTAAACCAATTAAGATAAAGACAGTCAAATCGAAGTACTTTACCAATGATCATTTATGCTTTTTTTTATCAAAAGCCCTTGATTTACAAGGAAAAACGAATAAAGTTTTAATTGAAGATCATGTATTGCAAAAAAAGGCTGAAAATATTTGAGACCTTAGAAAAAAAAGATACATTTGCAGTTCAGTTTGGTTTAAAAGTACTATCATTTTAGTATAAACCTATTTGTTAATTCATCAAAGTAAAACCCTATGACAAGGAAAATTGCATTAGTCTGCTTAATGTTTCTTGGTGTAAGCCTCTGCACCATCTCCGCACAAGACGATAACGACTCTTACCGAGGATTAAAATTTAACGCTCAACCTAAACATCAATCTGAATTGGGAATCCATGCCGGTCACCTGATGGTTATCGGTGATATTGTACCTAACCCAGGATGGGGTGTTGGTCTTCACTTTAGAAGAGCACTTGATTACGCATGGTCTATTCGTATAGACGGCATGTATGGTATTGCATCAGGGCTTGAGCCTAGAAACAGTGGTGGTAGCACAAACTCTGCGGCGGCTGCTAATAATGTACTTCGTGACCTTGGGTACGGTACCGCTGGTAATGATTGGTACCATAACTATCAAACAAAATTTGCTTCTCTTACCGTTCAGGGAATCTGGAGCTTGAATAGCTTTAACTTCAAACGTTCTATCAAAAAATGGAACTGGTACATTCTTGCTGGTGTAGGAGTTAATGGCTACGAAGCTTATTACGACGCCTTAGATGGCAATACCCCGTATGACTTTTCTAGAATTGGTGACAGTAGAGATCTAGGCAATAGCCGTGATGACAGACGAGATGCTAGAAGTGATCTTAAAGATCAGTTAGATGGAGATTATGAAACTCGTGCTGAAATAGCAACAGGAAGACGTTCAGAAGACGATAATATACAGCTAAATGGCCACGCAGATATTGGAGTTGGTGTAGCTTACAAATTTAATGATCGTTTCAACTTAGCTATTGAGCATAAAGCAACTGTTGTTTTTGGTAACGAAGGTGACTTGATTGATGGGTATCGATGGAGAACTACTCAGGATTTGACTCAATACAGAGATCTTGTTAATTATACAAGCGTACGTTTCAACATCAATATTGGTAAAAAAGCAGATGATAAATCTGAACCACTATGGTGGGTTAGTCCATTTGATATGTTAGCTGAAGACTTAGCTGAAGTTAAGCAACGTCCAGTATTGGACTTGACTGACGACGACGAAGATGGTGTTATCAACATGCTAGACCAAGAGCCTAATAGCGAAAAAGGTTACCCTGTAGATACAAGAGGTATTGCTTTAGACAGCGATGGTGATGGTATTCCTGATGGAAAAGATTCTGAGCGTTACTCTCCTCCTGGTTTCGAAATCGATAACAAAGGAGTTGCTCAGGTACCTCAGCCAGATTACGTAAATGAAAACGATGTTAATAAAATCGTTGACGCTAAATTGGCAAATTTCAATCCTCCGACAGGTTTACAAGATTGGTTCTTACCAATCGTAAACTTTAACTTGGATAAGTACAGTATCCGTAACAGCGAATACGGTAAGTTACACCAGTTAGCTAGCGTAATGAAAGCTAATCCAGGCATCAACATCGTAGCTACTGGTTACACAGATAAATTATCTGGAGACTGCTACAATGATGTATTGTCTTACAACCGTGCAAATGCTGTTATCGACTATATGTCTAGTAAGTACGCAATTGACAGAGGTCGTTTTATCTTGAACTGGGGTGGTGAAAACAATACCTTGGTACCAACAAACTCTGGAAACATGATGAATCGTCGTGTTGAATTCAAAGTTGCAACTGGCGAAACTAATATGAGTAAGCCTGATTGTGGAGTTGGAAATGCAGGTTCAGGTTCTAAGAAAGGAACTAACTACTCTGGTAACAAAGAGGCTGGATACTAAACTATCTAATTGTATAAAACAAAAACCCTCGTTCGAAAGAACGAGGGTTTTTGTTTTATACATACTGTCAGTAAAATGAATTACGGTGATATTATGCGAGCTACTAATACTGATCTGTAGATAACATTACTAAAGTACAAGCAACTACAGTTTCAATCCCTTTGTCATTTGCCTTCTTTATCAACTCAGGGTTTACCGTTCCCGGGTTGAAAATAATACGGTCAGGATTTAACTCACTCAAGATGTAATCATAATATTCCTTCTGTCGATCTGGATTTAGATAAAGGGTTACAGTATGAACATCCTCACTACTTGGCTTCCCATTTTTAATTTCCAAATCATTTATTGAAGCATTCTTTCGGTTTCCTACAGGGATGACATCATGACCATTGGCCAAGAGCCGCTTCACTGCAAGATAAGAATATCGTTCAGGGTTTGGACTAGCTCCAAGTACAAGCGTTTTTTTCATATTGTTAATGAAATCTAAGCCAGTAAGCGAATAGGATCTTCTAGTAGACTTTTCACTGTTTGTAAGAACTTCGCACCAGTCGCACCATCAACTACTCGATGATCACAAGATAAGGTTACTTTCATCACGTTCCCAACTACAATGTTCCCATCCTTCACAACTGGCTTCTGAGCAATTCCTCCAACCGCTAGAATACAAGAATCTGGTGGATTGATGATAGCTGTGAATTCGTCAATTCCAAACATACCGAGGTTAGATATGGTAAAGGTATTACCCTGCATTTCATCAGGCTGTAATTTTTTGTTTTTAGCTTTACCCGCTAAATCTTTTACCTCAACATTGATCTGAGATAGAGACTTCATATCTGCGTATTTAATAACAGGAACCAACAAACCGTCAGGTACTGCTACTGCTACTCCGATATTTATATTCCCATTAACACGAATGGAATCACCTAACCAAGAAGAATTTATTGCAGGATGCTTTTTAAGGGCAACAGCGCAAGCTTTCACAACTAAGTCATTGAAAGAAATTTTGACAGGAGCTACTTCATTCAAACTCTTACGAGCCTTCATGGTATTAGTCATATCAATATCTATCGTCAGATAAAAATGAGGCGCTCCAAACTTACTCTCTCCCAAGCGTCGAGCAATCACTTTTCTCATTTGACTAACAGGTTGACTCTCGTCCGCTCTGTCTTGCGCAAAAGTGAATGCATCTACTTGTGGTGCCGTCGCTTCAGGAGTTGCTTGTCCGTTTGACGCAGGAGCCGTTGCAGGTCCTTTCGCTAAATAAGCTTCTATATCTTTTTTTACAATCCGTCCATTATCACCTGATCCTGAAATAGCAGATAAGTTAATTCCGCTATCCTGAGCCATCGATTTAGCTAGAGGAGAAGCTTTAATTCTTGAATCTGTATTATTGCTGGTGGAAGCTACTGGAGGAGCAGTGGCTGCAGATTTATTCGCTGCTGGAGCAGTTGCCTTAACCTCTTCTTTTGGAGCTTCGTTCTTTTCTTCAGCAGGAGCTGTATCTCCATCAGTATTTTGTTCTGCTTCAAGCGCAGCTTTATAATCTTCACCTTCTTCACCGATGACTGCAAGTATTCCATTTACAGGAACAGCGCCTTCTTTCACTCCAATGTAAAGTAAAACACCATCTTGAAAGCTTTCCAGTTCCATTGTCGCCTTATCTGTTTCTACTTCAGCTAATACATCTCCTGGCTCAACAGCATCTCCAACTTCTTTTAACCAGCCGACGATAACGCCTTCTTCCATAGTATCACTCATGCGGGGCATTCTGATCACTTCTGCCATAATAATTTCTTGTTTTATTTTGATTCAAAATTAGCTAACCTATTAAGGCTAAGCTATGTTTAGTTGAAAACACAAAAATGCAAATTAAAAGTAAAAAATTAGGTTTGTTTCCGTATTAATTACACTTATAATCCTGAATTGTTTTCCCTACCCAATTTTAATCTGCAATCAACCATTAATTGAAAGGGCATTCCTTACCTTTGCTTCATGAATTTTCCATCAAAATTAATAGAGGATGCAGTCAATGCTTTTTCCACTTTACCGGGGATTGGCAAAAAAACAGCACTTCGACTTGTCTTACATTTGGTAAAACAGGATGCGGGTTATACAGAGCAGCTTAGTGGTGCACTGACTAAGATGCGTAGAGGAATTAAGCAATGCACTATTTGTGCAAATTTATCGGATGAACCGATTTGTAATATTTGTACGGATACCAGAAGAGATGCTTCAATGATATGTGTGGTGGAATCGGTCAGAGATGTTATGGCCATAGAAGATACCGGCCAATACAGAGGGCTATATCATGTCCTGGGGGGAGTGATCTCTCCAATAGAAGGCATCGGCCCTGACGACATTAACATTAATGGTCTTATGAACAGAATCGCAACGGGAGCAGTCAAAGAATTGGTCATGGCCATCAGTCCGACCATAGATGGAGATACTACTATCTTCTTCATCAGCAAACAAGCGAAAGATAGTGGGGTGAATATCAGCACGATTGCCAGAGGTATTTCTTTTGGTAATGAATTAGAATACGCTGATGAAATGACATTAGGACGATCTATTATCGCCAGAACACCTTATCGTACAGAGGGAGAATAAATTCATATGAATCTTTCGGTCATCATTGTCAACTACAATGTCAAATACTTTTTAGAGCAGGCGCTGCTTTCTGTGCGCATCGCTTCGGAGGGCTTAGAGACAGAGATTTTTGTAGTCGATAATAATTCTGTAGATGACTCGGTGGAAATGGTTCGGGAAAAATTCCCAGAGGTAAAACTCATTGTCAATAAAGACAACGTAGGATTTTCAACAGCGAATAATCAAGCGATCAAAGAATCTAAAGGCGACTACGTTCTACTACTCAATCCTGATACAGTTGTAGAGGAAGGAACCTTTCGAGCCTGCGTAAAATTCATGGATGCTCATCCTGATGCTGGCGGACTTGGTGTAAAAATGATTGATGGTTCTGGAAATTTTTTACCTGAAAGCAAACGTGGCTTTCCCTCTCCTTTAGTTGCTTTTTACAAAGCCTTTGGACTCTCTGCGCTCTTCCCTAAATCAAAAACGTTTAATCACTATCACCTCGGTTATCTAGATGACGATGAGACGCATGAGGTAGAAGTATTAGCTGGTGCATTCATGCTGTTGCGAAAAACAGTGCTGGATGAAATCGGCCTGCTCGATGAGACCTTTTTTATGTACGGCGAAGACATAGATTTATCTTACCGGATTGTAAAAGCAGGTTACAAAAATTACTATTTCCCAGAGACAACGATTATTCATTACAAGGGAGAAAGTACCAAGAAGGGTAGTCTTAATTATGTCAGAGTTTTCTATAAGGCGATGATTATTTTTGCCAAAAAGCATTTCCAGGGAGAGCAAGCCTGGTTGTTTATTCTGATGCTTAATATTGCCATTTACGTAAGGGCGGGGCTTACGTTGTTGAGTAATATGATTCAACGGTTGTACCTTCCGTTGCTGGATGCAGTTACTATTTTTGGAGGACTTTACTACCTCAAAAACTTTTGGGCGAATTATTATTACAATAATCCGAACTACTATCCTTCTTCGTTTTTGTATTTCAATGTACCGCTTTATATTCTGATTTGGATCTCTGGGATTTACCTCAGCGGAGGATATGACAATAATCAGAATGTTAGAAAATTAAGTAGGGGAGTACTTTTTGGAACCTTGTTTCTAGCTGTAGTTTATGGTTTTTTAAACTTGGAGTATCGTCCATCTCGGATTTTAATTATCCTCGGAGCCATATGGACTTTGTTGTCAACAATAGTCTTACGTTTTATAGTTCACTTTATTAAGTATAAAAATTTTGGTTTCGGAAGATACAAAACTAGTAATCTTGTAATCGTAGGATCCTTGGAAGAGAGTAAACGTGTCGTCCAATTATTACATCAGGCAGAGCAGCAAAAAAACTTTATCGGAACGGTAGCTCCTCCAGGCCAGGACGACACCAGGTATTACCTTAGTGAGCTAAACCAACTGGATGAGGTCGTACATATTTATCAAATAAACGAATTAATATTTTGCTCCAAAGACATAGCTGCTCAAGAGATCATGTCCTGGATGACAAAGCTCGGTCCAGAGTATGCCTACAAAATTGTCCCGAAAGAAAGCCTAAGCATCATAGGTAGTGCATCCAAAAACAGCACAGGAGAATTGTATACTATAGACATTCAGTTTCAAATAATGCAAGCTGGTCAGCAAAGAAACAAACGTACAATTGATATTGCCGTGGCATTATTGTTATTATTAATTTGTCCGTTTTGGATTTTCTCTACAAAACAAAAAGGAATTTCATTGCGTAATATATTTACCGTAATTTCAGGGGAGAAAAGTTGGGTGGGATACATCAACTCTGAGAAGATATCTAATGTTCTACCGAAAATAAAACAAGGGGTTTTCTCTCCTTTAGATGGATTGCGCGTAACTAAGATCAACGAACCAACTGTTCAGCGACTCAATTTTTTATATGCAAAAGATTACTCCGTTCAACATGATCTGGACATTATCTGGAAAGGGCTGAGGAAGAAGTAAGTTAGATTCTAAAGACCTTTTTTCTCCATAAACTTCATTGCCGTCTTACCAAAAAACAATTGCCATGCTATTAAATGAAATAAAGAAAGCTGCCTACGAAGTCTTTTCAGATATAGTAAATATCCGCAGGCACCTACACGAAAATCCAGAGCTGTCTTACAAAGAAATAAAAACCGGCCAATTCATTTCTGGGAAATTGACAGCACTCGGAATAGAGCACAAGCATGGCTGGGCCGAACACGGCTCCGTAGCGATCATCCAAGGAACTAAAGCTGGCGATTCTAAAAAAGTAATCGCACTAAGAGCAGACATCGATGCACTCCCGATAACAGAGGCGAATGATATCTCCTACAAATCTAAAAATGAAGGCATAATGCACGCCTGTGGACATGATGTTCACACCGCTTCTCTCTTGGGGACAGCTATGATTCTAAATAAAGTGAAAGCACATTTTTCAGGAACGGTAAAACTCATCTTTCAACCAGCTGAAGAAAAACTTCCAGGAGGTGCGTCTATTTTGATAAAAGAGGGGGTGCTGGAAAATCCAAAACCTGCTACTATTTTAGGACAACACGTTCACCCACCTTTAGAAGCCGGTAAGGTTGGTTTCCGACCAGGGCAGTATATGGCTTCCGCAGATGAATTGTACATGACGGTAAAAGGTAGAGGAGGCCATGGTGCTCTTCCTCAGGATTGTATTGATCCTTTAATAATCACTTCTCAAGTTGTTTTGGCTTTGCAACAAGTCATTAGCCGACAAGGGAATCCGTTGACTCCTTCTGTTTTGACTTTTGGTAAAATAAACTCGATCGGAGGAGCAACGAACGTCATTCCCGATACTATAAAATTGGAAGGCACTTTCCGTACGATGGATGAAGAGTGGCGTAAAGTAGCGCATAAGAATATGAAGCGAATTGCGACTAATATTGCGAAAGCTTACGGAGGTGTTTGTGACTTTAGAATTGACAAAGGTTATCCCTCTCTATTCAATGACGAGAAGGTTACCCAAAAAGCAAAATCCTACGCTATTGAATATCTGGGTGAAGAAAATGTAGTAGACCTTCCTCGAAGAATGACGGCAGAAGACTTTGCTTATTACTCTCAGGAGATCCCAGCCTGTTTCTATAGACTAGGAACAGGTAATAAAGAAAAAGGAATTACTTCACCTGTACACACTACTACTTTTGATGTGGATGAAAGCAGCCTTCAGTTGAGCACTGGACTAATGGCTTGGATGACTGTCTGTTCGTTAAACGAATAGAGTTTGAATGAAAACCTGTGAAAAGACTCTTATTTGTAAGCACTTGAAGCTATAGTGTTAATGTATATTAAAAAAGATTATTTTTTTGAGGGAAAAGTAACTATTTCAGCGCTTTTGGCGTTAAA
>JBGCDT010000450.1:0-4240 GCA_045105695.1 Saprospiraceae bacterium | reverse complement strand
TAAAAATTAATAATTAAATAAACATATGCTAAACTCAAAAATTGCAGGCATCGGATTCTACGTACCCGAAAAAGTAGTCACGAACCACGACCTCACCAAAGTCATGGACACTTCCGACGAATGGATCCAAGAACGAACCGGTATCGTAGAAAGACGCTATGCCGTAAAACATAAAGAGACATCCACCACCATGGGGACCGCTGCTGCGCGCATCGCTATCGAACGAGCAGGTATCACTCCCAAGGACGTAGACTTCATCGTTTTTGCTACGCTGAGTCCAGATTATTATTTCCCAGGCTGTGGTGTTTTGATGCAACGTGAACTGGGAATCCCAGGCATCGGCGCACTCGATATTAGAAACCAGTGCAGTGGTTTTGTATACGCACTTTCTGTTGCAGATAATTTTGTGAAAACAGGAATGTATAAAAACGTCCTTGTCGTAGGTGCAGAATTTCACTCGGCAGGTCTTGATTTTTCTACACGTGGGCGTAATGTTACCGTCATCTTCGGCGATGGGGCAGGAGCTGTAGTGGTACAACCAACGGAGGATAAAAACAAAGGAATTCTCTCCACACATTTACATGCAGATGGAACCTATGCGGAAAAATTAGCTTACATTAATCCAGGTTGCCACGGCGGGAAGCACATGGGAATGGAACAATATGGATATCCTGATCAAGAGTTTGGAGGTGCTTTCCTTACGGAAAAAATGATTGAAGACGAAGACGTTTTTCCAAACATGGAAGGACAAGCTGTTTTCAAAATGGCGGTTCAGAAATTCCCAGAAGTCATCATGGAAGCTTTGAAAACAAATGGACTGGAACCTTCTGATATTAATATGCTGGTACCGCATCAAGCCAATTTACGGATCAGCCAGTTTGTACAAAAGCGCATGAGACTGAGTGATGATCAGGTTTGGAACAACATTCAAAAATACGGAAATACCACAGCGGCTTCTATTCCAATCGCACTCTGCGAAGCTTGGGAAGCGGGTAAGATCAAAGAAGGAGACTTGGTTTGCCTGGCTGCTTTTGGAAGTGGTTTTACTTGGGGCTCGGCTTTGATCCGCTGGTAAGGTTATCATAAACTAATTACTGCTCATTCTAATACTAAACTTACCTCTTTCCCAATTTTGAAAAGTCGTATCTTTGTAAGTGGAAAAGCACTTGTTTAATTTTCTGAAGCGTTCAGTATTTGTACTGCTAACAGAACTTTAAACAAGTGCTCCAACAGCTTACTATGCACGACATGTTTAGAACGATACAAAAACTTCTGGCAATCCTACTCCTTTGCCTTCCTGCCCTTTTTGCTTACGCACAACAAGACTGTTTAGAGATTGTATGGGAAAACCATTTTGGTGGTTCCGAGAGAGACTGGGCGCGTGATATCCGACAGACCGCCGACGGAGGTTTTGTTGTAGCGGGTTATTCTGAATCGGTAGACGTTGATATTGAAAACAATAAAGGCGGTTGGGATTATTGGATTATAAAATTAAGTAACGACGGCTCGCTAGATTGGAAAAAGAACTACGGAGGTTCCGATACAGATCAGGCAACAGCTGTTTGGCCAACGACTGATGGCGGATTCGTAGTGGCTGGATCTTCTCAGTCGACCGATGGTGATCTTACTGGAAATAATGGTGGAGAGGATGTCTGGATTATAAAATTAAATAGCTCTGGTGATTTGCTTTGGCAAAAAAATTATGGGGGCTCCAATTCTGACCGAGCTGAAAGCATAGAACAAACTTCAGATGGCGGTTATATCGTAGCAGGTTACTCCTCTTCTCAAAGTGGTGACGTCTCTGAAAATTATGGAAACTTCGATTATTGGGTGCTAAGATTAGATTCGAATGGGGAGCTAATTTGGGAACGTAATTATGGCGGTTCAGGAGCTGACTATGGTTATTCTATTGCTCAGACTGCCGATGGCGGTTTCGTTTTCGCAGGTTCTTCTATCTCTGATGACTTAGATATTACAGACAACAATGGCCTTTACGATTATTGGATTGTGCGTACGGATGGCAATGGTGATATCCTTTGGCAAAATAATTATGGAGGAGAATCAGAAGAACGCGCCTGGCACATCGCACCAGCCTCTGACGGCGGATTCATCATCGGAGGCTATACCTTTTCCGTAGGTGGAGACATTGGAAATAACAACGGAGGAACCGATTACTGGATCGTAAAGATAGATGCCAGCGGAGCCTTCGAGTGGGAAAATACCTACGGAGGAGTAGCGACGGAAACTGCCTTTGGTTTACAACAAGCTTTCGATGGCGGTTATATTTTAGCGGGGTATTCTATTTCTTCACAAAGTGGTGATGTCGGAGACAACTATGGTTCTGAAGATTTTTGGCTGGTCAAATTAGATAATATTGGAAATCTGGAATGGGAAAAAAACTTCGGAGGTAGCGATAGAGACAGAGCCTACGCGCTTCGCCAAACTGCCGATGGTGGTTACATCATGACGGGCTACAGCGAGTCTTCCGATATAGACGTCAGTGGAAATCATGGAGAGCGAGACTATTGGGTCGTAAAGCTTTTTCCAATAGAAAATAATTTAGAACTTGGAAATGACACCACCCTCTGCATCAACGAAACCCTTACCTTAGATGCTACACAACCTGATGCCACCTACCTTTGGAATACTGGAGATACAGACCCTACTTTATTAGTGGATGATGCAGGTATTTATACCGTTGAAGTTTTTCGCGAAGGCTGTGTCTTCAAAGACACATTAGACTTGTTGTATCCACTGGCAGAGGAAGTTGACTTGGGAGAAGACGTTGTCCTCTGTATTGGCGACAGCTTGGAGTTAGCCCCTGAATTCCCAGGTGCAATCTTTACCTGGCCAGACGGCTCAGAAGGCCCAACCTTTACCGTCACAGAAGCGGGGACTTATAATGTAGAAGCATTGTTAGGAAACTGTAGTTTTGAAGATGAAATCACAATAGGATACTTTGGTCCACAACTTAATTTAGGCGAAGACCTCACTGTCTGTGGCGAAGGAGCCTTCCCCCTAAAAGCAGAATTATCAGGAGCGACCTTCCTCTGGTCTGACGGCAGCACTTCCGATAATATCTTGGTCGGTCAATCTGGAATCTACTGGGTAGAAGCTACGCTCAACGACTGCCAGGTCAACGACAGCATCGAAATTACCTACAAAGAAATCGAACCAATAGAGTTGGGTAAAAACACCATTATCTGCGAAGGAGACCAATGCTTACTAGATGTAACCAGAGAACGCGGTATCTACCGTTGGCAGGATGGCTCCACAGATTCTACTTACCTGATTAGCGAGCCAGGGGAATACAGCGTAACCGTTTTCGTAGATTTCTGCACTTTCAAAGATACGATCACCTTCACTGATTGCAACAGCTGCATGCACATTCCAAATGCCTTTACAGGAAATTTTGATGGTCTGAATGATGAGTTTAAACCAAAGTCCAACTGTGAGCTACTTTCTTACAATCTACAGATTTACAATCGCTACGGCGCAAAGGTATTTGAATCCAATGAACTAACTAGAGGCTGGGATGGAACGGTTGGTGGGCGACAAAGTCCGCTTGGGGTCTATGTGTATCGGATCTCCTATAGTTATGAAAGTAAAGGAGAAATTCTGCCTCTTGAGCGGACGGGTAAGCTGACGTTTTTAAAATAGATTGAGAATAGTACTTTTTGAAAAGTAGCTACGTGTGCATACTGTTAGAGAAATTCACTAAATCGTACCGTCCTGTTTTCTAAAAAGAAAATATTTTAGCTAAATTAGTAGCTCAACAAAATATATTGATGACGGGTTCTATCATTAGGCGATACTCACCATCTTACCCTAAAGCTTATGAAAATATTACCTACACTATTCTTTGTATTTCTTTTTGCTGGTTTTTCTTTTGCTCAGGTGAAACACGATTACAACTGGGCCATCGGCCAAGGAGCAAGACCTCCCGGAAATCCTATTGATGCAGGAATGGACATTAACTTCAATACCAATCCAATATCTATTTCACATATGTGGCGAGATATTGATATGGAAGGTACTAACGCTACGATGAGTGATGCAGAAGGCAATTTAATATTCTACACCAACGGCTGTAAAATTTTCAATGCAGATCATGAGCTAATGGAAAACGGAAATAACATCAACGCCGGTGAAGTCAATGATATTCAGTGCCCCGATGATGAGTTAGACGGAGCATACACAGTTACCAATGGGATTTTAGCATTACCAGATCCGGGGTCTG
>JBGCDT010000449.1:0-8385 GCA_045105695.1 Saprospiraceae bacterium | reverse complement strand
GGTTAGTATGTTATCCCCAATTGTATTTTCTGATGGTGTAAATAAACCATTTTGAGTTACGCCATTCCCTGACCATTCTCCTCCAAGAGGAGTTGCCGTTAAGTTGAATGGGGAACTAGTTTCGCAGACATTAATATTTTCTCCAACAATAATCGGTTGAGGCTCTATGATTGTAAAGTTCGTTGTAGCAGCAGTAGAAGATCCACATTGATTGGTTAAAACGACAGATACTTCATAAGTTCCCGGCGTATCGTAAACGATGTTACTAGGATAGGTTTCTGAGGATGTAGATGGACTTCCTCCAGGGAAAGACCACTGTATATTAGAGAGTATTCCATAATTTGCATTAAGCGTTACGTTATTCTCATCAAAATCTAGAACAGCTGTTTCACAAAAATCGGGTATTGAAGAGAATATCGCCTCAGGTACATCAGCAACAATTAAAGTGGTATCCCATCCTGCGTCTCCACAGAAACCACCTGCGCTCAAAGCGATATTATAGGAACCTGGCGCTGTAAAATTGATCTGTAAGTCTTCAGAATTTGCATTGAAAGGGCTAATGTATTCCCAACCAGAAGAAGGAGTCACTGTCCATGTAAATTCAAGACTATCTCCAGTGCTCATGTTTGTGAAGATACCAGCAGTTGGTAAACATTCTTCGTTGTTAGCAGGAGCGGATGCGGAAACAAGGCCACCAGTTGCGGTAACATCAACCTCTTCAAAAATCTCAAAAGTTTCAGAGAATTCAAACTCTCCGCATGCTGTACTGTTCACTGTCATTTTAATAGTGTAGGTACCTGGTATCAAAAAGATGACTTCAATTTCTTCAGAGGCGAAAGCGTTTCCTGATACAATTTCCCAATGTACTCCTGGTACTCCTGGTGTGATACTCCAACTTGGCGAAAGCGTTGAACAATTACCTGCTATGACCTCACCCAAATCATCAGAGTTACTAGTAAAAATGATTCCTTCTCCTTGGCAACCTACATTAGGTTCGTCAGATTCAAATTCAGGTGAAGGCGGCTCGCTGATTTCTATTGGTTCAATAGTCGCCTGCGAAGATCCACAAGGATTAGAAGCTTCAATATTTACATCAAATGCATTTTCATAGTTTCCTGTAGAAGTTGTTTCTCCACAAGATGTTTCTAAAAAGGTATATGAAAAAATAGAAGGAATATTTTCCTGATTATAGATTGCAACAGCCTCTCCATTTATATAAACCGTGTAAACTGTACCTGTAGGATTATTGTTAGTATTCGTTATTGGAAAATCAATAGTAGCTGGCACACACAATCCAACAGTGTTTCCTGGATTCGCCAAACCAACAGAAGGATTACTACCATTATATAAAGTGTACTGCATCGAATTGGAGCAGCCGTTAGTACCTATAGTCGTCACTGTAATATTGTAGTATCCATAAGCAGTATATCCATGAGAAATCGTAGATGAATTTGGAAAGCTGGTATTATCATAAGTTTCTACCGTTCCATCGCCCCAATCAATTTCGTAGCTATCGTTATCATCGTAAGTGCTACTGACATTATAGATAATCAAATTGATATTAGGCGTCCCACTACAAACCCTTATCAAGTCGTCTTCTAAAGTACCACTACCGGGTAATACACCAATACTTGGATCAGGAATACCGAGAACCATAACATTGATTGTGTTACAGGCATTTCCATTTCTGTAAAGTGTCACGGAATAAGAAACATCAATATTACTTTCTGGAAAAGTGTATGATGCAGAAGTACCATAAGCATTGATGTTTCCATCATTGGTAAAATCCCAAGCGTATGATCCGTTTGGGTTCTGCACATTGAAAAAAACGGAACTCGATGCACAAGGCGAGTTATTACTTTGCTGAATATTACATTGCGCTTCAGCAAAAGTAGCCGCTAGTAAAAAGCTTAGAAGTAAAATTATATTTCTCATAGTGGGTTAGGTTAATCTTATGGTTTGGTGTGTTGTGTCGTTTTATCAATCTTAACTATTAAATGGTTTTTACTACTAGAAAAAATGATAGCAGTCGAGTCGTTTTTTCTTTCGACCTCCTCTACCACTTCTGCCACCTTTTCCGTTCTTACCGTTTCCTCCGAAGATGGAAACATTTCCATTCCCAGTCCATCTGAACGCAATTTCATAGACCCCTCCGGCAGCTGTTCCAACTCCTGTTGTATTCGCATCGTAACTGAATCCCAGGAAGAATCTTTGTCCCTTATCAGTATTTATATAAGCTCCACAAGCGATTATCCAGGCATTAGTATTTTGATGTCTGGATAGGACATTTTTATTTTGATAAAGTGCTCCGAAATAATAACCTTGATAAAGTACATAAGCTCCGTAGGTAAAGACTTGCAGGTTTTCTTTGAAGTGAAAGAGGCCATCTCCTTGTATGTCCACTTTGAAGTTTGGCGAAAGCGTAAGGTTGTTTTTCTTTCCCTTGAAATAAGTCAGCGGTATCATTGATCCTCCATGAATCGTCATTCGAGGTAATATCTTTGTATCCAAATTTTGAAAAGATTCAGAGCCGGAATTACTTCCAAAGAGTGCTGGCAAGTGATTCATGCTGATGCCGATGCTATGATGTAGGTCGCGTAGTCTTCTCTTTTTCAATTTTAGATCTGTATTGAATCTCCAAACAACACCCATGTTAAAATCTGTAAATGTGGTTCTATCCATTAAAGGGATATAGCTTGAGGAATAAACATTTCCATTGACCGCATCAAGTTGATCGGAGAAGACTACTTTGTCCCAATCTATCGATCTTTGATTCCAACTTCCCTCCATTCCTATATGGATATTATGCTTCTTCATAGGAATCATATAAGAGTATGATAATCCAACAGAGGTAGCATTTAATTGCGCTAAACCCTGGCTATTGTGCATCAGATGGATTCCGATTCCGCTATTGATATAAGGTTCTTGAATCTCTGCTGAGAAACCGTAAGTTCGGTATCCATCGTCAACGCTGGTCCATTGCATTCTGGAAACCCCTGCAACAGATACTCCACTTTCTAATCCTGTAAAGGCAGGATTTAAATAGATACGATTCGCATAAAACTGGGAGAAAGATGGATCTTGCGAAAAGCCCTGGGTTAAGAAAAAGCAGAAGATAATCGTGTAGATTATTTTCATATTGTGTCGGTTTTGCTGGATAGGTCATAAAGCCTACAAATCCGGGGAACGATATAAAGGCATCCAATCCTAAAAGGTTATGAATGAATTCTTCGGAGGGCCTCGTAGCAGTTATAATACAATTGCTACAAAGTAATTTTGATATGTTCTATGGAGAGGGAGAAAATTAAGTTTTGAGGAGGATGATCAAAACTTCTGTAGATTGGTTATTTAGTAAGATCGTTACAAAGATAAATGTAGTATGAATACAGCTATGCCGTTTTTGCAAGAGTCTTATTTTGTGACAGTCAAAATGTTATTATTTCGGCTTTTTGAAATCTAGTCAAGTGAATTCTTTGTGACAGATTTCACTTTTAGTGGAAAGTAATTTTCAACACTACAAATTCAATAAACTGAAATATTAAAACGTTGCACCGCTTTGTCTTCGCTACCACAACTTCCTAATAGTCAATAAGTAAGCCAATGGATTGTGTAGTGTTAACTTTGTGAAAAACATAGAATTAATGAGTTATTAGAAATAAGATAACGAGTAGATCAATCTATATTCTTCTTCTAACATCATTGGCTGTGTTATTCTTACGCTGTTTCCATTTTCTATTATTAGAGAAATTATAACTCATCCATAAAGTAATAAACCTACTTCTGGGCTTACGTGCGCTTCTTGTAATAATTTCATCAAAAGGTCTGGAATTCACATTATCATAGTTATTAAATAGGTCATTAATATATAATCTACAATTCAATTTTTTATTCCAAAATGACTTTTTAATAACGAGGTTGAAATTATAAAAAGGTTCCCTGATATAGAAGGCATCCTCCGTTTTACTCTGATAGCGAATGTTGAAATCTACACTGCTAGACTTGTTCAACTTGAATGTACTATAGAAACGGATTGATACTGTTGAGCGCTCAAAACTATCTTCGCCTTCGTCATTTGTATATTTCCGATGGTAGAAATGAGTAGCAGCCCTAGTTGAAAACCAATCCGTCCATTCTTTTGAAAGATTATATTCTAAGCCAAATTGTTTTTGAGCGCCATTATTCTGACGTTGATAAAAAGCAATGCTATCTTCTAAGAAATATATTCCATTGATGGCGTCATCAGCTTTGTAAGAGTAAATAGAAATTGTTTGTTTTTTTCGTTGCCATTGGAGTTCAAAAAGGCTTATATACTCTGGTCTTAAATCTGGATTTCCAATTATGAATCTGAAGTCATTCACTTTTCTCACATTATTGTTTAATTCTTGAAAAGCTGGACGACTGAGCCTTCTACTATAGGACGCAGAGAGATTTCCTAACTTTTTTAAATCCAAAGAATAGTAAGCATACGGGAACCAGTCTAAGTAACTCTGGTTTATGGTATCTGTTAAAATAAAATCTGTACGTTTTAAATCCGTAAATTCTGTTCGAAGACCAATTTTAATAAAGTGTCTTTTATGAATTAACTTACTAAGATTTAAGTATGTAGCAGAGATATTTTCTTTATAATTAAGGTCTGCTGATCGATCCGTGCTAAGCCAAGTGTCACCAATTTTGTCCTCTGCAACTAGTTCATTATCCCTATTGGTTTGTGAATGTTTAACTCCAAACTCTGTTTTCATTCCACTAGCAAAGTACTTCGCAACATCAATCTGAGCTGAGTAAATATTGGTTTTATTGTCGAATAGATTTCTAATTTCGTTGTCGGAAAACCAACTCAGATCATAATTTGAAATAGCACCGTTATCGTCTTTATTGGTTTGTTGAGTTCGGTCAAGCAATATTTTCAAAGTGCTATTGAGCGTATCCATTTTCCACGTATAGTTGATAATAGTGCTATAGATAGATCTGGCGATATCATTTTCATTTACAATTGTTCCTTTATCAATCGTATCGGTCGCATTTGTAAAAGCTAGTATTCCATCATTTTTCAAACTTCGATTAGAAGTCCCACCGAAAGCCTCTACCCCAAATTCATGCTTTTCCCAAGGAGCTATTACAAAACCAACTTGATAATTATGTCTTTTAGTTTGATCGAAATACTCGGTTGAGGTTTGCAGGTAATCTCCGCTCTTCTTGTATTTTATTTCTGATACTGAGCTGGCGTTGTTATCTAAATCTGTAAAGTTATAGCTGCCATATATATTCCATTTATCAGCACCATAGTTGAAATTCGCATTGGGGTTTAGTTGGTAATATCCATCTCCGTAAAACCGATGACTGATTCTTAGATTCGAATTAAAACCAATTATTTTTTCCTTTAAAACGATATTAATTATTCCACCAATGTTATCTGCATCAGCACTGGCGGAGGGAGTTGTCTGGACTTCAATACTCTTAATGTTCTCTGAACGAAGGTTACGAATATAATTCGCAAGATCTGCACCTCTCAAGTTCAACAAACGACCATTCACCTGAATAGTCGCTCCTTGATTGCGCATTTGGATATTATCATTTTCATCAATCCACACGTATGGTGTTTGTTCCAAAACTTCTATACCGTCATAGCCATTATTCAGAGTGCTAGCAGCAATATCAAAAACCAGTTGATCTTCCCTCTTACTAATAACATTCTTCTCCGCCGTTACGACTGCTTCGGATAAATTATTTATCGATTCTACTAAGGTGATCTTTCCAAGATCAAGATTATCAGTACTACCTATGAACTGACTATATCTGTCATACCCCAGATAGTGAATTGTCAATAAGTAATTACCAAGGTGATTGATTTTCAATAAAAAACGTCCTTGATAGTCTGTGACCTCTCCCGTAATTATATTGTTAGAAATAGTATCCAATAAAGCGACAGTAGCAAATTCAATAGGATTCCCCTCAGAACTAAGCACCAAACCACGAATTTCAACCTGTGAAAAACTGAGGTAAGAGCAATGCAGAAGACAGAGCACTAATAAGAAATTCTTTAGCCTATTTGAAGGTTCCATTAGTAGTATATGAAATTGTACACAATGGTCTAAGATAGATAGACCAGAAAAATTTGTGGAAAGCTTAGCTTCTAGTAAGTTCGCTAATATAAACAAAACAACTTGTTCTTAACCACTTCTTTAACTTATGGATAAAGTCATGTTTAACTTTGTACTAAACTTTAACCAATAGAACACTGTTAGGCTTTGAATAATATTAATTCAAAAATAACAGCAATCAGAACTACTATTTTATCACTGATTGGCTACTTTTGCAAAAATTTGACTAATACATATGGCTACAATAAAAGTAACATTCGAGGACGAAAACCTAAAACCAGTCACACTCGAAAATATTGAAGAAGGATACTCGCTACTTGAGGCTGTGGAAGACAACGGAGAATACGACATTCACCTCAACCACAATTGCGGAGGCGTTTGTGCCTGCAGCACCTGCCACATCTACGTAAACAAGGGCGACCAACACTTGGAAGAAATTTCAGACAAAGAAGAAGACTTCATCGATCGCGCTATCAATCCAAAGTTGGAATCAAGACTAGCTTGTCAGTGTATCATCTTAGATGATAAAGCGGAAATTGAAATCGAGATTCCAGATCAGTCCAAAATAATAGGACACGAACATTAAATCACCAGTCTACTTAGACAATCTTTCTCACAAAGGTTTGTAACAAGAGCAAAATAAATAAACATGAGTTTTAAAGGCATAGACGATTTACCTATCCAATGGGCAGATCACGAAGATATCGGCATGAAACTATACGAACGTTTCGGCGATGAATTCAATGAAGGAAAAATCTACCGCATTCGTTTCACAGATCTTTTGGATTGGATCCTTGAAATCCCAAGTTTTGAAGGTACTCGAGAAGGTTCTTCGGAAGGACACCTTGAGCAAATTCAGGCCAAATGGGTTCACGAGTGGAGAGACAATCAATAAACAAGTATGAATTTTCTGGCAAAACTAAGAGATATTGACACCTTCGTCTTAGATGTCGACGGCGTGCTAACTGATAGCAAAATGCTTATCACTGAGAGTGGTGAGCTATTGCGCAGTATGAATGTCCGCGATGGTTTTGCGTTGAAGAAAGCGGTACGAGCGGGTTATAAAGTGGTTATCATTACAGGTGGAAAATCAAGAGGTGTTCGCAGTCGATTACAAAATTTGGGCATTACCGATATCTACGACGGAGTCCAGGAAAAAAAACCAGTACTTAGCGCTTACCTAAAGAATTCTAACACTGATCCCACATCAGTACTTTACATGGGCGATGATCTGCCTGATTATCACGCCATGCGCCTTTGCGGATTACCTGCCTGCCCTCACGATGCTGCTCATGAGATTCTTTCCTTTGCCCGATATGTTAGTCCACTCAAAGGCGGTGAAGGTTGTGTTCGAGATGTCATTGAAAAAGTAATGCGATTGCACAATCGTTGGTTAGACGAAGAGCAAATGAAAGATGAGGAACGATTAAAGTACGGTTTGCCAGAATCATGAAATGGCTTCGTCTAATACGATGGCCAAACCTGATCATCGTTGCGTTCACTATGGTTTTATTGCACTGGATTTTAGTGCTTCCTTCAATAGAATCACTAAATCTCTCCCCACTTCTTACCACAACTCAGTTCCTCTTATTAGTTTTGATGACTTTATCTGCTACAGCAGCTGGTTACATAGTCAATGACTTTTTCGACTACAAAATTGATATCATAAATAAACCCAAGCGTGTAATCATCAATAAGTCCATTACCAGGCGAAGTGCTAAAAAAGTATACTTGATATTAGTAATGCTAGGAGCATTTATCGGTTCCTATCTAAGTGGAAAAACAGAACTTTGGGGTATCCTTCTTTTATATTACCTGGTTACTATTCTGCTATTTCTTTATGCTCGGTATTTTAAGCGACAGCTATTGATTGGTAATTTAGTTGTGGCTCTACTTTGTGCCTTAGTTCCAGTGCTGGTTTGGTATGTCCACCAAAATGTAATTGTATTGTTAGAAAGCAATAACTCTCTTTCATTGAATACCATATTCCTCTCTTACATCGGCTTTTCCTTCTTCATAACTTTATTTAGAGAAACCGTCAAAGACATTGAAGATTTAGAAGGAGATCAAGCTCTTGGTTTACGAACATTACCCATAGTTAGTGGCTTAAAAACATCTAAATTAGTAGCCGGAAGCTATGGTGTAATTGTATTGTTAGGAATATTATTTCTTTGTACTTTGGTGCTTGAACAGAATGGAGTTTATGTATCTTTAGCCGTCGGTCTTTTTCTGTTTCTTTTGTTAGCTACCTCCATTTTGCTTTTGGCAAAAGCCAAGAATAAAAAAG
>JBGCDT010000448.1:0-13923 GCA_045105695.1 Saprospiraceae bacterium | reverse complement strand
GTACGGGTTGAGTAGGATCAAAGATCATCGCAGAGTTGATTACGTTGGGTACAAAAGTGCTTTGATTTCTGCTGGATTTGCTTCTAAAGTTTACAATCAAATTGTCATTCAATAATTTTGTAGACAAGTTTGCACTCAACTTTGTATTTCTAAAACGATCTCTTTTTAGTACACCTTTCAAATCCTCATGACTCATAGAGACGTAGTAATTTAATTTTTTGTATCCTCCGGAAACAGCTAGGTTGTGTTGTTGACCAACTGCCCGTTGTGTGATTTCATCTACCCAGTTGGTATTGGCGTCACCAAGATCTCCAAGTGCTTGCGGTGCTTTTGCATCAATCGCTCTTCTATATTCTGAAGCACTTAAGATTGGAGCACCTGTTACAAAATCTGAAATAGCCAAAGATCCAGTATAATCTACTTTTAGTTTTCCTTTACCTGATTTTGTTGTAATAATGATAACTCCGTTAGCTCCCCTCGATCCATAGATCGCAGCAGCAGAAGCATCTTTTAAAACGGTGATATCCGCCACATCTGCAGGGTTAACAAAGTTCAGTGGGTTTCTAGAACCAGCTACTCCATCATTGTCAATAGGTACACCATCGATTACAATTAGCGGTCGGCTATCTGCAGAAATAGAAGTTGTTCCTCTGATTTTTATATTACTGCCACCACCTGGGCTACCATCTGTTGTGATCTGTACTCCTGAAACTTTACCAGTCAATAATCGCTCTGGTGAAGTGATGACACCTTTGTTGAATTCTTCCTCTCCAACCTTTGAAACAGAACCTGTGATATCAGATTTTACCACTGCTCCATAACCAATGACTACTACCTCATTCAGCATTTCGTCTCCTATCCCCATTTCAACGTCATATACTCCGGCACTACCAACAAGTACTTCCTTATCATCATAACCCGTGAATGAAAAAACAATGGTAGATCCTAAAGTCGTGTTTAATTTATAATTTCCGTCAAAATCAGTAACGGTACCAATTGGAGTTGCAGCATCTTTTACTAAGATGTTTACACCAGGAAGACCAGTGCCGTCTTCGGCATCAGTCACAGTACCAGTGATGGTTACTTGTTGGCTGAATGCCTGAGAACTGGAAAGCAATAACAATACAGTTACAACTATACCAGCGTATAATTTTTTGTAGAGTAATTTCATACTTGGAAAAGTTTGAATGGTTAGAAGGTTGTAAGCGTTCTATGAAGAAAGGAACGCGGAGTTGGTTAAATCGAAGTTTGGGTTTTCGATTTTTTTTTGATAGCTAGTGGTTCTATCTATGAGATCAGATTCTAATTCAGAGATAAAAAAGAAGACTGCCCCCTCAAGGGGACAATCTTCTTTTTATAAATGCTAATTAAAGCTGATTAATAGTAGCAGTATAAGTTTCACCTTCGTCAGAAGTAACTAAAGTAATTTCATAATTACCAGCTACATCAACGTAGATGTTAGTATCTGCACCACCGTTGCTGAAGTTACCTGCTGCATCACCTGCAAATGTTAGGTTCCCCCAGTTTAATTCTTTATCCCAAGCATCGTTAGCTCTCATCTTGAAGCTAGTTCCGCCATCAGTTAAAGCAATACTAGCTAATTTCCAAGTGTAAGTACCAGCGTCAACACCTTCGTAGTTGAAGTCTGTGTCACTGTCCCAACCTGTAGGAGTAGCATCACCAATGATTCCCCATTGGTTATCGTCTGGTACGAAAGTGATAGCAGTTACATCACCTGTCTTTGTCAAATTCATTTCCCACTGGTCTTCTGGAGTCCACTTCACCTCTACAGTGTAAATACCTTCTGAAGCTTCATCTATTGGAATGTTAGCACCACCAATAGCTAAGTTATCCGTAGAACCACCAAAGTTGGTGAACATCTGGTAACCATTTCCTTCGTCGAAGTTGTCATCTGTTGTTCTTCTGTTGATTGTCCAACGACAGTTGAAACGAAGCTTCATTTCGCCTTCTCTCAACTCAATGTCAGTAGCCGTCCAAGTAGCACCAGTTGCTGTAGCGTTAGCTACGGGGAAGCTCGTATCAGAACCCCATCCTCCTGGAGTAGCAGAACCAATCATGTTAGGCTGGTCAATTCTGTAAAGAAGTGCTTCGCCAGTTAGATTGTCATAAGATACTTTGTATAATCCTGCAGTAGGTACAGTGATGGCAGGGCCGTCTGCAACTGCTGTGATTAAAATGAAGTCGTTGTTTCCACAACCGTCTGCATCAGCTGTGATTGTTTCAGTAGTACCTCCGAAAGTAGCTGTAATTTCTTTAGCTGTAATTTGGTACATGTTGTAGTCACCAGCTTCTAAGAACATGTGACCTGCTACGAATCCAGCTCTGGATTGAGATCCAAAATCTGCAGCCTCTACCAACTCAGAAGTCAATATCTGAGAAGCAACTGGATCAACATCAGTCTTAGACATGTACAGTCCATCTCCTACACTAATTCCATCTACATCATCAATTACTACATCATCGTCGCTTCCACAGGAAGTCAACATTAAAGCACAAACTGCGAGCAACATGCTCAAGCGGTACGTTAAACTTTTAATACTCATTTTTGATTTAATTTAAATTAAGAAATATGAAAACATGTAGAAACATGCTTTGTTAGTTTAAATGGTTGATTCAGATAACTGCCAGATATACAGTGACGCACTGAAATCTAGTTACAGTGATTCTATGGCTGTCAATTTCTTGTCAGCGTTCTCTCTTAGTTGGTTGTATAAGCTTGAAAATGTATTGTAGTTGTCTGAACGTAAGGAAGGGTATTATATTAAATTGGTCCTTCCTTTAGAGAACGAAAGATGATGCTAAAACGGCCACTATAGGTTTTACTTTTTTAGCTATTTCAACTTATTGGCGGCATCACTACATTCTTCTTAAACAGAGGTCATTTTTCTTCTTTGATAGTGCAAAACTATATAATTATTTGTGGAATTAATGCACTTTTCATTTTTAGTTTACAAAAGTGTTATGAATATTTTTATGCAAACGTTTGCATTGGTTGTCTGATTTAGCTGTATCTTTCCTAATCGTGATTTTTGACAGAAATTTGCCTTGGAAATGTTTATTTCGCGGCTTTAGGATTAGCTAGTATATTAATAATATGATCGTGTGAGTCTCAGATCACCAACTTGTATATGAAAAAACGTCAGACTACTATAAAGGATATTGCTAAGCAACTTAACATTGCAGTCTCGACGGTTTCAAGGGCACTGAAAGGGCATCCTAAAATCAGTGAATCTACTCGTGAGAAGGTCATGGCATTAGCGGCCAAGCTGAACTACAAACCTAACAGAATAGCGCTGAATCTCAAGAATCAGCAGACAGGGACCATTGGCGTTATCATTCCTGATATCGTCCATCATTTTTTTGCTACTGTCATTTCTGGTATTGAAGAGATTGCTTATGCAAATGGTTATAGCGTAATGTTTTGCCAATCAAAAGAATCCTACGAAAGAGAACTATTAGATATGAAAATGCTGGTAGAAAATGGAGTGGATGGTTTGATGATTTCACATTCGAGAGAGACTACTGACTTTTCTCATTTCCAGGAAGCAATTGATCAAAATATTCCTATTGTGTTTTTTGATCGTGCACCAAAATTACTGAATGCACCCAAAGTCATTATCAATGATTTTGAAAGTGCTCGATTGGCTACACAACATTTGATTGACCAGTCCTGCCAGAATATCATTCACCTGACTGGTACAATGAACCTTCAAATCAGTCAGGAACGCAAACGAGGATTTCTTTCTGCAATAACTGCTAACCTCTCTGTTGGCACTAGCCAGTCAGGCAATAGACTTACAAATGATGAACTAGTTGTAGATTGCATCTCCTGTAGCAAAGAATCTGGCTACTCACATATGAAAGAAATTTTAGAAAGTGAGCATATTCCCGATGGTGTTTTTGTCAATAATGACATGATGGCTTATGGCGTTATGGAAGCGATCAATGAGGCGGATCTGAGAATACCTGAAGACATCGCAGTCATTGGATTCAGCAATTGGAATTTTTCTTCTCTGATAAAACCGCAGTTGTCTTCCGTAGATCAACAGGGATTAGAGATGGGGCGAACCGCTGTAAAAATCTTGTTAGAAATGATTAACGACAACATAAAGGAAGAGAAAGGAACGGCTGTATTAGAAGGTAAATTGGTAGTCCGAACTTCATCCAAAAAGATAAAACAGTAACTCAGCTCATGGTCTGTCGCAATTCCCCAACCCTATGAATTTAACATTAATTTCTGATACTCATGGATTCCATGATGGCCTTGATTTGTCTTCCGGAGAAGTATTGTTACATACGGGTGATGTCTCCAGTCGAGGTAGTCTTCAGGAGGTAGAATCTTTTTTGAATTGGTTTGCTAGACAAAATTTTGAACATAAAATTTTCATTGCTGGAAATCATGATTTCTTTTTTGAAAGTGCAAACGCTGATGCTATCCAGCAACTGATCCCAGAAGGGGTAACTTATTTGAACGATAGTGGAATTACTATAAATGATGTTCACTTTTGGGGATCTCCTGTACAGCCACGCTTTTTCGATTGGGCTTTTAATAAGGATAGAGGAGCGGATATAGATCAGCATTGGCAGTTGATACCAGATGATGTAGATGTATTGTTAACCCATGGGCCTCCTCATGGTATACTGGATCGAACAGTGGGCGATCAGGAGGTTGGTTGTGAAATGTTGCGAAAGAAGATTCGAGAAATAAAACCCCAACTTTCAGTTTTTGGTCACATCCACGAAGGCTATGGAATGCGCGAATTGGAAGAGACTACTTTTGTGAACGCGAGTGTTTTAGATCATCGTTATAGACTAGTAAATGATCCTGTAATTTTAGAATTGTAATGTACTGATCTTCCCTCCTACCCCATTGTTCAGCAAATATGATCTGTTGCTCACAATTTTTTTTACTAAAAATCAATTCCCTGATAGAATACATAACCTAATGTTACTCTTCTCCGTTTAACAAAATCGTTAGTCATTTTTTTACTTAGATTATTGGAATAATGACTGATATCATTTACATTCCCTCAAACAGTATATTTAAATCCATGAAGCAAATAGCAACAGATTTCGAAACTATTGAGCAACTCCTAACTGAAAAAGGTTTCCGTTTTGAACGCACCGATTTCAATCGTCCCTGGGGTGGTTTCTTCGTTATTGAAGAAGACCAAGCAGCTGAATTTATTGAAGCTTATTATCCAGAGGAAGATGTGGAAGCACTTACCAAAGGTGGTCGGGTCAGTCCAAAGATTTTGGTTGTAAAACCAGGTATGCGATTGTCTTGGCAATATCATCACCGCCGTTCTGAAGTTTGGAAACTGATAGATGGACAGGCAGGTTTGTTCAGAAGCGATACTGACGAACAAGGCGAATTGTACATGATGACTATCGGAGAGAAAGTAACGCTGAAGCAGGGGGAACGTCATCGTTTAGTTGGTGGCAAAGAGATTGGAATCATTGCAGAGATATGGCAACACACCAATCCAGATCACCTTTCTGATGAATCGGACATTGTTCGTTTGCAGGATGACTTTGGACGTTAAGAAAAAACATCACTCTTGTTTCAATGTCTCTGCGGGATTAATAACAGTTGCTTTAGCGGCATGTAAGCTTGTTGTTAGAAATGTGAGGGCTAATGTAAGAACGAGGACGACCACAAAAACCAGGTAATTCATTTCGGTACGATAAGCAAAGTCCTGCAACCAACCGTTTATAAAATACCAAGCGGCAATAAAGGCAGGCACAGCAGCAATTGCCACCAATTTCAAAAAGTCTTTTCCTACCATATAAATGATACTCCACGAAGTAGCACCCAGTATTTTTCTGATGCCTATTTCTTTAGTTCGCTGCCTGATCATATAAGCCGCTAATCCAAACAGACCAATAAACGCAATAAAAATCGTCAAAATAGAGAAGAGTAAAAACAACCGTCCCCTCACCTGATCTACTTCATAGCTACGTTGTATTTCATCATCTAAAAATTGATACTCAAAAGGTACTTGAGGAAATAGAGCTTGCCAGGTATCTTCAATGTGCGTCAATCCTTTTGTAATATTATTGTTGACTTTAATGGATAAGTTGTAAGCATTTGGTTCTAGTAGAAACATCTGTGCAGCGATGGGTTCGTGTAAAGAATTCTGATGGAAATCTTCTACGATACCGATAATCGTTATAAAGTTAGGATTGTTTTTATCGCCGAAGCGAACTCGCTTTCCTACTGGATTTTCTAAACCAAAGTTACTGGCGAATGATTCATTAACTATGACATGGTCTTCTGCGTCGGCTGTGGCATGTTCTATAGAAAAATTACGACCGGCAACTACATCTATATTCATCGTCTTGAAGTAATCATAATCTACACTACCGAAATGGACAAATTGAGGTTCCTTATTTTCCGCATCATCAGCACTCATAGGTCGGCGAGGCATATTGATACCAGCTGTAAAACTAGATACGCCAACGTTATTGATGTCAGGACTTTGTTTTACCCTTTCTCTGAAGATCACTGCTTTTTCAGCTGCTTCGCTGGAAGGTAGCGCTAGTCGAACAACCTGCTCACTATCGAAACCAAGATCTTTTTGACTGATGAATTTCAACTGCTCATAAATCATTCCCGTGCTCACTAGAATGAAAACCACGACGCCAAATTGAATCGCAACTAATGCTTTTCGCAAAGAGGCCCCCTTTGATATTCTTCCTTTCATCATGCCTACAGGCTGAAGTGCCGATAGAAAAAAAGCAGGATAGCTTCCTCCTATGAAACCGACAAATAATACAATGGCCAATATTCCTAATAATATCTCTGGCTGAAATAACTGATGAATACTTAGTTGTAAATCTAACAATACATTTACATAGGAAATCCCAAACACCACAACAGCAATACTCAACAGTACAGCTCCCACCGAAAAGAACATAGATTCTGATAGAAACTGAACAATCAACTGTCCCCTACTCGACCCCATTACTTTTCTAACTCCAATCTCTAGTGATCGCTTACTCGCTTGTGCAGTTACCATATTTATGTAGCTGATAATTGCGATTAGCAAAAGCAATAATCCAACAGCCGAAAAGATATAGAGGTAAGTAGATCCTCCTGTTGCAGACATGTAGATTTCTCGTAACGGCACAAGATTGTGGATGGCATATTTCATAATTGATTCCCGATTCGGGTCCATATACTGCTCATATATTTGAGGAATCTTAGACGTTAGCAACTCCGTATCTGTTCCTTCATGCAGCAAAACATAAGTGAAAAAGGAAAACCGTCGGAAGTCATATGCCTCATAATGAGGATCGGTTTTAGAGGAAATCAGTGCCTGTAATTCCAAGTGGCTATTGGCTGGCAAATCCTGATAAACACCAGTGACTTCGAGAGCGTATTGATGGGTTGTATCTAAAGCAGCATGCTGTAAATCAGTAGAGAGCATTTTGCCTACCGGATTTGTATCACCAAAGATATCAGTCGCAAGCGTTTTAGAAAGTATGATTTTGTTAGGTCCAGAAAGCATGTCTTTTTTATCGCCATGCAGCAAATC
This sequence comes from Saprospiraceae bacterium, assembly GCA_045105695.1. GTDB lineage: Bacteria > Bacteroidota > Bacteroidia > Chitinophagales > Saprospiraceae > CALGLS01. The sequence goes on along the minus strand of JBGCDT010000448.1, from coordinate 6,361 downwards.
AAAAGTAAAGATAGATAAGGCTTCTTCATCTACCACGTATGTATCAGCCATTTCTATTTGCTTGCCATCGTATGATACATTAACCGTTTCGTTATCAAAGAATCGAAAGATTCGGGTCATAGATTCTACCTCAGGAAAATCCTCCTGCATGTGCGGGCCAATCCTTCCGTTTGTTCCAAGCCAACCAACATCTCTCCGCTGTTCTGTCATCTGAATCTGAGGAGTCTGAACACGATAGATGCGATCTGCTTTTTCATGAGAAGCATCGTAGTTTGCCTCAAAATTGACATAGAGTAAAATCAGCAGGGAAGCTGCAATACCTAAGCTCAGGCAAAACAAATTCAGGAATGCGTAACCAGGTTCGCGAGCAATATTTCTACGGATGATTTTCAAGTAATTTTTTAGCATGGTCGTAATTTTATCTAAGCAGAACAGCTTAGCTATGGAATCAAAGATTTACCTTGCTGCTGGATAGCAGATTGAATTGATAGCACTATTTGAAATACATAGTGCTAACGCTATTATTACTTACTAGGAGAGTAGCAAATATAGATTTTTTATTTGGGAGTATTGGCTACTAAATTTCCAGACTAATTCCTACAATTAAAAAGCAAAAGCTCCTAATCACATACCCTATGTCAGAAAAACAATCCAAAACCATAGCTGTAAAGCTCAAGCCTGCCGCAGAGCGAAAAGTCAAAAAGGGACACCCCTGGGTTTTTGAAGGAAGCATCACTAAGCAAAGTGCGCCCGCTGATGCTGGTGACCTGGCTATCCTTTACGATCAAAAGAAAAATAAATTTTTAGGCATTGGTTTTTTCGATCCGCACTCCCCTATCCGTATTAAAATGTTGCAGGTTCATCAACCTGCTAAGATCAATACAGAGTGGTTTACTCAGAAAATCCAGACCGCTTTCGCTAAACGAAAATCATTACTAGAAACAGATACCAACAGTTATCGATTAATCTATGGAGAGAACGATGGCCTACCTGGTTTGATCTGTGATGTCTACGATAAGGTATTGGTTATTAAACTGTATGCACATTTTTGGTTGCATCGATTAGAGGAAATAATACCAAGATTATTAGAAGTTAGTAATTCTATAACAATAGTCTTACGTCTGAGCAGAATGGTACAACAACACGGCGATTTGCAAGGTTACGAAAATGGCCAAGTCCTTCACGGGGATTTAGAAAACGAAGTTGTTATCTTCAGAGAACATGGCCTACGCTTTTCAGCAAATGTCATAAAAGGCCATAAGACCGGCTACTTCTTAGATCATCGGCACAACAGAAAAAGAATCGGAGAACTCGCTCACGGAAAAGCAGTGTTAGACGTTTTTGCCTATGCAGGTGGATTCACAGTGCATGCGCTGGCTGGCGGAGCAAAGGAAGTTATCAGCCTCGATATCAGCGCACAAGCCTTGGAAATGGCTAAGGAAAATGCAGCCCTAAACCAACTCACCAACCGCCACAAAACAATGGCTGTTGATGCATTCGAAGGATTAAAAAAACTAAAAAGAGAAGGTAAGTCATTCGACCTCATCATCATAGATCCCCCCTCCTTTGCAAAACAAGCCAGCGAAATCGAAGTTGCCAAAACGCAATACCAACGCCTCGCTCTCCTTGGAGCCGCCTTAGTGAAAAACAACGGAATACTATTGTTAGCTTCTTGCTCGTCTCGTATCAAAGCGGACGATTTCTACCTTTTTATGACGGCAACATTAGAAGAGGAAGGTTATCATTTCACGGTTTTAGAAAAGACACAGCATGATGTGGATCACCCGATTGGCTTTGAGGAAGGGGCTTATTTGAAGTCGATGTTCCTTCGGAAGGGTTAGAAGGGTGGAAGAGGGAGACGAGGGTTGAAAATGGTTGAAGAGGGTTTTCTCTTAGTCGCGGCAAAGCGCACGATTCACTGAATAAGGATTCCGACAAGTGCAAACTGCTAAAAACCTAGCGAAAGCTCCTGTTGTTTGAGAAGGACTGCGTTATACTACGCCTTCTGGGCGAGCCCTCTTCTACCTCTCTCCCTCTTCCAACCTTCCTACGCCACCATCAAAGTCTCATATCGTCTTCTCAGTTTCCGCTTAATTCGATGTAGCCGCGTACTGACATTCGTTTGCGAGATCATCAACATCTCTGAAATTTCTTTGTTTTTGTAGCCTTCGAGGTAGAGTACGACGATTGCTTTTTCTTCATCGTTTAGCCATTCGATAATTTCTAACAATAATTGCACGTCTTCCTTAGTAGGGAAATTTGGTTGGTCATCTGAGAGATCTAGGGTCGTTAATTCGGCCTCTTCGATTCGTCTGTTTTCCTTTCGTTTTTTAGCGAGTAGTACGTTTAGGCAAATTTTGTACATCCAGGTACTGACCTTTGCTTCTCCTCTGAAATTCGGCCAGGCTTTCCAGAGTTGGAGTATGATATCTTGTTGGGCATCTTTCTGATCTTCCTTTCGGTTGTAATACAATCTGCACAAGCTATTGATGATTCCACGATGCTCTTCTATGATGGATAAGAAATCTGATTTATGTTCTATTTGCATTAGTCTTCTTTTTGGTAAATATAACTATCCGCTTAGTAGGTTAGTATCTTTGAAACGGAATTGGTCACAGGTAGGTTGTGATTTGTTTTTTAGAGATGGGATTTAGATCTATTAGTGTTGTTTAGTTAATTATTGTAATTTGTTGTTTATCAGTGGTTTTTGTTGTTTATTGAAATTGAATATATAGATTTTTTTATGAATTAGAATTTCTAACCCCGCTAGATTCTACAGGGTTAGAATTGTTCTAAAGTTGATGCTCTGAAGATGGAGAACTCGCAGCGCAACCTGGAAGTTGCACAGCGAGCTGCACGGTCCAACCCCGTCAAATTCGACAGGATTAGAATTTTCCCTACATTTGACGAAAATTAGAAATGATGTCGAACGAACTAGTTGTCTCCGGTCAAAATATCAGATTTGATAAACAAGGATATATCAATATTACTGACCTAGCTAAATACAAAAGCAAAGAACCCGATCAGGTCATCCGTAACTGGATCAGAAACATAGGAACGCTGGATTTCTTAGCGGAGTGGGAACGCATGAACAACAGCGATTTTAATACTGTAGAATTCGACGGGATTAGAAAATTAGCGGGTACGCCAACCTTCACCCTCTCTGTGAAAAAGTGGAAAGAGATCACTAGTGCTGTCGGTATTTTGGCGAAAGCTGGACGCTATGGCGGTACCTATGCACACAATGAAATTGCCTTTGAATTCTGCTCGGCCATCTCCCCTGCTTTCAAACTCAGGCTTATCACGGAATGGCGAACCCTCAAAGGTATTTCCGATTCTCAGCAAATCAGAAGGGAGTTGACTAAGATCAACATGAGACCGCTCAAGGATGCCATCACCCAACAGATTCCAGCACAATTGATTGGAACAAAAAAGGCTGGCATCTACTACGCTAGCGAAATGGACTTACTCAATAAAGTTGTTTTTGGCCAAACGGCTAGAGAATGGAAAAAGGCAAATCCAAAAGCTAAGGGCAACATCAGAGACAATGCTTCGCAGATTGATTTATTGATATTAGCCAATTTGGAAATCATTAATACTTACCTAATAAAGTGGGATACCGATCAGGTACAACGATTTGAATTACTAAAAGATATTACGGAACATCAGCGTCAGGTACTGCCGGATTCGCAGGCTGCGCAACGATTGATTTCAAAACTAAAAAAGAAATAGAAAACTTGAGTATCTGGTTACTGTTAGACTGGTAACGGGCTGCTCTTAGGAATTTACATAAAACAAACACGGATGTATATAAAAAAGAATTTTGGCTTAATGAGCATTTTGCGTTTCACAGGTGGACACCTACTTTGGATTACTGTTTGGGTCACACTTGTAGCTGCTGTTCATGGATTTACACATTGGCAATGGATGGAAATCCCATGGTTGCCTTTGTCTGTTATTGGTACAGCCGTAGCTTTTTATATTGGTTTTAAAAACAATCAGGCCTACGACCGACTTTGGGAAGCACGTAAAATTTGGGGCGCTATTATCAATAGTAGTAGAGCTTGGGGAGCAATGGTAAAGGCGTACATTGGCAACCAATTTACTCAAGAAGATTACTCAAAAGAAGAGCTACAAAGCATTCATAAGAAAATGATGTATCGCCACATTGCTTGGTTATATGCTCTTCGTTCGCAGTTGTTGTTGCCAACGCCCTGGGAGCACATCAGCCAAGGAAAGCATGTCAGAAGAGCGACTGAAAAAAGGATGAAACGTTACGGAATTGGATTGTTAGGAGATATGAATACGGAGCAATGTCTGCGTAGTTTTTTACCGGCGGAAGAACATGACCGTTTGATTAATTATAGAAATACTGCTACACAAATTATAGATCAACAATCACAGGACTTAGCTGAATTCAGAAGGAAAGGACTCATTGATGACTTCCGCCATATGGAGTTACAAGGCATCCTCAACGAGTTTTACGTCCATCAAGGAAAGTGTGAACGGATTAAAAAGTTCCCGCTGCCGCGTCAGTATGGAAGTATGAGTTTTATCTTCGTTGGTTTATTTATTTTTTTGCTGCCTTTTGGAATGACAACTGCCTTTCACGATATGGCTGGTCATTGGGGACACTTCGTTTCTATTCCGCTGACTGTTATGGTCGCCTGGGTTTACATCACAATGGAACTCATAGGAGACTACTCTGAAAATCCTTTTGAAGGTTTGGGCAATGATATACCGATGCTTTCTCTTTGCCGAGTCATTGAAATTGATCTTAAGGAAATGCTTGGGGAGGATGAAATTCCTGACCCGGTGCAGGCGGTGAATGGGGTTTTGATGTAGAGGGCAGAAGGAAGTGGGAAAAGGTTGAGGATGGTAAAAGAGGGCTTACCTAAGAGGCGTATTTCTATGTTGCAGTAGATGAAGTTTTATTGGTTAGTTCAATTTTAAATTTTATAATAAACAATTACAATGAGTCCAAAATCCGGCTCTGTATGTGAGGAGAAAGTATATACGGCTATTTTCAAAAGCTATATTAAGACCTTGCATAATTACATTTACTATAAAACTGGTGATCCCGGTATTGCGCAGGATTTAGCTCAAGAAGCTTTCACGCGACTGTGGCTGAATTGTGCGTCTGTAATACCAGAGACCGCAAAGTCTTACGTTTTTAAGATCGCTAATAATCTGCTGATTAATAATCATAAGCATCGACAAGTGGTACTGCGATTTGAGAAGCATTCGGTTTCTGGTTCGGATAATGAAAGTCCTGAATTTCTGCTAGAGCAAAAGGAACTGAAAGAAGAACTGGAAGCCGCTATTGCTGCGCTACCTGAGAAGCAGCGAGTCGTTTTTTTGATGAGTAGAATTGATAAAAAGACGTATAAAGAGATTGCCGCAATCCTAGGTATTTCTAAGCAAGGAGTAGAAAAGCGGATGTACAATGCTTTGGATGCATTGCGGAAGGTTTCAGAAAAAATCAGATAGTGGGGTAGGTGTTTTTTTGTTTGGGTTGTATTTATGGTGAGAGGGAGATGAGGGTGGAAGAGGGTGGCAGGTAGAAGAGGGTTTGTCTAGAAGGCGTAGTGATTTTCTTTTGTAATAACTCAACCGTAATAAAATAACAATAAAACGAGATGACCAACTAACCCACCGTTTTAGCGGTTCGGTTTTTAAACTCAAAATACCATCATGTTAAAAGATGACGAATTATTACATAAATGGGTGAACGACGAGCTCAATGCTGAGGAATTAGCAGCGTTCAAAATGCGACCGAATTATATCGCTTTGGAAAATTTGAAGAAGCAAACAGATTCTTTATCGCCTCCACCTTTTGATGAAGAGGTTATACTAAAACGCATACTTACCATAGAGAAGGAAAATGCTGAGAAGAAAGTTGAAAAAGGAAAAACCCGTTCTATTTTTAGATTGGTGAGCTATGCAGCAGCGGCAGCGATTTTCTTTGGGGTGCTGTGGTTTATGTGGCCGGAGTCTTCGATTGTGCATATGAAATTGGCCAATGGAGAAAAGATAGAGGGTTATCTTCCTGATGAATCTTTGTTTGCACTAAATGCTGGAAGTACACTGAGCTATGATTCCGAAACCTGGGCGACTGAACGGACACTGCAACTAAGTGGGGAAGCCTTTTTTAAAGTAGAAAAAGGATCAACGTTTCAAGTGAAAACAGACAATGGAACGGTAAAAGTTTTGGGAACTGAGTTTAACGTTCGCTCTAGAAACGGAGTGCTGGAGGTAAAATGTAAGGAAGGAAAAGTAGCGGTCTTATCCTCCGGAGGAGTATTGTTAGAAGAATTGGAATTGAACGATGCGATTAGAGTGAAAGACGAAAAGATAATAG
>JBGCDT010000447.1:0-12737 GCA_045105695.1 Saprospiraceae bacterium | reverse complement strand
GGTTACGTGATTTTTATAATTTGGAAGACGGAGGAGACATCAGTACAGGGTATGATATAAATCCGGTTACTCAAATGCCTTACGCACCACAAATGGTAAAGCGAGGAGATTACGGACGTATACTAGCTGAGTTCTGGGCAGATGGACCTGATTCTGAAACACCTCCAGGACACTGGTACACTATTCTGAATTATGTTACAGATAATATGACGGAGAAGCAGTTCAACGGTCAAGGACCAGATTTATCTGACTTAGAATTTGACGTGAAGGCATATTTTACGCTAGGTGGAGCCATGCATGATGTTGCAATTACGGCTTGGGGAATCAAAGGTTGGTATGACTACGTTCGTCCAGTCTCTGCAATTCGATATATGGCAGACAAAGGGCAATCCTCTGATGAAACACTTCCTTCTTATCATCCTGCGGGGATTCATTTGATACCAGGTTTTGTAGAATTAGTAGCTGAAGGAGACACGATTGCTGGAGATAATAATGAGCATGTTGATAAAATAAAATTATTGGCTTGGAAAGGACCTGATTATATTGAAGACCCTGAATTAGACATTGCACATGTGGGTTGGATTTTAGCAGAGGACTGGTGGCCTTACCAAAGACCTTCTTTTGTAACACCTAATTTTGCAGGCTACATTTCAGGACATTCAACTTACTCAAGAGCTGCCGCAGAAGTTTTAACTGAGCTGACCGGTTCAGAATATTTCCCTGGAGGTATGGGTGAGTTTGAAGCTCCTGCAAATGATTTTTTAGTTTTTGAAGTGGGACCAAGTGAAGACATTACGTTACAATGGGCGACTTATCAGGACGCTTCTGATCAGTGTTCTTTGTCTAGAATATGGGGAGGTATTCACCCGCCGGCGGATGATATTCCTGGACGCCTAATTGGAGATACGATTGGTAATGATGCTTATAACTTAGCAAAGACCTATTTCTATAAAGATGAAGATCAAGATGGGTTTGTAAGTTTTGAAGATTGTGATGATATGGATAACACTATTTATCCTGGTGCACCTGAGTTGTGTGATGGAAAAGATAATGATTGTAATGGTGAAATAGATGATGCTATTGAGGTTTACACTTACTACTTAGATGCTGATAGTGATGGATTTGGAAATGCAGCAATATCTGTAGATACTTGTCAAAGTACTCCTTTGGAGGGCTATGTGATTAATATGTTAGATTGCGATGATTCTAATGAATTAATCAATCCGGACGGTATTGAAATTTGCAATGGTTTGGATAACAACTGTAATGGAATTATTGGAGATGGCTTAGACGTATTTACTTATTATCTGGATGCGGACAGCGATGGTTTCGGTGATCCAAACACTGCGAAAGATACTTGTCAATCTACAGTGATTACGGGTTATACTATTGATAATACCGACTGTGATGACACAGACCCAGCTATTAATCCAAATGCAGATGATATTGCTAATAATGGAATCGATGAAGATTGTGACGGGGCGGACTTCGTATCTTCTGTGAAAGAGTTGACCGCTGCGGATGTTTCCGTTTTTCCAAACCCTGTAACAACACTCTTACAAATTCATACACAAGCATTTACTAGCTGTAATTGGAGAATGTTAGACGTGACTGGCCGAACGTTGAAGACTGGTGAGTTGAGGCTGGAAGGTGGTGAGTCTACGATTGATGTGAGTGGTTTACAAAAAGGGCTTCATATACTAATCCTTGAAAATGAGGAGGAGCGATTTGTAACTAGGGTTGTGAAGTTTTAGAAAATAGACTAAGAAAGAAATTAAGAGCTCTGCCTTGTAATGAGGCAGGGCTTTTCTTATTCATTTAGTAAGGAATGATAAATCTGAAAATTTTCATCGTCGTAGCAAACAAATAGTACTTCTTCGATAATGATACTCTCAAAATTTCGGACTGTTTCGATTGCGATCTTAGCAGCTTTTTCCTTTGGGAAACGGTAGATTCCTGTACTGATATTTGGAAAAGCGATATGTTTCAAATCATTTGACTCGGCAATTTGCAAGCTGTTTATGTAGCATAACTTAAGCTTTTGGGATTCGTCACTTTTTCCATTATTCCAACGAGGACCAACAGTATGGATCACTTTTTTTACTTGTAGATTCCCTCCGTTTGTGATAACAGCATCACCAACTTTACAAGAACCTTGTCTATTTCTGATTTTTATACATTCATCTAGTATTTGTTTGCCACCAGCTCTATGTATAGCTCCGTCTACACCACCGCCACCAAGAAGTGATGTATTTGCTGCATTGACAATTACATCAATTTTTAATTTTGTTATATCTCCTTTTTCTAAATTTATTATCATTGGTTAGATCTGTTAAAATGATTATGCTCAATATACGACAAGTAAAATATACAATTTCTCTAAACCACCTAAAACAATTATCATTGCGCCATTAATTTAACAATCAATTTTAAAAAACATGTCCAAACGAATAGCACTGCTAATCAGCGGTATTTTCCTCCTGAACTTTATATCATCTGCCCAATCCTACCAAGGTGCAGAATCCATAGAATATGACGAAGCCAACAATCGCTTTCTGATTTCTAATGGTAATAACATTTTGGCTAGAGCCTCCGATGGAACACTCTCTTTCTTTGGAACAGGTAGCGCTAGTCATGGGATGGAAGTAATGGAAGATAAACTTTACGCCCTTGATTCTCCAAATCTAAAAGCTTTCGATCTGGAAACAGAAGAGGAGGTCATGTCTTTAAACATCAGCGGTGCCGTTTTCCTAAACGGTTTGACGAACGATGGCGTGAACACCTTATATGCAACAGATTTTAGCGCAGGGAAAATCTACAAAATAGATGTCAGTGATATTGATAACCCAAGCTTTGAAATAATTGTAGAGAACACAGATAATGAAACACCTAATGGTATTATTTACGACGGGGCTAATAATAGACTGATCTATACTAACTGGGGAGGCAATGCAAAGATACAAGCAGTAGACTTAACCGATTTTAGTATCAGTGATGTCGTACAAACCTCAGTTGGCAACATTGACGGTATCGATGACGATAGTGATGGAAATTTTTACATCTCTTCCTGGAGTCCTTCTGGTCGAATTACAAAATATGATGCTAATTTCGAAAACCCAGTTACTGTAACTACACCTACGCTTAATGGCCCAGCAGACATTGGTTATGCTCAAGCGATTGATACATTAGGAGTGCCACAAGGTAATGATGCAGATTACATCGGCTTTGAAGTCGTATCGAATACTGCTGATCTGGTAGACAATGATTTTCAATTATTGGTTTATCCAAACCCAGTTACTGATGCCAGTTGGATTCAGTTTGAATTGGAAAAGGCGACGGAGTTGAGCGTACGAGTGATTGATATGACTGGGCGAGTTCATTATGCTTCTGATGTTTTGGAGGGGGAAGGAGTTCATAAAATTCCAGTAGGGATGTTGGAATTGGGATCTGGGAGCTATAGAGTGATTTTAGAAACTGGAGGGCAGCTTGTTAATTACGGATTTAATAAATCACACTAGTTCATAAAATTTTTAGCTTATCATAAAAATGAAAAAGGCCCTTGGAAATTATAACATTCCCAAGGGCCTTTTTCCAGAGCTTAAAGAATTATCGCTTATTCCCACCTCCACCATTTCTTCCGCCGCCTTTATTGTTTCGATTTCCGCCTCTGCTATTATTTCGATTTCCACCGCCTCTGTTTTGATTGCGGTTTCTATTTCCGCCACCACCTCCACGATGTCCTCCACGTCCTCTTCCTCCGCCGCTAGGTATTCTTTTCTTAGGTTCGTAAGCAGGTGCTTCACCCAATTCGGGAGGCAAAGGAATCTTATTAATTTCTTCTTCTAAAAATTGCTCAATCGCATAAAATTTACGCGCATCTCTAGGATTGATAAAGGTCAAAGCCACTCCCGTAGAATCCGCACGAGCCGTACGACCTACTCGGTGAACATAGTCCTCCGCATCATGAGGTACATCGTAATTTATTACCAAAGAAATTTCCTTAATATCAATTCCACGAGCTAGAATATCTGTTGCAACTAGAATCTGAGTTTCTTTAGATTTGAAGCTTTGCAGTGCTTTTTCTCTGTCTTCTTGTTCTAAGTCGGAGGAGATCATCAGAGATTTTAAACCTGCTTTATTTAAGGCAATCGTTATTTCTTTCACCATCCTTTTAGTCGAAGTAAAGATGATGACTGACTGATACTGATCTGTTTTTCCAATCAATAGCTTCTCAATCAGTTTTACTTTTTGATTGTCATAAGTAAGATAAGCTCCTTGTAAAACACCAGCAGCAGGTTTTGAAATAGACAAGCTAATCTGCTCGGGGTTATGCAATATTTTCTTCGCTAATTGTCTGATCTTAGTAGGCATAGTTGCAGAAAAAAGCAAGGATTGTTTTGCCTTCGGCGTCTTATTGAATATCTGCATGATGTCGTCGAAGAAACCCATGTCCAACATTCGATCTGCTTCATCGAGGATGAAATGTTTTACCTCTGAGAGATCTACGTAACCAAGGTTGATGTGCGAAATCAATCGCCCAGGAGTTGCAATAATCATATCTGCGCCACCTTTCAATGCTTTCTTTTGTTGATCCCAGGAGGAGCTGTCGCCACCACCATATACAGAGATGGAACTCACCCCTGTAAAGTAAGCAAAACCTTCTACCTGCTGATCTATCTGTTGCGCCAACTCACGAGTCGGAGCAATGATAAGAGTATTGATTTTTGATTTACGATCAGGCTTGGAAGCCAATTTGTTAAGTACAGGCAGTACAAATGCGGCGGTCTTACCGGTCCCTGTTTGCGCACAAGCAATGAGATCCTTGTTGTCAAGAATCAATGGTATAGCTTGTTGTTGTACAGGAGTGGGTTCTACAAAACCCATAGCGGAAAGCGCTTCCTCTAGTGAGGATTCAAAGGAGAAGTCGTTGAATGACAAATTGTTATGTTTTTGCTTCTCCGCAAAATTAATAGCTTAGTCATGGGAGAAGGTCGTTTTAGAAAATGGCCAAACGACATATTTTTTCTCCATGCCATTCGGACGCGTATATTGATTTGTGCTTTTGCAAATTTGATAAAAGCGTACACAAAGATTGAAATTATTTACCAGAATCTGGTAATTAAATTATCTAATCCTTATACGGCTATACTTTGCTAAAGTTCTAAGTAATGAACGGCTTACACCTTTAGGTTTTGCTAAAGCTGAAATTTGTGATGGAAACTTATTACACGTACTTCAATAAGACTTGTTTGACTGAACCCAAATAACTCGTTCCAAACATATTCAAATGCACCAGCAAATAATACAACTGATACAAAGAAACCCGCTCCTCAAAATTTTGCTCCAATGTAAAAGCATTGTTATAACTTTCGTAAAAAGGTTCCTTGAATCCTCCAAAAAGTTTGGTCATTGCCAAATCCATTTCTCGATGTGCGAAGCTTACGGAGGGATCGATAAAGAAAGCTTGCTGGTTTTTTGAAGCAATAAAGTTCCCTGACCATAGATCTCCGTGAGTCAGGGATGGTTTTTCTATAGGACAAAGGTTTTCTAATTTGTTGTACAACTTATCGAAGTGGGAGAGGAGCGTGGCCGGAAGTGTATTGTTATCAAAAGCCATTTTGACTTGAGGAATGAGTCGTTGTGTTGCGTAAAATTCCGCCCAGGTGTTTGTATAGTTATTAAGCTGCGCTAATCGACCTATGAAGTTTTCATGATCTAACCCAAACTGCAGAGCAGACACCTGATGTAATTTCGCCAAAGCTCTTCCGAAGCTTATCCAAAAGTCGTTATCCTTTTTACCAGGTTCGATAAACTCTAAAATCAGAAAAGCGCCTTTCTTGTTTTGAAAAGTACCTTGCTTAATTAGCTCTGGCGTATTGCAGTGTGGCGTAAGTAGTGTCAGTCCTTTGGCTTCAGTCTGAAAAAGAGCCTCTGCATTTTGTTTTCGATTTATTTTTAGAAAGTAATTCCTTTTACTGCCTTTCAACAAAAAAGCATCACTGATGTCGCCACCAGTGATGCTTTGTAAGTGTATTGTTGGATCGCCGAGTACTTCGGCAATTTTTTGTTGTTCAGCTGGTTCGATCAAAATTATAAACGATTCTTGTTTACGATCTTAAGCAACTCCTCCCGGTAGTTTTTACCCACAGGTAAATGTTTTGCAGCTCCTTTTTCAACGACCTCTACCATGTTGCCCATTACGGCCATGATCTGATCGATCTGTACTATGTAGGAGCGATGTATCCGCTGAAAGACTTGCTCAGGCAATTTTACTTCTAAGCTTTTCATGGTTTGCAAGGTTACAATTCTACTACCATCTGTCTTTCTAATGATCACATAATCTTTCAATCCTTCTATGTAAAGAATATCTTTATACCTTAGTTTAATTAGCTTCTTATCTGCTTTCACGAAAATAAAATCAGAACCTTCTTCCGTTGTAGGAGCATTGTTAGAATCATCTTTACGAGTCAGTTCTAAATGTTCTTTAGCTTTATTAACTGCTTTCATAAAACGATCTAAAGAAATTGGCTTCAGCAAATAATCAATGGCATTTAACTCAAAACCTTCAATCGCATAATTGGCAAAAGCCGTTGTAAAAATAACCATCGGAGGCTTACTCAAGGTTTTCAAAAACTCAATCCCCGTCAACTGTGGCATCTGAATATCCAAGAACATCAGGTCAACATCATGAGTTGTCAGTGCTTCATTGGCTTCCATGGCATTGCTGCATTTTTGGACTAAAGTAATGTCCGGCATGCTTTCAATAAATGTTTCTAATACATCAAGAGCAAGAGGTTCGTCGTCTACAATAATGGCGTTAATCATAAATATTCGTTTGTTTTGTGAGCGTTTGTAACTGTATTGCCTGGCTGGCTCTTTGAACCACAACAGACAGATTATCTGGAGCTAATTTGTTATGAATTCCTTAACACTGCTGGTTTTTATCGTCGTAGATCGTGAAAAATACGATGAAGTTCTTTTGATGTCGAAGTATTGAATTTTGAATGATTGGGTTTTGAAGGATTGAATGGTGCTCAGTACCTAAGCTCCGCGGCTGATACGATCGAGGGAACATTCAATCCTTCCCTTTACACCTCCTCCAACTCCAATTCCAATCGCACCGCATAAGCATTCGGACTATCTTCCACATTCAAAGCATATCGATCGGGGTATTGCAACTGCAATCGTCTGCGCACATTTTTCAAACCGATTCCCCCACTTCGTTTATGTGTTTGCATAGGCAACGTATCTGCCTTGCTGTTTACCATATGGAAATCTATGTGTTTATCTTCTATTTTTAAAGTGATGTCCACAAAACCTTTTGAAATACTACTGTTCAAACCATGTTTAAAACTATTTTCTAAAAAAGGAATGAATAACAGCGGCGCAATCTTCTGATCAGAAGCTCTGCCTTCTACCTTAAAGGTGATTCTAGCATCGGCGCTTTGGCGCAATCGTTCTAGGTCAAGATAGTTTTGGATGTAGTTGACCTCTTTACTTAGCATCACTCTTCGTTCATTGCAATCATATAACATGTAGCGCATCATCTCAGATAGTTTGATGACAATCTCAGGAGCCTTGTCTGATTTTTTCAGCGTAAGCGCATACAAGTTATTCAAAGTATTGAAAAGGAAGTGCGGATTGATCTGAGATTTTAGAAATTTTAACTCCGATTGCATGGTCTGTGTTTGGAGTTCTTTGCGATCTCTTTGGTAACGTACCCAATCAGAAATGATTTTCACAACAGTAGAACCACCAGCAATGACAAAGGTCGTTAGGAAAAACCATTTTTGATCAATCAGTAATTGCGCTTGTAGCTCCGGCAAGTAAGTAAAAGCGAAGTAAAGCACCAGCATTTTGATGGGCGTTGTAATCAACACAGTCAAAACCAACAGACTTCCATATAGAAAGAACTTCTTTTCCGAAAGGTAATTTGGAATAAGATACAACAGATTGAAATAGACCACCAGCGCATAAAAAGCTAAGGTGATTAATTCTACAATAAAGACAAAGAGAAAATTCTGACTGGTCGTATCCAACAAAACCAATAGGAGGAACAGCGCCAGCCAAAACAAACTGTGGTAGACCACTCTTGTGGTGAAGAGTTCTACGAGTTGGGTTTTGACATTCTTTTTGGCCGTGGTATCCATGTGGCTTAGGTATGGTGCAAATGTAGTTAATTTGTAGCTTCGCGAATTAGGAATCATAGCAGATAATTTTTTGGGACTATTGAGCTTTGAAAATTATTCTTGCAATGACGGGAATCTTTTGGGAGATCTTTTTTTTGATAGACTAATGAGTGGGTTTTATAGATTGATTATCAAAGCATTAAAATATTACCCAATCATAACAGATTCTAAACAGAGTAATTCGTATTTTTGCAGCCGATTTTAAAAATTCATAATTCAGATATCGAATGGTATACCTTACAAGAAGAGAACAATTTAATGCTGCGCACAAGCTGTGGGTAGACAAATGGTCTAAGAAGAAGAACCAAAGTACTTTCGGTAAGTGCGCCAATCCCAACTGGCATGGCCACAACTACACCTTATATATAACGGTAAAAGGTAAGCCCAATAAAAACACTGGTTTTGTGATGGATGCCAAGAAGCTGAGTAAGCTCATGCGTAAATACATTACCAGTAAGCTCGATCATTCTAACCTAAATATGGACGTAGATTTCATCCCCAAGAA
Organism: Saprospiraceae bacterium; assembly: GCA_045105695.1. Classification (GTDB taxonomy): domain Bacteria; phylum Bacteroidota; class Bacteroidia; order Chitinophagales; family Saprospiraceae; genus CALGLS01. The sequence goes on along the minus strand of JBGCDT010000447.1, from coordinate 4,043 downwards.
ACTACAACCAACTACTGAAAATCTTGTTATACTGATCTGGCAACAGCTCGAACCTCACATCAAGGGATGTAAATTGCATAGCGTTCGTCTGCATGAGACAGATAACATATATGCTGAATATTTAGGAGAAGAATGTTAGTCAGCCTTAGAAACAAAAACTACTTTAGCAACTCAAAAACTACGAGAAAATGGCTTACCGAAAAATCGAAGAATACACAGAGGAGACCACCAACAACCTCATTGATAAATACAGCAACATTATAGAAGAACTGGGCGAAGACCCACAGCGCGAAGGTTTACTCAAAACGCCTGAGCGCGTTGCTAAAGCCATGCAGTTTCTTACTCATGGTTACGATATGGATGCCTCCGAAATCCTGAAAAAGGCGATGTTCAAAGAAGAGTGTTCCGAGATGGTGATTGTGAAAGACATTGAATTGTATTCCCTCTGCGAGCACCACATGTTGCCTTTCTACGGCAAAGCGCATATCGCTTATATTCCAAATGGCCACATCGTTGGTCTCAGTAAACTGCCTCGAATCGTAGATGTATTTGCCAGAAGATTGCAGGTGCAAGAGCGACTGACTCAGCAGATTTTAAACTGCCTTCAGGAGACTCTAAATCCAATTGGGGTAGCAGTAGTTATCGAAGCCAGTCACCTCTGTATGATGATGCGCGGGGTGCAAAAGCAAAATTCTGTTACTACGACTTCTGCTTTCACGGGGCAGTTTGAGAATGTGGAGACGCGGAATGAGTTGATGAATTTGCTGGGGAAGAATTTGCATTGACACGTTTTATGTAGAAGCATTGTTATGTTTTTCAATCTGTGTATTTCTAGATATATTTGTTGAGAATACTGAACAACAAACTTTTGCTATGAAAACAATCTCTTACCTTTTCCTTATTTTATTGACCGTCTCTTGTTCCCATCGGATTAAGTTGAAAGAAGCTTATACTCCAAACATCCGTGCTGAAGTCAACCAGGTTTTGAGCCAAATCAAAAATGCTAGGCTTGAAGACATATTAGTCGATAGAACAGGAAAGGTTCTATTAGATGTCTCTGAAGAGGAGACTAAGGAATTAATCAAAGCAGCAATTACAGGTGATAAGGCAACTTTTGATAGCCTTCGAAATTACGAAGCCTATAAGAAAGAGGCTGAACGAGTTGAACTAATTAATAAAATAAAACCTTTCAAAAAAGCTCATCTTACGGTCTTAAAATATTACACTTTCAGCACAAAGCTCTGTGATGATAACTCATATGTAGAAAAGTGGACTTTAAAGGAGGATAGAGATAAAAATCTTATTGAATATGTAAAGTTTACAAAGTATTATGATCTTAAGAAATCTCGTAGATCAGTATCTTATACTGTAATTACAAGAAAAGGATCGCCTAATAAAATAGAAATTCTTTCTGATCGATTCGGTTATATTTTAGGAATTGATAATGAGGTCGTTAAGGTTAATTCTATTTCTCTTGGAGTGGAGTACAGTGGCGATATTAGGAAAATGGTTAGAGAATGTTATTAGTCCCTTATTCTTAAAAGATACTTTCACGCTTTTATGATATTTTAATAACCACATTAATGTGTTGAATAAGAGAGTATAAGTTAAAACTTAGTTTAATGCAGTTAGTCCCCTATAAACTTGTATTCCATCAATGCCTTAAAAACAAGCTGAAAAATTCTGCCCATCCTGTCCAAAACCTACACAAGTCTCCAAGAATTTTCTAAATTTGTCCATCAAGGATAACATTAATACTACAAAAGAAACCACACATGACAGCATACCTCTTCCCAGGCCAGGGCGCCCAATTCGTTGGCATTGGCAAAGACCTTTACGAAGCATCTGATTTAGCAAAAAACTTATTCGAACAAGCGAATGATATTCTAGGCTATCGACTATCCGACGTAATGTTTGACGGAACAGATGAAGAACTAAAGCAAACCAAAATCACACAACCTGCCATATTCCTACATTCCATAGTAAAAGCAAAAATGGCTGGTGATGATTTCAAACCAGATGTTGTAGCTGGTCATTCTTTAGGCGAGTTTTCTGCCTTAGTTGCAGCTGGAGCGATGTCCTTTGAGGAAGGTTTGAAACTGGTTCAGCAAAGAGCATTAGCCATGCAAAAAGCATGTGAAGCGGTGGAAGGAACGATGGCTGCGATCTTAGGGATGGAAGATGAGGATGTAGAAAAGGCCTGCGCAGCTATCAATGAAGTAGTTGTTCCAGCGAATTATAATTGCCCTGGGCAGTTGGTTATTTCAGGATCGGTAGAAGGGATTAATTCCGCAGTAGCGGCTTTGACGGAGATGGGCGCTCGACGTGCGATTGTCTTGGCAGTCGGAGGGGCTTTTCATTCGCCGTTGATGGAGCCAGCTAAGATAGAATTGCAGGCTGCTATTGAGCAAACGAACTTTTGCGCACCTCGTTGTCCGATCTATCAGAACACTACCGCAAAGCAAGAAACTGACCCAGAGCAGATCAAGCAAAACCTCATCGAACAACTGACTTCGCCTGTTCGTTGGACTCAGACAATGAAGAATATGATTTCTGACGGTGTTAACAACTTTATAGAGGTTGGTGGCAATGGCAAGGTTTTAAGAGGTTTTGTAAAGAAAGTCGATCGGTCTTTAGCTGCGGAAGCATTATAGACAGATTCTGAAAACAGTTGGGTTTATACATTTTCATAATATGATCCAAAAAATACCACAAAGGAGGTATTATTGAAAAATGATATATCAATTTGTTGTATTACAGACTTTTACGATGGCTAGTTAAAACTAATTCGTCATATAGCAACGTTTGATAATGAAATAAGCAAGACAGAAACTTTGATCTGATTTTTATTTTTTGCAATTTTTAAATTATAAATTTCGGCTTCAGGGAAATCAGGCGAATTTTATTTTGAGTTTTGGAGGAATCACTAAGTGATCAAAGCTCACAAATACGCTGAGAGAACAGCTTAATCATTATGAACATTTTAAATTAAACAAACATGGCTGATGTAAAAATAAACAGAGGTGAAGTCCTCATTGCAGAACCGTTCATGCTGGATCCGAATTTCAAAAGAGCGGTCATTCTACTTTGCGAACATCAAGACGACGGAAGCCTAGGCTTCATTCTCAACAAATCGCTGGACATGAAAATCAACGATCTCATATCTGATTTTCCTGAGTTCGATGCGAACGTATATTATGGTGGACCGGTTCAAACCGATACTGTTCACTACGTACATAATGTAGGAGAGTTGATTTCCAATTCTAATAATATCTCTGATGATGTCTTCTGGGGAGGTGATTTCGAGCGGTTAAAACAACTGATAGACGCTGGTGAAGTGACCACTGAGAACATCCGATTTTTTGTAGGCTACACCGGCTGGTCTTCTGGCCAACTGAGCGAAGAGATGCGTTATGGCTCCTGGGTAACAGGGAGTTTTTCACCTGACTATTTGTTTAATAAACAAGGAAACTCATTATGGACAGATGCGCTGAAAGATAAGGGAGATGCCTACTCTGTTATTTCGCAAATGCCGGAAGGATTGACCTGGAATTAGAAAAGAATTAAAATATTAAAAAAGCCAGATTGCAAATGTGATCTGGCTTTTTTGGTTTGAGCATTTCTAAGCAAAAAATACCTCCAAAAAAACAACAATCCCCATAAGCCTCCGTAAATTTGCACTATGATCGTAGCGAATGAACTTTTCATAAAATATGGAGACCGAGTACTCCTTAATAACATTAGTTTTACAATTCTCCCTGGAGATAAGGTTGGACTGGTCGGTAGAAACGGAGCAGGTAAGTCCACCATTCTAAAGCTCATTGCGGGGCAGGCAGGAACAGACTCTGGTAGCATTAGTCGACCGGGGACTTCCTCTCTTGGTTTTTTGCAGCAGCATATGGTTTTGCCAGAAGGTAAATCTGTCATGGACGAAACACTGAGTGCTTTCTCAGAAGTCAATCAACTGGAAGAGCAGATCGAAAAACTGAATGTAGAACTCACGGAGCGAACCGATTACGAGACGCAGAGCTACATGGATTTGA
>JBGCDT010000446.1:0-3244 GCA_045105695.1 Saprospiraceae bacterium | reverse complement strand
ACAAAAGGAGTTGTTGAAATGATTGGATCACTCTTTCAACTTTATGCTAAGGGTAGCAGTCGGTATGTGGATGGGGGATGAGGAAGCTTGATGGGGGTAAATTTCTGACTTGTACAGGGGCTTGTCGTATGTCAAGCAATGAATTGTGAAGTCGATGCGTGCATGTGTTATTTTTATTTAGGGGTGATATGGGTGGGCAATATTCTTTCTATTTTTTAATTGTCAACTTTCGGTTAGATTGATTTCGATTATCTCCGATTTTAACAAAATATGTTCCCGTATTTAAATCAGAAAAATCAAAATACAAACCATTCTCTCCTTTCAAAATTCGCTGGTTTTTATTAACCACCAATTTTCCTGTAGTATCAAAAACAGAAATTCTGATTTCTTCATCAGTTTTTGAATTGTAACTCAAATTAACTAATCCTGATTTACTCGGATTCGGATAGAAATCTCCGACCTCTCCCTTTTGTTCTTTGAAATATATGCTCAATATATCACTATATTCAAATTGACCGTCATAATCGATTTGCTTTATACGATAATAATTAACTCCATTCTGAGGACTACGATCTTCAAAGATATAGGTCTTTTTTTCTATGGTGGTGCCACTTCCTTCTACCTCGCCTATGGCTTCAAACTTCTCCGAGGTAGAGCTTTTTTCGATGATGAATTTTTCATTATTCTGTTCTGATAATGTTTCCCAATTCAAAAACACAGAATTAGTTCTATGAGTACCTTTAAAATTAATGAGCTCAATAGGTAATAAACTAGTTGCCTCAACCCTAATTCTATCTAAAGCCATTTCTTCTTGTACACCACTAAAAGCACGGACTCTTATAACGAGCGAATTACCAGTAACGGAACTACCTGATATAATATCCAAATCGGCCGTAAAGTTTTGCATGGTAGCATCAATTAGAGTATTCGAAGACGTTACAGTCCCATCTCTTTCATCATCGAATCGAAACCTGCCACCAGTAGGCGAGTCTCCACGACATTCACCAATCTTTACCCACCCAGTATTGTCTATATTGTATTCAACTATTAAGAAGTCTGCGGATTCATACCTAGTTAGCGTCGGGTTAGGAGCAGCAACGCCAAAACTTATTTTTAAGCCCGTATAATTCGTGATAGTAAGAGCATCAAGCGTAATTTGTATTTCACCATTTCCCCCTACTTCACCGTCAAAATCTTCCCAGAGCAGAAAATTAGAACTTTCAAAGTTTGAAATGTTATTCCAGCTAGTCTGACTGTTATTGTCTCCCCTGAAAAAATAGTCGCTAGTATTAAAATTTTGGAATGGAATATTAGATCCTACGCTGTTGGTGATGGTATAGCCAGCGTAATCAACACCTTCAAAGCCCTCCTCACTAATGAGAATTTGAGCAAATGATAAATTGTAAATAAGTAAAAAAGATAGGGTTAACAAATTTTTCATTTGTACGGATTTTAGTAAGCACAAATGTAATATTTAAAGTGGACAATAGTGGAAAAGGTAGGACAATTCCGTGACGTAAGCCCAAAACACCTTAGAAAAGGTGGGGAAGGGAGAATAATTTTATAGTTTAAGCAGGTAGGTTCTTAGTGCATCATTACTTATAAGGTTCATTTTCTTCGCTAATCGGTACTGTGCTCGACGGGCACTATCGGCGTTAATGCCCAGTATTTCTCCGATTTCATTGTTCAGAAGATTTAGCCGAAGCAAGGCACATAAGTTTAATTCATTAGGGGTGATGTCTGGAAATGACGTTTTCAAATCTTTAAAGAAATCAATATGAACACGCGTAAAATAGTGTTCGAAATCTGCCCAATCTTTTTCGGTATTAAGGTTTTCAATGAGGAAGTTTGACATGCTATTCAGCGAGATTTTTGGCACCTGTAGCACTGGTGCCTCGAGCTTTTCTTCTTTGTGATGCTTTTCTTCTTGAGCGATTAGCATTTCTTGCAATTGATCTAATCGCTTTTGTAAAATAATGTCTTTTTCTGTGGTCTCTAAATGTGCAGCTGCTAACTTTTCGTTTGAGTGTTGTTCGATCTCTTTGCGTTTTTGCTTTTGCCTTAGATAAAAAACAACTGATAATAGTAAAAGCGAAAGACTGGTTCCCAGCAACCATTTATATTTTTGCAATTGTAGAAGTATTTCACTTTCATCTGCTTTTAATTCTTCATTTTCCGCTAATAACTTCTTTTGCTGATGTTTATTTTCGACTCTGGTAATCTTACGCAGATTCTTGATGTTGTAAGAACTATCTTTCAATGAATGATAGACTTCTTTGTGCATTATTGACTTTTCAGATACTTCCAAAGCTTCGTAAATGTCTGCTAGCAATTCATTTATACTTATCCGAGCACTTAAATCATTAAGTTGTTGCGCGATTGTCAGACCTTTTAAAGCAAAAGGTAAAGCCTCTTTAAATTTATCAGTACTATGCGCCATTAGGGCAATGTTATAGTAACTCTTCATGATTCCCCGCTGATCACCTTTCTCCAAATGAATGGCTAAAGAACGTTCATAATAACGAGAGGCTTCCGTATAGTTTTCTAAGCTTGCATAAATATTAGCTAAATTACTAAGTGTGTTTTCTATTCGCGTTCTTTTGCCTTCTATTTTTTCTTTCATTGCCAATGCTTCTTGGCAATATTTCAAAGCATCGCCATAGTTGAGCATGTTCCTATAAATCACTCCAAGGTTATCCATGCTATTCGCAATAGCCAATGGGGAGCCTAAATTTTCATTGATGCTTAAGGCTATTTTTTGATATTTTAAAGCAGAATCCCAATCTTTTAATTTGATATAAAGATTACTAATGTTTTTTAATAAAATAGCTTTATCAAAATCATTTGCTGCTAAGTCAAGCCCTTGAAAATAGTAATCTAATGCTTGAGGGTATTCCCCTAAACGTTTTTGAACTCTTCCTAGGTTACCTAAAGCATGGGCCGCTAATTCATTATTTGCGATTGCCTTTGATAAAGTGAGCCCTTTTTGATAATGTAGGTTGGCTTTTGGATAATCCACTAAATAATAATGTATGTGTCCTTTTATCATGTGGGCATCCGAGAGGAAAATGGTATCCTTTGCCTCTGTTAAATCAAGTATTGCTTCCGAGGTTAGACTATCAGCTAACGAGTATTCGCCTCTCATGCTAAAAATACCTCCTAATAAAAGATTTCCCCTACCAATAAAACGTGTTTGTTTCTTTTCTCTAAAATATTTTAAGCCAGGAATAATGTGATCGATACT
>JBGCDT010000445.1:0-5693 GCA_045105695.1 Saprospiraceae bacterium | reverse complement strand
CCTTTCATAATAAATTATTCGACGAAGAAGATTGGGAGATCAATGTTGAACTCAAATGCTACTCGCTCAAAAAAGGGCGTAAGGAAGTTTGTGTACTCACCTTTGATCGACGTAAAGTAAGTAAATACGATTCTGTAGTTTACATCAGAGAAGGTTGGGGAAATAAGAATGATGGACAGTTTTGGAAAAAAGGAACCTACTACTGGGAAGCTTGGGTAGAAGGAGAAAAGGTTGCTACCAAATATTTCTATGTCGAAGATGCGGGGAAGGCAATGGAAAGAGATGAAAATGCTTACCTGGAAGTCCAGTCTTTAAGATTGTACGAAGGGCCTTATGATGATGTCCTGGAAGATGATAGAAATTACTATAAAAAATTCAGTAGCGAAGAAACGAGGTACATATATATAGAGATGGTGCTGCGCAATATTCACAGTACCAAGAGCTGGCAATGTGAGTTGTTTTCTAAGTTCTATAATTATGCTCGTGAACTGAAAGGACAAGTTGTTCGCCTGCAACGAGTAGAAAAGAAAGATGACGTCATTAAAATCACAGCTGGTTGGGGCTCTAATGTAAAGGGCTCTTGGCGAAAAGATAATTATACCGCAGAGATCGTTTTCATGGATCGGCTCCTGGCTGTTATTCCTTTTGAGGTGGGTGATGATTTTGAAGATGGGATCAGTGGCGTCTTATTACCGGACCAACATGTGCCTGTGGTTTTGACCCCTGAGTTGGAAGTCGCTGGAACTTTTGAGGATGTGATTCTGAAGTTGGATAGCCTGATCGGCCTTTCGGAAATTAAAACTAAGGTTCGCGATCACGCGAATTACATTCAGTTTTTACAATTAAGAAAAGACAAAGGTTTTGAGGAGAAGGATGAAATAAATGTCCACTCTGTTTTTATTGGAAATCCAGGGACAGGTAAAACGACTGTTGCAAACCTAATGGGTAAGCTCTATAAAAAAATGGGGCTACTCAGTAAGGGCCATGTTCATGAAGTGGATCGTGTAGATTTGGTTGGAGAATATATTGGTCAGACTGCACCTAAGGTAAAAGAGGCCATTGAGAAAGCGCGTGGTGGAGTACTCTTTATTGACGAAGCCTATTCACTCGCTCGTTCTAATGATGACAGTAAAGATTTTGGTCGGGAGGTCATTGAAATTCTAGTTAAAGAAATGTCTAATGGCCCTGGCGATATGGCGGTGATTGTTGCAGGTTACCCCAAAGAGATGAAGCACTTCATGGAATCGAATCCAGGTTTGCGTTCTCGATTTAAGTTACACTATGAATTCGCAGATTATCTGCCTCAGGAATTGTCTAAGATTTCTGACTTTGCTTGTGAAGAGAAAAAAGTGAATCCGACGACTGCGGCTAAAGCGCGTATTGATGAAATCATAATTGATGCTTACAGAAACAGAGATCGTTCTTTTGGAAATGCTCGTTTTGTGTACGATTTAATTGACAAAGCAAAAATCAATTTGGGCCTTCGGGTCATGGCCAATGAAAATCCAAAGTTGCTCAACAAAGAAGAAATGTCTACCGTGACTTTGGAGGATGTCAATAGAATTAAAATCAATAAAAAGAAAGAACTGCCTTTCATTCCAGTGGACGAACCGTTACTTGCAGAAGCAGTGTTAGAATTAGATGTGTTGATCGGAATGGAACCGGTCAAAAAGCAAATCCATGAATTGATAAGACTGGTGCGCTACTATCGCGAAACGCATAAGGATGTTCTCAATAGTTTTAATTTGCATACGGTCTTTTTTGGAAATCCGGGAACAGGTAAAACAACTGTCGCCAGAATTTTAACTAAGATTTATAAAGCATTGGGTGTCTTGGAAAGAGGTCATATGATAGAAACGGATCGCCAGGGATTAGTTGCAGGTTATGTTGGTCAAACGGCCATCAAAACTGCGGAGAAGATTGAAGAATCTATGGGCGGTGTTCTTTTCATTGACGAAGCTTATGCACTCACGATGGGAAGTGGTGGAAATGCGCACGGAGATTTTGGAAACGAAGCGGTGCAAACTTTACTGAAAAGAATGGAGGACCTACGTGGTCAGTTCTTCGTTTTCGTAGCAGGTTATCCAGACAACATGGAAACCTTCTTGAAAGCAAACCCCGGATTGCAATCGCGCTTTGATAAGATATTGAAGTTCGATGATTACAAGCCAGCGGAGTTGTTCCAAATTGCAAAGCTGATGTTGGAAGAGGCTAAAGTTCTGAGTACAGAAGAGGCGGACGAATACCTCAAAAATTATTTCACTTTCATCTATGAATTCAGAGATAAATACTTTGGTAATGCAAGAACAGTCAGAAAAGTAATGACTGAAGCACTGAAGAATATGAACCTTAGATTAGCTGAAATTCCAGCGGATAAACGTAGTCCTGAGTTGGTGAATGTATTGACTTTGAAAGATGTGGAATCGTTTAAATTGGACAAAGGTGGATTTTTATTTAATAAGAAATCTATTGGGTTTAGAAAGAAGGGATAGGGGTGAGATGGAGATCCCACTGTTGAAACAGTGGGGTAGTGGTTCGTAGGAATCGTAGGATTACGCAGAAAGACGTTAGTAGGTCGCATAAACCCAGAGTATAAACAGTGTGGCCATCAACTTAAAATAAATAAAAAGAGGAAGCTCCTTCAAAAGAGTTTCCTCTTTTTCGTAAATTACAGCAGGGCCAAATGATGCAGTTATCAAAGGATACATACACATTCCAGCATCAATCCTGAAAGAAAAAAATAAGTTGGTGGAATTGCTTAACGAGAGCTATGACTATGTAATGACTTTAAAAACTAAGTAATTTTTACTTTTTCGAAAAACTACGTTAAGTAGTCAGAGAATAATAAATCACTTTAATAAAGAAATTCGTTTTTATGAAAAATCTATATTTGCTTTTTGTAATTGTATTGTTAAGCTGCCAAGGTGAGGTTAAATTCCAGTCGCACCAATTAGAAGGAAAATGGAAAGCCATCGAATGGAAAGACCTGACCAACGATAAAGCCATTGATGTTGCAGTTACTTTTGAATTTGATAACCAAGAACGATATACTGGAAACTACGGTAGTAAAAAAGAAATTGGTAAATACTGGATCGGTGGTGATAACTTACATACCATTGAAGACGGAAAAGCAGAGAAAAAAGTAAAAATCAAAAAGCTAGAAAATGATACTCTGATTTTTGGTATGAATCGGATGGGTAATTTGGAGGAGTTGATATTGGTGAAGGAGTAGTGTGTGAGTGTATTGTTAGCTGTAATAGTTAAAAAGTAAATAGTAATAGATGAATAAAGAAGGTGAACAAATAAGATCATTATTTTCAAGAAACCATGATACTGTATTTCCAAAACTTGGAGTGTTCTTAGGAGGGCCAACACCACCAAGCGGAGAAATGAAAGATGGCTGGCGAAGGAAGATTGTGTCAGAGTTAAAAAAGGATATTCGTCTAGACCCAAGTATGATAATTGTATCGCCAGAACCGAAAAGTGGAGATTGGGAGGAGATAAATAACGAGAATCCTAGGAACGAGTTGGAAGTCGTGAGAGATAAACAAATGCCTTGGGAGTTACAGTACTTGCAGTTATGTGATATAACAACATTTTGGTTGCCAACTTATTGGACCAAAGAAGAATCAGGAATATTTGCGCCTAATATTGGACCAACAAGTAGATGGGAATTTGGATATTTTTTTCAAGAGTATTTGAAAAATTCTAATAAAAGAGATTTCATTATTGGTAGCCCCGAAGATGCAGAGAGTGTGAAATGGGCAAAGAAAATTACCGATATTCATGGGGTGAAATGGCATTTTTTGAAAAAAGAAGATAAATCAAAATTAGTAGCAGATTCATTTATTTCTGAAATTGCGGAAACCTTATTAAAAAATAAATGGAAATATTAAATTTCAGAATTATCTGAATAAAATATTTCATTTAGCTTTAGCTGATCGGTTAACGAAAATTTATTACACTAAATAAAACACCATGAAACTAGGCGCATTCTCTATAAGTCTTGCCGTGAAAGACATCAACGCTTCAAAAACATTCTACGAAAAATTAGGTTTCAAAGTCTTCGCAGGAGACCTTGAAAAAAACTACCTCATCCTTAAAAACGAGGGAACGTTGATTGGATTATTCCAAGGCATGTTTGAAAATAACATTCTGACTTTCAACCCTGGCTGGGATGCTGATGCGCAGACACTAGAAGACTTTGATGACGTTAGGAAAATTCAGCAGCAGCTAAAAGCGGATGGTATTAAACTGGAAACGGAAGCTGATGAAGCGACGACTGGCCCGGCGAGTTTTGTAGTGGTAGATCCTGATGGTAATGCGATCTTAGTAGACCAGCATGTTTGAATGGCAAACGAAGTTAAATTATGAACAACGTAATCTTAATAAGAACAATCGCGACGGTAATAATTATCGGAGTGTTTTTTTATTTGATGATGGAGATGCTTCCATCGCATATTGGCTTAGCTAGTAATGTTTTTGTCTTAGTCGTATTACTCGTGTTGATTGTTTTAATTATCTACGGAGCAATAAAATTGATCAAAAGCAGTAATTGATTTCTAAGTTGAAAGTTGTTCCTACCTAATTCGTTTCGTATACATCTTGTGTATAATCGTCCACTTATTATCTATTTTCAAAAGCATAAAATAGTCTACATATGGGCTTGTACTCTTGGGATGTGAAATTTCTACTTTTGCTACAGCAGCATTATTTTCAAAATCTATTGAGATGATTTTTCCTGTCTCACCGGTTGCTTTCCCTTCTTTTGTATCCAGAATATAATCTTTGCCTGACCAGACACTAAGCTCCTTCTTTTTGTCGACAGAGTATAAGTTCAGTTCAGGATGAAAGGCTTTCTTTAGAAGTTCAGGTTTTCCATTGGTAGAGCCTTCGATGTATTCCATCAGGGTTTCATTTATCAATTCTATTTCTGATTGAGCAAAGATGAATTGAGTGGAGAGGAAGAGGCAAATGGTGAGTGTTAAACCTTTCATTATTAATTTATTTAGTGAATAATTTTTCACAATAGTAAATAGTGAAAGTTGATTTTTTAGATTTTGTATAAGAAAGGGCAATAATCGTATATGAATACTCACCAACTATTTTATTGCAAATGGAATGAGCGGAAGGAGCTAACTCTAGTGAATACCTAAGTCAGCAAGTTCGATTAAATAAGCTACAGCTTCGTTACGGTCCGCGAAACCCTGAATCAGAATCTTGTAGCTGCGATAATCTCCCTTTTTGTCAATTAAAATTTGCATTTCCTTCTCATTCGCCTGAGTTTTTAGATGTTGTACAACTGTAGTAGCATCTTCATACTCGGAAAACTTCGTGAGCAGCAGTTTATAGCTATTATTCCTTAGTAACTTTTTTATTTCAATACGAGAGAGATTTTCACCATCTAGAATAGAGGTCTTCTTTGTTTTAAAAACATAAACGGGTGCAGCAACAGCCTCTCTTACCGATTTTTCAACTACCGATTCTTCATATAGATCTAACATTTGTTGGAATGGAGTCATATCTGAAAACAGCCTCGTACTAAGATCTGGTACAACAGCTAAATCAATGGAACTTTCTAAATACAGTAATTCGTTGATGGAGCGTTGGAAAGAAGAATCTAATGTGGCTAGAGTAATAATCAAACTATCTGTAAAAGGAAAAAGATCTGAGTCAGGTTCAGCTTGATATTC
>JBGCDT010000444.1:0-4699 GCA_045105695.1 Saprospiraceae bacterium | reverse complement strand
AGGGTACTTTAATGGTTTTTTAACCTTTGATAAGGGGAGGTGATTAAATTTAAGAAACTATTGAATAATTGGCTGAGAAAAACGCTTCGCAAGCGCTTAGTCTTTGTTGAGCCATTGCTCAATTCTGTTCTCTCTGATTTTCAGATGCTGACCAGGTTTTCCAGAAAAGGTAGGAGCCTCGATGCCGTCACCTAGAACTACGGGCGTCTTAAATATTCGGATCTCATCCCAATAGCCTTGGTCGATAAAACTTTGCAACAGCTTTGCTCCACCTTCTACCAGCAAGACACCTTTCTTAGCATCATATAATTCTTGACAGATACGAGTCACGTAGTTCTCCTCTTTATCTACAGAATAATAGTTGAGGTTTTCGATAGATTTAAGGTCCTTCTTTTCAGTGAAAACCCAAGTGGGTTCCTTCTGATCGAAGAGTTGTAAGTCTTTTGTTAGCTTTAATTGTTTGTCTATGACGATGCGTAGGGGAGAGGTACCGCTATACAAACGATTTGTCAGAGCAGGATCATCTGTTTGGGCAGTGTTGGTTCCGACCAAAATTGCATTAGCTCGGGATCTCCATTTATGACTAACTATTTTTGCTAGACTATTACTTAACCAAACTTGCTCTTCCTGTTTTCCAATAAAACCATCTGCTGATTGGGCAAATTTTAGAATGACATAAGGCCTTTGTTTTTTTACCCAGGTACGACGAATGTCAATTACACTATTTCCTTCCTTAGTAAGTACTTCCGATTCTACATTGACGCCAGCTTTTTGTAGAATTTTCTTACTCGTTCCATCCACTCCAGGAGTTGGATCAGAAACAGAATAGACAACATTCTTGATCTTTTTACTCATAATCAAATCCGAACAAGCCGGAGTATTTCCAACGATACAGCATGGTTCTAAAGAAACATAGAGCGTACTTTCTGGAATTTGTAAGTGTTTTGTTAGAGGGACGCTTTTTAAGGCATGAACTTCTGCATGAGAATACCCATGCTTCTCGTGAAACCCTTCCCCAATAATTTCGTTATCATGTACTAATACAGCGCCCACCATTGGGTTAGGAGAGGCTCCGGCTGCACCTTGTTGGGAAAGATCAAAACAACGTTGTATATATAGTTCTTTATTCATTTGTAAGAGTATTGTTTTTTATAATGTGTTTCATTTTTGAAAAATGAAAAAGAATTGTTAGAAAATTGCTAAATGCGAGTATAAAAGTTATCCATTTGTTTCACATTGTCAAAAAAAATTATATTTTTGGGGTGCTAACATAACAATTCTTTTTCGTAATGGTTGTTGTCGTCTGCCCCATAAGAAACCTTATTTTATCACTTAAACCAGTAGCGCGTGTTATACAAAATCAAATTAAAAAATTCTTCTCAAGAAGTCATCGTAGACGACAAAGTTTACAAGCTCTTGACAACAGATCCACATCTCAAAAAGATTGACCTGATCAATAATCTTCGACTTCACTCTTCTGGATGTGCTGTTTTCCAAAAAACGCATTCTCAAAAGAAAGGCGGTTACAAAACAGAAACGATTTACCTCCACAAACTAGTTGCTGAAAAATTCCACAAGAAAAATAGAAAAGGGAAAAATAAATTGGTCGGTGCTAAAAATGGTAACAAGTTAGATTGCAGAGTAGACAACATCAACTATCGCTCAAGAGCTACAGCTTCAAGACAAAGATCGACCAGTAGCAAAACAGGTTACACTGGAGTATACGAAGAGAATGGCCGCTACCGCGCTGTGATTTCCATCAAAAGAAAATCAGTACACATCGGTATGTTTAAAACGGCTGCGGCTGCTGCAAAAGCTTACAACGAAAAATCGATGGAGCTTTATGGTGATGAAGGAAAACTGAACCCAATCGGTAAGCACAAACCGAAGAAGGAAAAGTTGGGTAAGATGACTGCAGTGCCTTTAGTGAAAAAAGAAAAAGCACCTGCTGCTAAAAAAATCACAAAGAAAGCTGCTCCTAAAAAGAGAGCGACCACCGCTAAAAAAACTACGGCAAAGAAGACAACAACCAGAAAGCCTGCCGCTAAAAAAACAGTGAAGAAAGCTGCTCCTAAAAAGAAAGCAACCACTGCTAAAAAAACAACAGCAAAGAAGGCTACTAAAAGAGCGGCTCCCAAGAAAAAGACCGTTGCTAAAAAGGCTGCACCAAAGAAAAAAGCTACTGCAAAAAAAGCCGCTCCTAAGAAGAAGACTGTTGCGAAAAAGACAACAGCTAAAAAAACGACTTCCAGAAAGAAGAAGTAATTCTGACCTTCTGAGATTTACCAAACAACACCGGAAGTGGCTTCTTGCTACTTCCGGTTTTTTATTTTACCAAGTCAAAATAAAGTCATTTCACTGCCATCATTATCAAATAAGCCATTGACTTCTTATCATTGCAGCATGAATTTGAAAAACGATCTATTGCTAAGAACTGCCCGTGGCGAAAAAACGGAAAGACCTCCGGTTTGGTTAATGCGTCAAGCGGGTAGAATTCTTCCTCAATACAGAGCATTACGCTCTAGTTTGTCTGGTTTTAAAGAACTGGTCAGTACCCCACATCTTGCCGCTGAGGTTACCATCCAACCAGTTGATGAATTGGGTGTCGATGCGGCTATTATGTTTTCGGATATCTTAGTGGTGCCCGAGTGCATGGGCTTAGATTATGAGCTGGTGGAGAAGGTCGGGCCTCGTTTTACAGAAACGATACAGACCTTAGCAGATATAGAACGCATGGGGACAGGTGCTTCGGCGGCAGACAACTTGGGCTATGTCTATGATGCTATTGGGATTATGAAAAAGGAGTTGGACGGACGAGTACCGCTCATTGGTTTTGCAGGAGCGCCTTGGACCATTATGTCCTACATGATCGAAGGCGGTGGTTCTAAAACTTTTTCTAAAGCTCGGCGATGGTTATATCAATCTCCAGAAGGGTCGCATCAGTTGATGCAAAAGATTACAGATACTACAATCGCTTATTTAAAAAATCAAATTGCCGCAGGAGTAAACATCGTACAGGTTTTTGATTCATGGGCTGGCGTGCTTTCCCCTGCCTTGTATCAGACCTACGGTATTCCTTACTTAAAGCAAATTTGTGATGCCATTGACGAAGTCCCTGTTATTGTTTTTGCAAAAGGAGCTTGGTATGCAATGGATGAAATTGAGCAGTTGAATTGCAATGTTGTCGGTTTGGATTGGCAGGTAAAGCCACAAGCATTTAGAGCGAAATATGGTGAAAACCGAGTTATTCAAGGGAATCTTGATCCAGCCACTTTATACGCTCCATTGTCTGTGATAGAAAAGACAGCTAAGGAAATGCTAGATGGATTTGGAGGATCACAGATCGCAAATCTAGGACATGGTGTCTATCCAGATACTCCACTGGATGGCGTAAAATGTTTTGTAGACACAGTGAAAGCCTATGAGCGAAAGACAGTAGCTTAAATTCTAACTCTTTGAAAATGAGTGGAAAGTAAGCCATTTCTTTAAAGTCGCTAAAAAAATAATATGGTTAGACTTAGAATCTCCAAGTAGAAGCCTATCTTTGAAGACTATCTAACTGAAAATAAGACATACACACATGGGTTGGTTTAAAAGACTAAAAGACGGAATCATCACAGCTACTAAAGACAAGAAGGAGGCTCCTGACGGACTATGGTATAAATGTGAAAAATGTAAAGAGGCGAGTACGCTGAAAGAAGTAAGGGAAGCGGATCATAAATGTCCCAAATGCAACTACCACATCAGAATCGGTTCATACGATTATTTTGACCTCATCTTCGATGGCAAACATACAGAGATCGTCACCGATCTTTTATCAAAAGACTTTCTGGAATTTTCAGATTTGAAAAAATACAGTGATCGTCTGGATGCAGCCAAAGCAAAAACGGAATTGGATGATGCCATGACTGTTGCTGTTGGAAAGGTCGGCAGAAAGGAATTGGTCATTGCAGCAATGGACTTCTCTTTCATAGGTGGATCTATGGGATCTGTCGTAGGAGAGAAAATTTCAAGAGCCATTGATTATTGTCTGGAAACGAGGACGCCGCTTTTGATTATCTCCAAATCAGGTGGTGCCCGAATGATGGAATCTGCATTCAGTCTCATGCAAATGGCGAAGTCCTCCGCTAAGTTGTCCGAACTTGGAAAAGCAGGCATACCTTATTTCTCATTGATGACTGATCCAACTACAGGAGGGGTGACTGCCTCTTTCGCTATGTTGGGAGATATCAATTTCGCAGAGCCGGAAGCACTGATTGGTTTTGCTGGTCCTCGTGTAATTAAAGAAACCATTAAGATGGATTTACCAGAAGGTTTTCAAACTTCAGAATTCTTACTGGAGCATGGCTTTTTGGATTTCATTGTAGATCGCTCTGAATTAAAAGGGCGGTTGGATGATATGTTGACGATGTTTCAGGTGGCGTAGGGAAGAGTAATGTCAAAATAAAAAAAAGCTTGATTTGTGGTTTCACAGGTCAAGCTTTTTTTGTTTTAGGTTCTTTATACTTCTTGTTTTTACTCAAAAGTGATCACAAACCATTTTCTCCAAGGGGTATGCTGTCATTTCTTAATGCTGTGTGTGTTATTTTGTCAAGTCCAATCCATTCATGTTCGATGTTTTTCATTAATAAAGCATTGTCAAATTTTACAGACCCTTTTGGAAATATA
Organism: Saprospiraceae bacterium; assembly: GCA_045105695.1. GTDB lineage: Bacteria > Bacteroidota > Bacteroidia > Chitinophagales > Saprospiraceae > CALGLS01. Next base: position 31 of record JBGCDT010000444.1, on the reverse strand, counting down.
TTAAAAAAAAAAAAAAAACTGGATTTGACAG
>JBGCDT010000443.1:0-6446 GCA_045105695.1 Saprospiraceae bacterium | reverse complement strand
CATTATTCCAATAGGTTTTAACCCATTGAACATCAAATTATTGTAAGCCACTTCCTATCTCTACCAGAACACAATGGGTTGAAACTCATTGGAGGAAAAAGTATGGTGACTAAAGCACGGCAGAGAAAACAGCCTATCCATCAACCCTATCAACCCTATCAACCTTATCAACCTCATCTCCTCATCAACCTCTTTTTCTCTTATCCAAAAAATTCTATCTTTGCGCCCTAAAATAAAAATATCATGGATTTCCTGAAAGAATTAGAATGGCGTGGTATGCTCCACCAATTGACGCCGGGCATTGAAGAAGAACTCTCCAAAGGCAAGGCCATTGGTTATATCGGCTTCGACCCGACTGCTCCTTCTATGACCATTGGGAACTACGTGCAGATCATGTTATTGTCTCTGTTTCAACGTTGTGGACACCAGCCAATTGTTTTGATGGGGGGTGCTACGGGGCGTGTGGGTGATCCTTCTGGGAAGGACAAAGAACGGGAGCTGAAGTCCTACGACGAATTAGACCACAACCTTTCTTTCCAAGTGGAGCAGATGAAGAAGTTTCTAAATTTCGAGGGAGAAAACAAAGCCATCATAGTAAACAATCTGGATTTTTATAAAAATATGAACGTCCTGGATTTCCTTAGAGATGTAGGTAAAACACTGACGATCAATTACATGACGAGTAAAGAGTCGGTGAAGAAGCGAGTAGAAACCGGTTTATCTTTTACGGAATTCAGTTACCAACTTTTGCAGGCATATGACTTCCAGTGCCTGTACCAAAATCATAATTGTAGCATTCAAATGGGTGGTTCAGATCAGTGGGGGAATATCACTTCAGGGACTGAATTCATTCGTAAGAATCTGACTGATGCGAAAGCATATGCTGTTACTACTCCGCTATTGACGAAGTCGGACGAAAAAAAAAAAAAAAAATCTACAGAAGGTAATATATGGTTGGATCCTACGATGACTTCTCCTTACAAGTTCTACCAGTTCTGGTTGAATGCAGATGATGGAGACATCAAAAAGATGATACGTTATTTCACGTTCAAGTCTAAGGACGAGGTAGAAGCTTTGGAAGCGCAAACGGGCGAAGATCCACGGATTCTGCAAAAAGCATTAGCTGAGGAGATTACAAAGCGGGTACACTCAGAGGAAGATTACGAGTCTGTTTTGAAAGTTTCCGAATTACTATTCAACAAGAAAGCGGATAACGCCATGTTGCAGTCTCTAAGCAAATCCGCTTTGGATATGGTAGCTGGTGAAATACCTTGTTTTACTATTGAAAAAGACAAGTTGACGAATGGAGTAAATATCATTGACTTCCTTACAGAAACGTCAATATTAGAATCTAAGTCAGCAGCTCAACGCTCTTTGAAGGGAAATGCCATAGCAATAAACAAAAATAAAATGACGGACAAAGAAGGCAGTGTCGGTCAGGATAATTTATTACATGGAGAATATGTGATGGTAGAGAATGGAAAGAGAAATAAATTTATTGTAAAGGCAGTTTAGAATAAGTAGTTGGTTTACAGCAACTTTGACAATCATGTTTTTAGTCGACTATAAAACTGTAAATTAAACACGAAGTAAAAAATATTTTTTTGTGTAATCTTTTGACAAAGATTAGCCATTTTTAATAATATCTTTTTGCAGATTTTAGCTATCTTGCTGAAAATGATTGAAAATACTTTTTAAATTTTTATACACGCTTCAATTAAATTAAGAATTAGCATTAGAAAATTTTAAGTTTTTATTTTTCGCTAAGTAATCATTCAAAAATAGTAAGAGACTATTTTGAGTAATTACTTACCAAGGCAAGTGAATTAAGAATACTTAAAAAGGTTAATTATTACTATCGAAAGGAGGGCTCTATTGCTCTCTGGAAAATTCGATGGAATAGAAGTGTATACTAAATAAAAATTAGATTTTCGATTTCAAATCACCCCCCTGTTTTGATTTTCAAAATCAAAATTTCTTTTCTATTCCAACTTTTTTAGAGGACTAAAAATCGCTTTTGCCAAACACTCATATTAGATGTTTGAGTAGTCTACCCTATCTGAAACTGGCAATTCGTTTTGCCATATCAAATAGTAAATAGGCTGCTCCGGCTCTGGTATAATTAACCACTACTAGATAAATTACATTAGACTAAAAAGAGGCAAACTTCATCCCTTTGCTTCCTAACTTAAAACAAAAGCGCGTACAAATGTCAGTTAACAAAATCAAATCCCACTGGAATGAACGGTGGGTCAAAGTCCCGACTAAGGCGGACACTAGAGCCGTATCTTATTTCTTCTCAGATTACGGTAGAATGAAATCTGTTCACAAAGTGACCGGTGCCGAAAATCTCCTAAACGGAGGAAGAGATAAATATGGTAACATCAAACTTTCCATTCGATTAGTCGAAAACCAAAGGCAAGAATACTACCTGCATCGGTTGATCGGGGACGAATTTATTAAACCAAAATCACCTGAGCACAAGTTCCTTATCAGAGTCGATAACGACAAAGAGAACAACCATTACAAGAACCTAGAATGGATGACGCAGGAAGAAATGACGGCACATCAAACTAAGTTCGGTGTCTTTGATCTTAATAACAAAAAACCAAGTCCAAATCAAAAAATGACAGAGACAAAAGTTCGGTTATTAAAGAAAAGATTGAAGAAAGGAAAGACTAAACGAAAGATTCTTGCTAAGGATTTTAATATAACAGAAACTCAGGTTAGAAGGATAGAACGAGGGGAGAACTGGGGACATATTAAAGTGTGATGTAGAAGTATTGTTAGGAAATCAGTTTATAAAACAACAATGTTTCGTATGATTGATTTACTATAAAAAAACAGAGTGTACACGTAGGAAAGAATTTTCGTGTACACTCTGTTTTCGATTTATTCTAAAGAGATAAACGACCCTTTCCCTACATAGCCCCCCCTACCCTCTTCATCATCAGAAGTCTCCAACTCTTCCATCGCCGAGAGCATCAAATACCCCAGATAGCCTTCGTCTTTATTCTGAACACCTAATCGATTATTAGTCATGTGCATATAATCTGCATAATGATCCCAAAGGGGCTGATAGAAGGGATGATCCTTAGTTTTTTGATAAGCAAAATCCTCGTGACGAGCTTCTAGATGATTTTCTTTTTCAGCTTGCTGTAGATTATTGAGAATCAATTTGTTCTCTCGAATCCATTCTACTAACAATACATCTACAAATGTATCCTCTTCTTGTTGTAAACCTTTCCAAAGCGTTTTATGAAATGAGATCAGACTTTCTTTTTGTAAATCATAAGCATCAGAGAATTGCTGTAAAGTTTCTATTTTCTTTTTTTGTATAACAGTAGCATCTCGCTCCCCAGGTTCTAGTACAATGGCATGCGGCAACCAATTTTCAAAGTAAAATTTTAAAAAGCTAATCACAGCTTTATAATTTAATCCCGCCGATTTCAAAAAACTCAGATGTAGTTTTATTGCTGTTCCAAGGGAGTCATCGTAGGACCATTGCTGGCCAGTAGACTCTATATATTTCAATATTATTTTAGAACTCAATGCAAACTGTTCTTCTGCAATCCCAACACCCGCCTCACCTCCATATCGTTGATATTCAGGGAAATAAGCTTCAAAACAAACCGAATTATTCGGTAACCATTTGTAGGATTCAGGAATTCCTGCAGGGTAAGGTGGATCAGTTCTGAAAGAAGGAACAGACTGAAAGTAGTTTAAAAAATGTTCTTCAGTATTAGAACGCAGCATCTGTTCGATGACTGTCGGAGTGGCTTTGAATCTCAGGCGAATATGTGGTCCCCGATCCCAATAGCGAATAAAAAACCAGGATTCAGCAATGCCAGTCTGTTTGATTATTTCTGCAAAAGGTAAGACGGATTCGATTAGGAGTCGCTCCCAGGGTTCGTTATAATAAAGATGAGCAGCCAGCCAGGAGGAAGGATTATCTTGGGTCATGTTAGTTATTTTCAAAATCGGTTATGAGCACTATCAGAACAGTAAATTACTAAAATTCCAACATAAAAAAAGCATCAAAATGTTAGCCAAAATTATAATATGTCTCTATCCTCTCGATTTATGTCTCATAATAGCCCGGCGCCCCTATTCATTTAGTTATGCTACAATATTAAGCACAAGACTATCGACCAAAGCACAACAGATAAGAACATTCTATAACTTTAGAGTAGCGGCCTTGTACATACAATTGGCAAAAGTACCATAAGGGAGACAGCTTACGCCTTACAATATAAAGTCTGTACACCAGTCAAAATATAAGAGAACGAGAGAGGAATATGGTATTGTAGTAAGAAATGTAGCCAACCTGAAATTCTAGTTTTGGCTCAAAACAAAGAACTAAGCGAAGTTTTTAATTTTCATTTCCATTTTAATTTTAATTAACACCCCCCTTTGCTATTTTTGCCGCCAAGGTTCCTAAGACAATGAAGCCTAGGAAACATTAGTTATTCCTCAAAGAACTGAGCGAATTTTTATTTTAATTTTCATTTGCATTTTAATTAAACATGACCGAGAAACACATTCAACTAATTGCCCAACTCCTAAACCTTCCCGCGAACAAAGTAACCAATACCATTAAGTTACTAAAAGAAGGTGCGACCATTCCTTTCATTTCCCGTTACCGAAAGGAGATGACGGGCTCGCTCGACGAAGTACAAATCGGAGACATAGACAAAGAATTACGTCGCCTGGAAGATTTAGAAAAGAGAAAGGAAAGTATTCTAAAATCCATAGAAGAACAAGGCAAACTGACAGACGATCTTAAACGACGGATTCAAAAAACATACGACAGCACAGAGCTGGAAGACATCTACTTACCTTATAAAAGAAAGCGCAAAACCCGCGCTTCCGTCGCTCGCGAAAAAGGACTGGAGCCACTGGCCTCTACCCTATTTCAACAAGGCAAAGTAAACGTAGATTCACTTGCCGCTGACTTCCTCAGCGACGAGGTAGCAGACAATGAAGAAGCCCTTCAAGGTGCCAGAGACATCATTGCCGAGTGGATCAATGAAGACGAAACGGCTCGTCAAAAGGTTCGTCATGCTTTTGCCAAATCTGCTTCAGTTACTTCTAAAGTAGCTAGAGGAAAGGACGACGAAAATAGTAAGTATAGAGATTATTTCAACTTCGATCAGCCGCTGAAGAACATTCCATCTCATCGTTTATTAGCCATGCGAAGAGCAGAAGAGGAAGGCGTACTTCGAGTGAAAATCGCTCCACCCGAAGATGATGTCCTTTACGACTTAGGCAATCAATTTCTAACAGGCAATGGACCGGCCACGCAACAAGTTCAAATGGCAGTGGAAGATTGCTATAAGCGTCTGCTCGGCCCAAGTATCGAAACAGAGTTCCGCCAAACCAGTAAAGAACTCGCTGATGCAGAGGCGATTAAAGTCTTTGTTACTAATTTGCAACAACTCTTACTCGCCGCTCCTCTTGGTCAAAAAAGAGTATTGGCTTTAGACCCAGGATTCAGAACAGGTTGCAAAGTAGTATGCCTAGATGAGACCGGTAGACTGCTTCACAACAGCACGGTATATCCACATCCGCCACAATCAGAGGCCATGAAAACCATCGATCACCTCAGCCGCCTTTGCAAGCAATACGCTATCGAAGCCATCGCTATTGGAAACGGAACTGCGGGTCGTGAAACCCTTACTTTGCTTAAGCAATCGGAGATCGGAAAAACCCTGGACCTCTTCCTTGTAAATGAATCAGGAGCATCCATTTACTCTGCTTCGCAAATCGCCAGAGAGGAATTTCCAGATAAAGATGTAACTGTTCGTGGAGCGGTTTCTATCGGAAGACGTTTGTTAGATCCTTTGGCAGAATTGGTAAAGATTGATGCTAAGTCAATTGGCGTTGGGCAGTATCAACATGATGTGAATCAGTCAAAGTTGAAAGATAGTTTGGATCGTGTGGTAGAAAGTTGTGTGAACTCTGTTGGTATTAATATCAATACCGCGAGTAAGCATTTGCTGACTTATGTCTCTGGTTTGGGGCCAACCTTAGCGGCTAATATCGTAGAATACCGCCAAGAGGAAGGACAATTTACCAGTCGTAGTCAGTTGAAGAAAGTGCCTCGTATGGGAGCCAAAGCTTTTGAGCAATGTGCAGGTTTTCTAAGAATCAATCAGGCTAAAAATCCATTGGACAATACTGCCGTTCACCCAGAGAGTTATTCAATTGTAAAGCAAATGGCTGCCGATTTAGGTACTACCGTAAAAGAACTCATTGCCAATAAAGACTTACGTCAACAAATTAAACTTAACAATTATACCACAGACACTGTTGGTTTACCAACCTTGAAAGATATTTTGAAAGAATTGGAAAAACCAGGACTCGATCCTAGAGGGGAAGCAAAGACTGTAGAGTTCGCAGCCGTTTCTACCATTGCTGATTTGCACGAAGGCATGGTGCTCCCA
>JBGCDT010000442.1:0-38501 GCA_045105695.1 Saprospiraceae bacterium | reverse complement strand
TTTTTTTTATTATTAAAAAATCTAGCTACGAAAGTTTGACAGAGGAGGAGAAGGAATTTTTGTTTAAGGCAAGTAAGAAGTGAGAGGGAGATGAGGGTTGAAGGGGGAGAGAGGTGGAAGAGGGTTTCCTTCGGACGTGTTTTTGGGGGGATGAGGTTGATAGGGAAGTTCTTAATCTGCGAATATAATTAGTGCTTAGCTTTTTAAACATCTCAGCGTCTCTGTGAGATTCTCTTCAAAATTCGAGCTACTGAAAATCTAAAACCGAATAATAACTCCAGACTAAATACATGCTCAGCCGATTCAAGAATATATTTAAGTGGCTTAATCTGCTTTTGATTATTGCAACGCTGCTTTCCATTTTTGCGCCTTATGCAAGTCCTCGTTATGGTTGGTGGGTCTCTGTTTTCGGAATGGCTTTTCCTTGGCTTTTTATACTCAATTTATTATTTGTTGGTTTTTGGTTGATTAATAAAAACGTATACTTTTTGTTTTCTACCGTTTGTATGTTAATCAGTTGGAATGCGCTTACGGGGATCATTGGCTTCAACGGGAAAGACAGCGCTTCGGATGATTCGATACAGGTAATGACTTTCAATTGCAGGGCCTTCTACGATTTCACAGCCGATGAACCAACCAAGGATGACATCCTTCAAGTGCTCCGCGATGAACTCCCAGATGTTATTTGTTTTCAGGAGTTCCCTATGAATCCAAAATCCAGAGCAGCAATAATTACCGCCATTGAAGATCAGACGAACCTGACTAATTTCTATCAACCAGACAATTATGCCCTGGCCATCTTTTCTAAATATCCACTAAAAAACGCATCCGCTTTAGAAACAGACAATGCTTCCAATGGCTGCATTTACGCAGATGTCATTTTGCCGAAAGGCCCAATGCGCATATACAACGTCCATCTAAAATCCAATCGAGTAAGCGATGACGCTAACAAAGTGCTCGCAGAACCAGATCTAAAAAAGAAAAGTACCTGGCTCGGTATCAAAACCATGATGGGCAAAATAAAAATCGCTTCTAAAATCAGAGCGCAACAGGCACAGCGCATCAGCGATCACGTCAGCCGGTCGAAGCGACCAACGGTTCTTTGTGGCGACCTGAATGAGACGCCTCAGTCTTATGCCTACCGTTTGCTAACAATGAGATTACAAGATAGCTTCCGCCAAAAAGGAAGAGGCATCGGTAGCACCTACGCTGGAAAGATACCAGGACTTAGAATTGATTACATCTTTACGGGAAATGGAATTCGGGTTTCTGATTATCGAAGAATTAAAGAGGACGTCTCTGATCACTATCCCATAGTGACAACTTTGGATTTGAAGTAATCTTTTGATTTCATTGAATGTATCAAAGCCTAGCAGAGCTTCATCCATAGGACCACTCAATTGGTAAGCTCGAAGGAAACCCCTCTTCTACCTTTCTCCCTCTTCAACCCTCATCTCCCACAAACACGCCAGAAGAAGACCTACTTCTCACTCACCAAAACAAAAGCCGGTGGAATATTCAGTGGCACAAAACTCACGTCTACATTTCCAAAAACCTTCTTGTACATTTTTTTCATCAGTAGTGAATAATGGATCTGGATATACAATCCTTTAGGCTTTAGAATGTCTTTGCAAGCATTGACAATTTCATAACCTAGTTCATCGGGAAGGGAAACGAAAGGGATGGCAGAGATTACATAGTCTGCCTTATCAATGTTATGGGCTTTGAGGATATCCGCTATGTTGGCTGCGGATTCTTCGACGACGATCAGGCGATCATCTCCTTTGAATTTATTGCGAATTTGATTGCAGAATTCTTCATTGACTTCAAAAGCGAGCAGCTTACCGCCAGGTTTCAAAGCATTTAGAATATGCTCTGTCACTACACCATCGCCAGCTCCTAGCTCTACGATTACATTTGCCTTTTTAAAATCAACAGGCTCTATCATTCCTTTGCACAAGAATTTAGAACTTCTGGTAATGGTACCAACCGTTTTAAGATTTTTGATGCTTTCTCTAAAAAATTTAATCTTATTCATGTACAAAATTTCCGCTAAGATGGCTCTTTTTGCTACCTTTTCAAAAAACAAAGACTTAAAGTTCTACTATGACAGGGAAACTTCGACAAAGGAATGGTTACTCTTCGACCGATCTCAGATAATTATATAAATCAGGGTAGGCTTTAGCGAAAATTCTCGCATCGCTGATTGAAACACGCAGCCCATCCACATAGGGAGCTACAAATGCACCTGGAATATTCTGACGAACTAATTCTACTTGTAGTGCTCTTGCTGAAGAAAAATTTCGAAACAACCCTACTGTATATTGATAAGAATCAGAGTCGCCATTAGTTTCTATTGTCGCGTGTGGCAATTTGGTCAATAAATCACCATTGTACATTTGCTTGATATCAGCGATTTGAATCTTGTAGGATAGCCCTTGAACTGTAGCGTTATAATCGTCCCAATCTTCTGAACGAACGAAGGCTGGCACCGTCGGATACTTTTGTTTTATCACTATTGGCTTTCCAGCGGTACGATGAAAAACCATATTAATTCTTCGGTTCAGTTTGGAACCTAAATCACTCGTACCACCTTCTGTTTGGTTTTTAGCAATGGGGTAGTTTGATCCACATCCACGAATGTGAATACTCTGAGGATTACAACCATTATCAATTAAATAATCTGACACTTCCTCTGCTCTCTTTGCAGAAAAATATAAATCAAACTTAGCAGGCCCCGTTGGATCAGAGTGACTAACCAACTCTAGTTTTAAAGAAGGATATTTTTTTAACAATACAATTACGTCTTTTAAAACAGTCTTATTTTCTTTAGTTAAAATCGCTCCGCTCTGATCGAAAGGGAGAACTGGGAATGTGTACTCTTCAACCTCTTGCGGAGTGCCATTATAATCTATAGATACTTCGCCAGTCCCATTATTGAGACCAGAGCTAATATCTGCAATTGTACTCACCTTATTTTTGTTGTAAAGTACCTCCGTAAAAACAATAGGGTTTGATCGACGCTGCTCTCCTCCTGCTGCTGAAAAATAGCATACATATAAATCCCGCTCTCCGATACTTTCTGTTCGAGCAGAGCTAAAGAATGCTTTCATCCCATTCTCACTTAGTTTAAAGTAAGCATCTTCACGAGCAGAGTTAAAAGGAATTCCTAAGTTTTCTGGTTGCGACCAAGACTTAGAATTATCTAAAAATTTACTTTTGAAAATATCTAAGTTCCCGAGGCTTTTTAGATTATTAGAACTGAAATATAAAGTACGCCCATCCGCAGAGAGAAAGGGAGTTACTTCATCATATGCAGAATTGATGGTCGGCCCTAGGTTAGCAGGTTTTGACCAGAAGCCATTTTCAAAAGTACTGACGTAAATATCTTTGCCTCCATAGCCACCACTTCTATCACTGGAGAACAGCACAATGGTATCATTGAAAAATTGCAAATCAATATCTCCTGTTTCTGCAATGGCTGGTCCATAGAAATGTGGTCGCTGTGTAGCGGTCTCCGTTCCAAAAGTATCTACGAAAGTTTCGCCGCTGGTCAAATCGATACCATTGAAATAATAGAGGACTGAACCATTTTCATTGAAGCCAAGAATCATATCATGCTTCGCGGAGTTCAGCAATGGATTAAGAGCTGTCGCCCCGCCCCATTGTCCACCTGCAATAATACTTGCTGTAAACATATCTGACTTTGGCTTTCCATATACTTCGTCTTTTGCGCCGTTAGCCAATCGAGCTCCGCCAACATTATCTGCACGTGCCGATGAGTAATAAATTCGGTCGTCATGATTTGGGCTTAAGACAGGTGCAAAATCATCTCCTCTATCGTTTACCAGTTCTCCTAGGTTTTCGACAATAACTTTGCGACTAAGGTCTGGGAGGTTGAAACCATTCACACAGCGTAACAGCGCATCCTTCGACGCATCTCGAAATCGATGCCCTTTCTTAGTGGTCTTTGAAAGAAAGACTTTGTAGGCATCAGCGGCCTCTTTGAATTGATGTTTTACATGCAAAGCGCGAGCTCTGTAGTAATAAGCCAACTGTGGTACTTTCTTATCTTTTGCTATCAGACCATCGAAATAACGCAGCGATTCATCCACTTCATTAGTCATAAGATAGCAATGTCCAATTTTTAAGCGAGTATCGTTACCTGCAGATTTTAATCTTTGATATTTTAGAAAGAGGTTGAGCGCCTCTGGGTATTTTGCGTTAGTGTAGTAGCGTTCTGCGTCTGTTTTTAGTTGCTTAGCACTGCTCTGCGCCATAGCCGTTCCACTATATATGAAAACTAAAAATAGAAATACAACTCTGATGTGCATGTGCTAATAATTTTTTACTTCTAATAATTGACAACAAGATATAGCGCCTGATATTAAAATATCAGTAGCTAACAAATTTGTAGTGTTCTCAATTAAATCGGAAAGTAAATAAATTACTTAACTTCTTGTATGAATGTGTGTCTGTTCTTTATAAAAGCCCAAATATAAATGTCCCGTAATTTTTCATTTCAAACTACGGGACATTCTTCTTTATGTTCAAAATACAGAACGATCGTTATTATTATATCGTCTGCTCTGCATCAAAACTTTCTAAGTAATCCCCTACTCTTCTGAGGAAAGATCCCCCCAAGAACCCGTCTACCACTCTGTGGTCGTAAGACAAGGAAAGGAACATCATGTGTCGCACTGCAATCACATCTCCATACTCTGTCTCCATTACTGCAGGCTTTTTCCGTATCGCTCCAACTGCTAGGATGGCTACCTGAGGCTGATTGATAATTGGCGTCCCCATTACATTCCCGAATGTACCTACATTAGTTAACGTAAAAGTTCCGTCCTGAATATCTTCAGGCTTCAATTTATTTGCACGCGCTCTGGTAGCTAAATCATTTACAGATGTCGTCAGTCCCATCAGATTCAATCGATCTGCATCTTTTATTACAGGGACAATTAAATTCCCAGAAGGTAAAGCTGCAGCCATCCCGATGTTGATACGCTTTTTAACAATGATTTGTTTATCGTTTACAGAAACGTTTACCATTGGGAAATCACGTAAGGCTTTAGCGACAGCTTCTATGAATATTGGCGTGAATGTAATCTTCTGTCCATGTTTCTTTTGGAAAGGACCTTTTACTTTATTTCTCCAGTTTACAATGTCTGTGACATCGGCTTCAATGAAAGAAGTAACGTGTGGAGAAGTATGCTTCGACATGACCATGTGATCCGCAATCATCTTACGCATACGATCCATCTCTACGATCTCTACATCTCCGTTCATAGAACTTACAGGAGCTGGGGCCACTGTTTTTTTCGGAGGAGCCATTTGCTGAACAGGTGCAGCTACATTTCCACCCTGGCCTCTGTTAGAGACATAAGTCAACATATCTTTTTTCGTCACTCTTCCTTTTGCACCAGTTCCAGGAACCATTGCTAATTCAGCAGCTCCGATGTTTTCCGTTTTTGCAATATTCTTTACGAGTGGAGAATAAAATCTTTCGTCCGAGGTATTACTGTTATGACCATTTGAGTGGGAGGCAACGGCAGTAGCAAGTTGAGGAGCTGGAGTTTCTACTTTTTTCGCTGCGCCATTTCCGTTGGAAGAAGAAGTTTCCTGAACGGCAGGCGAAGGCTTGGCAGATACACTCTCTCCTTCCGTTGCTATAATCGCAATGACTTTCCCAATTTCGACTACATCATCTTCTTCAAAAAGTATTTCTGCAATAGTACCCGCTACTGGAGAAGGGATTTCAGAATCTACTTTATCCGTTGCAATTTCTAAAATGGTTTCATCAGCCTCCACGGAGTCGCCTACTTGTTTTACCCATTTAAGGATAGTAGCTTCCATGATACTTTCCCCCATCTTGGGCATAATCAATTCTACTTGAGCCATTTTATTAATTTTTTAGGTTGTTCCAAATTTGCTTCTACAGTTTTAGCGAAATCAAGAACAGTATTCTGAGTAATTTAGGAAACGGAGAAGAGCCCGTTTTGCGGCAGCAAAAATACAGCTATTATCCCTTTAATAAAAATTTTCTAACCATATTCAAAGCCTGCGTTCCGGTATACTGGATATTTCGCAAACGATCTTTCCCCAGTTGCAACAGTCTTGTTTCCTGTCTTTCGGCATTTCCTATTGCAATCCAAATCGTGCCAACTGGTTTGTCAGGAGTACCACCTCCTGGCCCTGCTATTCCTGAAATAGAGATCGCAATATCAGCTCCCGTTATTTTGAGGCAACCTTTCACCATTTCCAAAACAGTCTGTTCACTAACGGCTCCATGCTTCTTCAGTGTATCCGATTGAACGCCAAGTATCTTCATCTTCAATTCATTGGAATAGGTCACAAAACCTCCTGCAAAGTAAGCAGAACAACCTGGCTGACTTGTGAACTGATGCGCCAAATAACCACCAGTACAGCTTTCTGCCAGTGCGATCATTTTTCCTTGCTTTTGCAAAATAGCACCTACTGCAGTTTCCAAAGTTTCTGTATCGTAACCAAAGATAAACTGCGGTATGATCTCCTCAATACCTTTTACCTTTTCGTCTAGTATTTGTTGCAATTCCTCTTGGTTTTCGCCACGAGCAGTAAGACGAATTCTTACTTTTCCAATGGAAGGTAAATAAGCTACTTTTATAAAGTCAGGAAATTGATCAAAGTAAGGAGTTAGTCTTTTTGCCAATCGCGACTCTCCTTCTCCAACCGTACAAATTGTTCGATGCAAAACAGGGGTGCCACTGAATTTCTTCAATAACTTAGGAATAACTTCTGCTTCCATCAGGTACTTCATTTCATAAGGTACTCCAGGCATCGAGACTATGACTTTACCGTCTTGCTCAAACCACATTCCAGGAGCTGTACCGAGTTTGTTCATTAGTATGGTTGCCTTATCAGGCATATAGGCTTGCTGCATATGAGCGTCGGTAGTCGAACGACCGAGTTTTGCAAATAGCCGTTGGATTCTGTTGAAGGTACTTTCGTCAAAAACCATTTTAGCTCCAAAGAAATCAGCCAGAACCTTTTTGGTAATGTCATCCTTAGTCGGTCCAAGTCCTCCCGTAAAAAGTACGACATCTACTTCCTTTAATGCTCCTTGTAAAGCTGTCACTATATCCTTCTCCCCGTCAGAAACAGAAACTATTTTTTCTATTTCAAACCCCTCTTTATTTAGCTCTCGTCCCATCCAGGCGGAGTTGGTATCTACAACCTGCCCGATGAGCAGCTCATCGCCGATGGTAATGATTTGTACTTTCATATTTTCAAAAATTGAAGTTGCGAAGGTAAATTAATTCCTGTTCCGGGCTGTAAACAGTGAAAGGAAATTAATGTTTTCTGTTTTCTTAGTATTGCACAAAAAATAATTTCAGAATCTTTACGCTCCTTAAAAAGTATTACCCTGCTCTCCCTCTGGTCCTTACCGTCAGTACTTCTCAAGGCAGATTCTGAAGCTAATTTTTCGTTGTTGTTTAGGAATTCATGAATAATTACATTCCGATTTATTTGCAGTCGGATAGTTATGCTTAACACAAAATAAGCGATATTAGCAGAGGCAAGTTTTAATATATGAGTAAACTTAAATATCTCTCCGCTTTTATCTTCCTGACGTTTTGCATAACTGCTTCCGCTCAAAGCGCTGCGGACCAGGTTCAGATAAAATTTTATGCTTTTGAAGAAGGGCTTAGTCATCGAGATGTCTATCATATCACACAGGATGACTATGGCTTTTTGTGGATTGCTACTGCTAATGGGTTGAATCGTTTTGACAGTAAGAACTTTCTACATATTGACCGAGAAAAATTATTATCAAATAAAACCATCACAGCACTTCGGAAAGGAGTTGATGACCAACTATGGGTCTCTCTAAACGATCAATTGTTACAATTTGATTTAAATACTTTAAGCGCTGAACCAGTAGCCTTGAGCAGTCCTTACCCTGCCGTAAAGCCCCCAGCATCCAAGACTGCAATCGAAGGTTCTTTCCATTCTATGCAAGTCAGTGAGGACAACAAACTATGGACTTGTTCCTACGATTTAGCCTCTGGCCTTTCACATTTGCAACGCACAAACGAAGAAGGAAATTTAAGTCCTCTTATTACCACTAAAGGAAATTTTGAAAAAAGAGCGTTGTCCAACTGGAATCAGCGGATGGTTTTCAGCTATGATGTAAGTACATTGTTAGAAGTTGATAGTGAAGGGGAAATTTTTCATAGATATACTTTCGATCAAGAAGACAGTTGGGTTACCTATTTAGAAAATTGTGGAGATACCTTACTTTATGCTTTGAGCAATACCGGACAAATTTACACCCTAAAAAAAGGAAGTACAGAATTCAAAAAGCACAAACTCTCTGACATTATTGATAGCGAAGGCCCTTATCAATCTTTGCACATTACCGACAACGGAGACATCTGGGTAGCGGGTAGAAATGCCATCTGGTGGTATCAGGCCGCAGAGCAGAAAGCTTATGAGCTTACCAATGACATCAGAGATTACGTGAAGCATGGAGTCAACTTCCGTCAGATTTTTGAAGACCAAACGGGTGTCATCTGGGTGGCTTCTGATTTTGGATTAATAAAACTTACTTTTCCAAATCCTCTGTTCACCGCTTACCTGACAGACCAAAGTGGACTCTGTGGCGAAAGCGCCTGTAGTACCAGAGGTATGACCGAAGATGACAACGGAAACATCTATATCAGCTTTTACAATTCTATTTACAAACTAAATCCTACCGAAAAAACAACTAGTCCTCTATTTAATAACAAGACATTTACAAACCCTCCTTTTGGGATTCTATATTATGATAAAAAAATATGGACGGGCAATGGAAAGCGTATAGATCTACGTAGGAAGCAGGTGGATACGCTTTTTGAAATGCCTCTTGTAGATTTAGGTGCCGTCATCTTAGATCATGAAAAAGACATCTGGTTTGGCTACCGCAATCATATTTTCACTTATGATACCAAAGAAAATAAACTCACTAAACGTAAAAAACTCGCCGTCAGTTTAGACACAACTAATTTAGACATCAGCTATTTGTATCAGAGTCCTTATGATTTTACAATTTGGATTGGAACCCTCAATAGTGGACTCTTTCGAGTTGATAAATACAAAGGACTACTGAATCATTATGATACTAAAGGAGCAAACGGTCAGCCCTTACTCCATGACAAAATCAATGGTATCTATGAAGATAAAAATCGAAATCTTTGGGTCGCTACTGGTAAGGGATTACACCAATTGAATTTAGATAACAATACTATTACACCCTACTTACCAAAAGACGGACTTGCTCATCACTTCATAAATGGAGTACTTTCTGAAGGCGACTCGGTGCTTTGGGTAAGTACGGATAATGGTCTGTCTCGATTTAGCATAGCAGCAAAGGAAGTTACTAATTTTAAAAAACAAGATGGTCTGTCTGCCAATGAATTTAATCGCATGTCTGCTTACAAAGCTAAGGATGGACGGATGTACTTTGGTGGTTTACATGGTGTCAATGCCTTTTATCCTGGTGATCATTTTCTGCAAAGTCAAAAACGGAAAGAAGGTAAGGTACTCATGACTCAGTTTTCTAAATTGGATGGTGAAAAGGATTCTCTGATTAATATCAAAAGTGGTTTCCAAAAAGAAGAGCCCATCAATATCTCCTGGCAAGATCGACTGTTTACTTTTCAGTTTGCTTTGGCAAATTATGACAATCCTGGTGCACATCAGTTTAGTTATAAAATTGATGGGCTGGAAAAAAACTGGTCGGCCCCTACTTCAAATAATGTTGCTCGCTACAATACCATTCCGCATGGCGATTACACTTTTCGAGTCCGCGCCAGAACAGGTAACAACGAATGGAACAACCGAGAACTAGCTATTCCACTGCACATTCAACAAGCCTTTTACAAAACCTGGTGGTTCCTCGCTTTATGTGCAGGAAGCATCATCAGTCTGATCGTTTTGATCGCTCGGTATCGGTTGCATCAAGAAGCTGAACGTAGAATAGAATTACAAAAGGAAGTGCGCGCAAGAACTTTGGATTTAGAAATTGCTGTAAGAAAGTCAGATGAATTATTACTCA
The DNA here is from genome assembly GCA_045105695.1 of Saprospiraceae bacterium. Taxonomy (GTDB): domain Bacteria; phylum Bacteroidota; class Bacteroidia; order Chitinophagales; family Saprospiraceae; genus CALGLS01. The sequence goes on along the minus strand of JBGCDT010000442.1, from coordinate 28,420 downwards.
ACATCTTACCAGCAAACATTGCAGAGGAGCTAAAGGCAAAAGGAAAATCTAAAGCCCGAAGACATGAAGAGGTGACGGTTTTCTTTTCAGACTTTAAGGGATTCACCTTGATCGCTCAGCAGTTGACTCCGGAGGATTTAGTCTCCGAAATAGATTACTGCTTTAGAGAGTTTGATAAAATCATGGATCGGTATCATTTAGAAAAAATCAAAACAATTGGTGATGCTTATATGTGTGCGGGAGGTATTGGTAACAGTTCTGGGAATAGTGCCATTAGTGTCGTGAAAGCTGCTTTGGATATTCAAGAATTCATGAAAGATCTGGCTTTGCGCAAACAACAAAATGGAGAACCTTACTTCGAAGCGCGCATTGGCGTTCATACCGGACCAGTGGTTTCTGGAATAGTGGGCATCAAAAAATTTGCTTTTGACATCTGGGGTGATACTGTAAACATAGCTGCGCGGTTGGAAGACAATGGCGAGGTAGGAAAAGTGAATATTTCTCAGACGACTTATGAATTGGTCCAATCAGAATTTGAATGCCTGCATCGAGGAAAAATTTCTGTGAAGAATCTGGATGATGTGGATATGTATTATGTGGAGAGGGCGCGGTGAGCACTGGGTTTTCTTGTAGAATATGGATCCCACAGAGGGCACGGAGAACGCTGAGGCGATGATGGTTCAACTTCCGTAAGAGTATTGTTAGATGTGATTTCTGTAAGATAATACAAGTAGCTTGAAAGAATCAGTTTCCACATTTCTCTACGAACAAAAAGTCTCAGCGATCTTCGCACCTCTGCGAGAATAATTCACGTCTACTTCTTCCGCTCCGTCACAAAGACCACCAACTCCCGCAAGGCCGTCCGCGCTTCCGACTCTGGAAAGGAATCCAAAATTTCAAAAGCTTGATCTCTGTAATCGTACATTGCTTTTGTCGCATAATCCAATCCACCACTATCTCTTACAAATTGAATGACTTCCATAACCTTAGCTTGATTTTCAGAATCTTTTTTAATGATGCTGATAATTTTTCTTCGCTGAGATCGACTCGTTTGATTTAAAGCATAGATCAGCGGTAAAGTCATTTTCTTTTCTTTGATGTCAATACCCAAAGGCTTTCCGACGTCTGCTGAACCGAAGTCAAAGAGATCATCACGAATCTGAAAAGCAATTCCTATTTTCTCACCAAGGAGTCTTCCTTTCTCAATTAACTCTTCATCATCAGTAGCAGAGGCGATACCAGCGGCGCAAGCAGCAGCGATTAAAGAAGCCGTTTTTTGTCGGATGATTTCGTAATAGACTGGTTCTTCAATATCGAGACGACGCGCTTTTTCGATTTGTAACAGCTCTCCTTCCGCCATTTCGGTAACGGCTTGAGAAAATATTTCTAAAATTCTAAATTGTTTATTTCGAACAGCAATCAACAGTCCCTGAGAGAGAATATAATCTCCAACGATCACTGCTATTTTATTTTTCCATAAAGAATTGACTGAAAAGAAACCACGTCTTTGAAAGGAATCGTCCACTACATCATCGTGAACTAAAGTGGCCGTGTGTACTAATTCGATTAGAGAGGCTGCCGTGTGGCTCGCATCACTTGTAGGACCGATCAAACGAGCACAGAGAAAAACAAACATTGGCCGCATCTGCTTTCCCTTACGTTGGACAATATAGTAGGTGATTTTGTCCAGTAGCGGAACCTTACTCTTCATGGCCTCCCGAAATTTTTTCTCAAAAACTTCCAGCTCTTTCGCTATGGGCTTTTTTATAGCATCCATTGATTTGGCCATGTGCTGAGGTTGAAAAGGTTGTAGTACTTTTATAAATGGGCGGCAAGATAACAACTTATATTTATCTTGCCCCTTTCGGAAAATAGAATTGCTCATTAAACATCCGAAGCAAGGTATTGTTGATAGAACTTTGGTAAAAACACAACATTGAAATGACTGTAAAAAAAGACCTAGTACTTACCTCTAAAGCTGGACGTGACTTCCTGCTGGATGCATACTTCCCAGACAATGCAGTAGCAACACCACTTGTTATTTTTGCTCATGGCTTCAAAGGTTTCAAAGATTGGGGTTGCTGGCACCTCATCGCAGAGGAGTTTGTGATCGCAGGTTATGCTTTTGTAAAATTCAACTTTTCTCACAATGGTACTACAATTGACAAACCCTTAGATTTTGCTGATCTGGAAGCTTTTGGTAAAAACAATTATACTAAGGAATTACAAGACTTGGATGCGGTATTAAACTGGGCGTCTGATTCTAGCAATTGGCCTAATCCAAAGGCCATTGACCTACACAAACTCGCGCTCATTGGCCATAGCAGAGGCGGTGGCATCAGTATTATCAAAGCGGCAGATGATGAACGAATCAAAGCTTTGGTCACCTGGGCCTCTGTTGCTCAGCTAGATTACAGTTGGCACAAAAAGGAAGATCAAATTTCAGAATGGAAACGCGAAGGTGTACTACGCGCGCTAAATGGTCGAACGAAACAGATGATGCCACTGTACTATCAACTCAACGAAAACATCATAAATAACAAGGATGCCTATTCTACAGAACTAGCCCTGCAAAAAAGAAATAACCTGCCTATGCTCTTTCTTCACGGAACAGCAGACCCTGCCGTCCCCCACTCTGCTGCCGAGCAACTAAAGCAATGGAAGCCCGATGCATCGTTAATACTTCTAGAAGGGGCAAACCATGTATTCAGAGCTAGGCATCCCTGGCCTGAAGATGCCATACTGGAATCAGATAGTAAAGAACTTTGTGAACGTTCCATTTCCTTTTTAGAGAATCGTTTCAACACTTAGCAGAATCCAGAATTTTCTGAATTACTTACGGAATGTAAGTTAACTTCAGTAATATTACGCTTTATTGTTAATTATAACTGTCAGCGTGTTATCTCTCTTTCGTACCAACCAATTCATTTCCAACATTCTTCTGATCTTCTATGTGCTATTGCTCAGAGGAATGGTGTTTTTTGTACCTACGCAAGAAGTGACTCTGAGTCAACCGGGGATATTGAGTCGGTTAGTCTATGACTGGGTTGGGAGTGTAGGAATGTTACCTGATTTCATTGCTTTAGTTTTGGTATTGGCACAGGCGCTCTTGGTCAATGTAATAGTAGCGAAGTATCGGATGGCTCGATCTGTAACACTCTACCCTGGAGTCTTTTATATTCTGATAACCAGTTGCTTTCCAGACTTCCTTCATCTTTCCCCTGTATTAATGGCTAGTACATTTTTGATCTTTGCCATTTATGAATTATTTGATACCTATAAAAAATACTCTTCTGCTGGAGAATTGTACAACATAGGGTTGTGGATTGGAATAGGTGCGATGTTCTATTACTCGATGTTAGTATTCTTAGTGTCTGCCGTTATTGGTTTTACCATAGTCCGTTCTTTCAAAATCAAGGAATTTGTGATGTTATTGTTAGGTCTAATAAGTCCTTATTGGTTAATTGGCGTTTGGTATGCTTATACGGGTGATTATCATAATGAATTTTGGCAACAAGCCTTTCTTGACAACATGGGTATGCTCTCTTTCGAAGGCTCTTTTGCTATCGTTAATTATGTACAGCTCTCTGTTTTTGCACTCTTAATAATCGCTAGTATTTTCAACTACAATAACTACAGCTACAAAATCAGTATTCGGGCACATAAAAACCTGGATATATTGTACTGGTTTTTAGTAGCCTCAGCACTTTCTCTGCTTATACAAGGAGGGATACAACCTGATCATTTGCTGATGCTAGCGGTACCATTGTCTATTTTCATTTCCATGTCAATGCTATATCTAGATGATCGGCTGGCGGAAGCCCTTCATTTCCTTATGGTAGTCGGAATACTCTTATTGCAGACCGAAGGACTCTGGAATAGGTAGACGCAGTTTTGCTCAAAATTTAGCTATTCAACTGAGAAAATAGTTTTCACCAAAAATAATGTTGTAAAAGTGAATCCTTTCAAAATAATGCGCGTATATTCGCGTCGGCCCTCGCCAATAATCCCTTCTTAAACCAAATAGTCAAAACAATTACTGAGGTCAATTTACCTAGAGCATAAGCCCTCTAAATCGTAAAAAATTGGACAGTAATTATAATCCCTTACACATTTCGATTAAAGCATTAAACCCAAAATGAGTTAACACTCATTTGGCAAGGACATTGCGAATCATCTAACTTAAAATAATAGAAATTTCCACCATGTGTAAGCTGCTTTGTAACACCATTTTTATCCTACTTTTCTCTTTCTCTTTTATGTCTGATTCTTTTGCTCAATTAGATCCTGTAAAATGGACTTTTGAAGTAGAGCAAGTAAATGATGGAGAATATGATCTAATCATTACTGCTGACATCGAGAGAGGTTGGTCAGTATATTCTCAACACCTCGAATCTCAGTCAGGTCCAATCCCTACGTCATTTCATTTCGATGAAAACTCAGGGATTCAATTAGTCGGTACCACACAGGAAGTAGGTAATAACCGAGAGTCTTACGATACAACCTTTGGTGTCAAAATCGTCAAGTTCAGCAGAAAGGCAAAATTCACCCAGCGTGTAATTGTAGCTGATGCTACTGAAATTGTAAAAGGCAAACTGACATACATGACCTGTGACGCGACAAGTTGCTTACCTCCTGCGGATGTAGATTTCACTATTGCGCTGAATCATTAATCTGCTACAAGAAATTTGCGCAACGTTTTTCTATTCTGAAAAAAAGTTATAGAAAATAAAATGCGTGTTAAAGATCATTTAAAGATTTTCTCATTTTTGGGAGTCTAGCATAAAAAGGGATAACTTAAATTTTGAAACCAGGAAGGTGGAATTTTTAAGTTATCCCTTTTCCATTTTTATCCCTTTCGACAAACCGTTTATTCCAGTTTTCTTTCGGCCTTTGTCTGTCAGTCAACACTGATTACTAAGTCAAAAGCTTATTTTTGCAGCTAAACTTGCGACCCCTTGGTTCGCACTCCAGAAAAACAATCTAATAACTATCTTACTTATGCGAAATTCATCTCTACTCCTGCTGATTCTTATCAGTACCATCTCAACCGCATTTGCTCAGATTCACAATCCTGTGAAATGGTCTCATGAGTACAAACAAATTAGCGATACCGAATTCGATCTCATCCACAAAGCAACTATTCAAGATGGCTGGGCGGTCTATTCTCAGTATCTGGAAAATGACGACGGCCCCGTCAGAACTTCTTTTGAATATGAGAAGGGAAGCCACTTCGCTTTGAAAGGAAAGAACGAAGAATCCGGAAACAGAAAAGAAGCTTTTGATGAGATGTTTGATATGAATGTCATCAAGTTCAAAAAGAAAGCAATTTTCACTCAGCGGGTTACAGTCTCTGATTTCTCAAAACCAATAGCAGGTTATTTGGAATTTATGTGTTGCGATGCAACGAAGTGTTTGCCGCCAGATCAAGTTGATTTTGAATTTAAAATAGAAAAGAAGGCCACTGTTAAAAAAGAAGTGGCTCCTACTAAAAAGACAGCACCTAAAACAGCTCCAAAAGTGGACAAGCTGCAAGACGCATCTGACAAAGCAAAAGACAAACTTTTCAAAAACAAAGACACTGCTGAAGCTTCGGCAAAAGAAGAAAAAAAAGAAGAGCCCGCTCCAGCTTCTAAGAGCCAAATCCTAGATCCAGTAAAGTGGACATTCTCTGCTAAGCCTGCTGGCAATGACGAATATGACTTAGTTTTCAAAGCAAAGATTGACAAGGGCTGGGCTGTCTACTCACAGTTTTTGGAAAGCGATGACGGGCCGGTGAAAACAACTTTTGAATATGAAGAAGGAACTCACTTTGCGCTGAAAGGAACAACAGAAGAATCTGGAGGAAAGCTTACCGTCTTCGATGAAATGTTCAAAATGAACCTGACGAAATTCAAAAAGGAAGCGATTTTCCAACAACGTGTTTCCGTAAGTGATAAATCAAAACCGGTAAATGGATTCTTTGAATACATGACTTGTGATGACACCAGATGTTTGCCTCCAGCATTCATTCCTTTCCGTTTCGACCCTACGACCATGAAAACCTATGTAGGCGATGATGTACCAGAGGAAGCAGAAGATACTGCGGCGACCATAGGTGGAGAAGCAGCGGTGGGTGGCATGAAAGATCCCTACCCTGTGGAGATGAAGAATGTAGATTTGGCCAGCCCAGTGCAATCCTGTGGAGAGGTACGAGAAGTGAAAGCAAATTCTGGTTTGATTAGCATTTTCGTCTTAGGTTTCTTTGGAGGTCTATTGGCTTTGTTGACGCCTTGTGTTTTTCCTATGATTCCTTTGACTGTAAGTTTCTTTACGAAAGGAAGCGAAAACAAAAGGAAAGGGTTGATGAATGCCATGCTTTATGGTTTCTTTATCTTCCTCGTGTACATATTGTTATCTGTTCCTTTCCACTTGATGGATTCCCTAAACCCAGATATTCTGAATGAAATTTCTACCAACATCTGGTTAAACCTATTCTTCTTTTTTATCTTTCTCTTCTTTGCTTTTTCTTTCTTTGGATATTACGAATTAACACTACCAGAAAAGTGGACCAACAAAGCAAGTTCTGCGGAAGGCGCAGGTGGAATTATTGGTATCTTCTTTATGGCTTTAACTTTGGCTTTGGTATCTTTCTCTTGTACGGGACCGATCCTGGGGTCATTACTTGCAGGTGCACTTTCCTCTGATGGAGGAGCAATGCAGCTGACAGCGGGTATGGGAGGTTTCGGGTTTGCGCTTGCTTTACCATTTGCATTGTTTGCCGCTTTCCCAAGTTTGATGAGCTCTTTACCAAGATCAGGTGGCTGGTTGACAACTGTAAAAGTAGTGTTAGGATTTTTAGAATTAGCTTTGGCTTTCAAATTCTTATCCAACGCAGACATGGTTAAGAAATGGGGATTATTGAAGATAGAACCGTTCCTTGCTATCTGGATCATCATTTTTGTGGGGTTAGGAATTTACCTTTTTGGAAAAATTCGTTTCCCACACGACTCTCCAAATCCGAAGATTGGGCCAGTCAGAATGGGACTAGGTGTAGCTTCTATTGCATTTGCAGTTTACTTAGCTACTGGATTTATGTATAATGATAAAACACAGTCTTTCTCCTCTTTATCTTTATTGAGTGGATTGGCACCTCCGGTTGGCTACAGTTGGATTTATCCAAAGCACTGTCCTAACAATCTCGATTGCTTCAAAGATCTAGATGCTGGTTGGGCTTACGCCAAAGAAGTAAACAAACCAATGTTGATTGATTTCACCGGTCATGCTTGTGTGAACTGTAGAAAAATGGAAGAGCTGGTTTGGCCAAAAGACAATGTCCTAAAATACATTCGTGATGACTATGTTTTAGTTTCTCTGTATGTAGATGAAAAAATTGACTTACCAGAATCTGAGCAGAAGACCGTAGAAAAACCAACTGGCGGTACTCGTAAGTTGCGAACGACTGGTAGCAAGTGGCAGCACTTACAGTACAAATATTTCAATGCGAACACGCAGCCGCAGTACGCTCTGGTTTCTCCAGAAGGAAAGCTATTGACGACTCCGGTTTCTTATACGCCGGATGCTGATGCCTATTCTAATTTCTTGCAGTGTGGCTTGGAGGCTTTTGAGAAAGTGAATGGTAAGAAGGTTTTGGGGGAGAAGTAGAAAACGTAAGACTCTTGTTAGATTAGAAATGCCGCTGCCTATTAATTAGGTAGCGGCATTTCTATAAAATAGTAGTACCCTCTAAAAATCTCCACCACCTCCGCCGCCGCCTCTATTACCCCCACGCCCGCGCTTCTTCTTTTGATTCAACCGATAATTAAACGTCAGCAAAAAGGAACGAACGCGCCATTGGAAATCACCATCAACTGACAAGGTTTCCAACTCGGTGGTATATCGCCAAACTCTTGAATTAAATAAATCTCGAACGCTGAAAGTAATCGTTCCATTATTTTTCAAAACATCTTTACTAAAGGCCAGATCCACAGAATGTATCGCATCTCTGGTCCCTTGTGTTGTTTGTCTTGGTGCGCGGAAGTTATAACTAACTTGTGTATCAACTGATTTGAACAATTTCAATCTACTCATTACTCTGGCATTCATAGTATAAGTATCAGCGTTGAGACTTTGACCTTGACTGCTGCCATCTATTATGGAGCGCAATAAGTTAATGTCTCCATTGATTTGCCAAATTTTACTGGGATTGTAAGAAGCGACAAATTCAAAACCATACTCATTTCTAGTTGCTAGGTTCTGAGGGATTCGCAAAGTGGTTCCATCTGGGTTTACGATTCTGATTCGTTCAATAACATCAGTACTGTATCGATAGAAAATGGCTGAACCAAATGATCCTTTGTCCCAATATTTAATATGTCCCAACTCATAGGAATCTGTAAACTCAGGATCTAAGTCAGGATTTCCAACTCTGAGATTCCGATCATCACTAAAAGAAGAAAAAGGATTTAACAATCTAAATCTTGGCCGAACAATTCGTCGACTGTAACTTAATTGAATAGCATTAGAAGCAGGAAGTTCGTAAGAAAGATTCACACTTGGGAAAAAGTTGATGTAGTCTTTTGGTAGCACTTGATTGGTTTCTCTACTATTAGTAACGATGTCGGTGTACTCTGCACGAAGTCCTCCTTGATAGGAGAATTTCCCAATTTTATTTCCGTAAATCACATAACCTGCATAGATATCTTCATCATAAGAAAAACGGTTACTCAGTCCTTCCAGTGATTTCCAGCTGTCGTTGGTCTGGTCAAGTTGTTCTACTAAATAATTGTTTTTTATTCTCCGAAAGGAAGAACGTGTTCCCGCCTCGAATTTTCCATCCTGCCCAAAAGGCTGGATATAATCTATTTGAATGATAGTCTGTCTTTCGCCTTCGTCGTTAGAAGAACGTTGTAAGTCATCTGGTTGTCCTGTTAGGATTCCTTCGCCATTATAATAGGATTGTATGAAGTCAGAAAGCTCTAATTCACCATTATCCTGATAACGCAAATCAGCCGTTAGTTCATGACCTTCCTTGGAGAAAATTTTACGATAAGTCAAGGCATATTCTAGTTCTTCCTCATCTTCCTTTTCATTGTCCTCTCTTTTTATTGTACCGATTTTATTATTCAATGTATTGATGAAATCATTGTATTCAATATCCGTAATATTATTCTCATCACTTACACTCCAGAGAAAAGAAGTAGTAATGATATTTTTTGAGTTAATAAAATAATCCGCCCCTACCCTAACATTATTAGACAAACCTCCTCTGCGATGTTCTCTGATTTGGTCTGTGATTTCTGTTGTATCGCCGTTTATAAACTCTCTGAATTCGGTACCACCGCCAAGACTTATTCTTTGATTGATTCCTAAATTGGTAAATAAATTTAAGTTCTTCTTTCGGTAGTTTAGATTGATTGCTGCTCCATATTGCTCAGGATATCCTACCGTCAAATCAACAGAGCCATTCAAGCCCTTTTGTTGTTCCTTCCTCAGAATGATATTAATGATCCCCGACATTCCTTCTGCCTCATAGCGAGCTGATGGGTTAGTAATGACTTCGATTCGATCAATCATATTCGCAGGCAGAGAGCGAAGGCCGTCTGTGTTTCCAATACCAACGAGACCTGAAGGTTTTCCATTCACAAGAATTCTGACATTAGCGCTTCCACGCAAAGAGACGTTACCTTCTATGTCTACATTTACAGAAGGAACATTATCTAAAATATCAGAGGCATTGCCTCCTTGATTCGCTAGATCCTTTCCAACATTAAATACTTTTTTATCGAGTGCTATGCTGAGTTGACTTTTCTCTGCTCTTACTTCGACAGTGTTTAGAAGGTTTGCATCTGAAGTGAGGGCGACCTTTCCTAAGTCTGCTTTTGGGTTTTCCCTCCCTAGTTTTATGTCGTTTCTAAACTGACTTTTATAAGAAATAAATTCAATCTTAACCAGATAATTACCTGGTCGAGTCTGAATATCAAAGAAACCCTTTTCATCTGTTATACCTCCTGTAATGATGCTACTATCTACGGCATTCATCAAAGTAATGGTAGCAAATTCGAGCGGGAGATCATTGGTAGCATCTACTACTGTACCTATAATAGATAGCTTCGCTTTTTTTCCTCCGGGCCTTTGTCCATTTTTTTGGCCGAAACCATTCAATGAAAACGAAAGTAGGACTAGAATAGAAAATGTTATTCGGTAAAACTGTATCATTTTTAACATTTATGAAAATCACTTGCGTACAATTCAAAGTACAAGTAACAAAGAAACCCCAAAAAAGTTAATAACCCTTTTATTAGGTTTACCTCTTTAGATAAGTCAAATCCCCTCCCCTTTTACAAGGCAAAACAAAAAAACAACTTCTTGAACAATAGAAAATTTGATTCGTATTAGTACCGTTCAAATTACTTTTCAACATCAATGAAGTCTTACTACGCCACGCTTGCCGGTCTTGGAGCTGCCACTTTAATAATGGCCTGGCTACCCTCCTTGTCTAAAAAACTAAAAATAAGCTATACCATATTCCTCTTGCTTATTGGAGCCTTGTTGTATTTTCTAAAGTTGCCATTGATCTATCCTGCGCCAGTCTGGTCAGATAAAATACTGATGCAGATATCTGAAGCCATTGTGATTATATCTTTGATGGGTACAGGTTTGAAAATCGGTAGAAATTATTCTGTTAGAGATTGGAAAATTCCAATTCGATTAATTGTTTTTACGATGCCCTTAACAATGCTAGCGGTATATTTTTTAGGAAGTTCGTTATTCGCTTTAAGTATGCCCGCAGCCATTTTGCTAGCTGCTTACAGACCCAGTCATGGCTTCTGAAGTTCAGATAGAAAACGTAGAACAATCAAAGGAGGAGGATCCCGTTTCCTTCTCATTGACTGGCGAAGCAGGAATAAATGATGGACTGGCCTTCCCTTTCGTTTTCTTAGCCGTATTGATGGCTAATGCTAAATTAGACCTGACCAGTTGGTTCCTTGATAAATTTCTACTAAAAATAATTATTGGAGTAGCAGCAGGTTATGTCATCGGAAGATTCGTAGGCTATAGTATCGAACGACTTCCAAAGATAAAGGGCATCAGTAATCCACATGGTTTTGTAAGTCTCTCCATTACGTTTATGGCTTATGGTTTAACAGAACTTATCCACGGCTATGGGTTTCTTGCAGTCTTTGTGGCGGCACTAAGTATTCGGTACACCGAAGAAGTAGAAGGAGATATCAAAGTGAAGATGCATGACTTTGTGGAGGAAATTGAAAAGCTGTTGTTAGTCGTCTGGGTTATTCTTTTCGGAGGGCATCTGCTGAATGATGTGCTGAGTTTTGCGAGTTGGAAGGGAGCTTTGTTTGCAGGTATTTTTATTTTGATTGTGCGACCACTTGCAGGTTGGATCGGTTTATTAGGATCGAAAATTAATAATCGGCAACGCTTGATAATCAGCTTTTGTGGTATCCGGGGAATAGGTTCTATGTTCTATTTGTCTTGGGCTTTTTTGCAAACGGAAGCCTTCCCAGAAAGTGCGTTATTATATTCTATAACAGCATACGTGATTTTGTTTTCAATAATAATACACGGTTTGGTCTCTCCAAGAGTAATGGGCGATTAGTAATTATAAAGTCTTATCGAAAGCATCTATCACCGTTTTCAAAATCACGAACAAATAACTTCGACCTTCATTGGTCACATGACTATCTTCATCAAAAACCAAAGAGTCCTCTACAAAAGCCAGTAAATCTTCCTGTGGATAATTCTCAAAGAAGGGCGTAATTCTTTCGCTAAAATTTCCTCTCACATTTGCTTCCATCGTATACCAGTTGGCTTCTTCCAACTTGCCGATGACATCTTCAGTAAGCATTGGAATATCTGGATATTCATTTTTTATTACATCAAAAATAACGGCAGCTAAGAAAAACATAAGTTCCTGTTCTTCTGTGGTAAGCACCTTTATGTTTTCGGAAACTAAAAAGGAAAGCAGAACAGGTTGTTCCTCGCCTATTGTTTTAAAGAAGGCTTCTTGATTCGAATCGGTGGATAGTAGATCGGTTACTTTGTCTATTTCAGACTCGGAAATGAATTTCATAAAGTGAGGAGGTGGATTTTATAATGATGTGTTTACAACAACAGTAGAATAATTTAGTTTGCTAAAATACGCATTTCGATTCGCTGGTTCTTTTTACAATTCGCTACAGAATCATTTGGTACAATTGGCTGTGTTTTTCCGTATCCTTTCCAGGACAATCGTGTTGGAGCAATACCTCTCTTAGTTAAGAAGTCTACTACAGCCTTTGCTCGAACAGTAGAAATATTATTTGCAAACGCTGTACTGCACCAGCCGTTGCTGTGCCCACTGATTTCTATCTGTAAATTTTCGTTAGCACTCAAAAGATCAAAGACTCTATTTAACTCTGGTAAAGAAGCTTCTTTCCAAATATCAGAATTAGCTTCAAAGAAAATATTTTCCAGTGGAATAGTCTGCCCAGTTTTCAATGGATACAATTCCAAACTGATTTCTTTTCGATTTGAATTCGTAGATTTCCGCTTAGTTTCATCTGACATTGATCCTCCGTAGTATTTACCAGGAGCGGATACTTTATTGTTATTCTTTTTGAGTTGCTTTAGTAAGATGTTCAGTTCCTTTTGAGTATCCTTTGCCATTTCTTTAGTAAGCATATATTCTAATTCCAGACGTAACTCTTCACGTACCTCATCTTCCAGTTCTTTACGCAATTCTCTTTTGACCTCTTCTCGCAGAAGTTCCCTTAGCTCTGCTTCTACCACTTCTAGCATCTCTCCTCTCAACTCCTGCTTCACCTGCCCTTTGTATTTTTTTCGTAATTCTCTTCGGACTTCTGATTCTAAATTCGCTGTTTTCTTTTGCAACGTATTCGCATACTGATCACGTGAATCGGAATCCATTGACGCATGCATTTTGAAAGACACTTCCTGTACCAAATCCGCTCTTAACTCATGAACAACTCTATCGCTGAGTTCTTCTTCTAGGTCTGATTTTGATTGTGTAACAAATTCTTCAAAGTCGATATACTCCTCCTCTGCTTCGATAGTGGCAGCTACAACCGCTTCTTGTTCTGAACTTGTAGAAGCATTGTTATTAGCATCATTAAATTTCCGCTTCATAGCATCAAGTTCGCTTTCGTTTTCTTTTGGAGCAACAGATTTAGCGGTCATTTTATCCTCAGTCAGAGTGGTCACTTTATTATGCTTAAGATAAGCCCTCTTCATCGCGTCTAGCTCGGAATCACCTGTAGAGGTTATTGTATTTTCTTCTTCAGCGATGCCAAGTGCGTTGTTGTATTTAGATTCGATTGCTGAAAGCTGAGCGTTGGAAAGGCTGGGCGACCAGTTGGTTCGTTTACTTTTTTCCAAAGTTTCCTGCGTGTCCTTCCTCCTTTGCTCCAGCTCCTGAATGGAACTATTTAGTTTTTGTAATCGAAGACTTAATTGATCTACTTCTGGAGACCTATTATAACTCAATTTTGAATTACCATCATGTTCTTCTTTATCTAACTCTTTTATAGGTTCGTCTGCAATGGTTTCACTCTTCGCAAAATAGCCAGGCACCTCAGCCGATAGATTAAAGTCTGATTTTTTAGCCAATACAAACTGAAAACGCCCTCCCCTTTTAGTAGTCTGTTGTTGTGATTTATCATAAGAGTCCAACGATGCTAACAATACATTTCCGTCTAGTTCAAATCCAGTTTCTGCATCAATCAACTTTCCAGAAACCAGTGACACTGGTTCAGGCTGATATTGACTCGGCAATGAAAAAGCAATGAGTTTCTGATCATCATCTGTCGAATGCTTACCGCTGGTATACATGGTTTTTCCATTTGCTGAAATAAAAAACCAATTATTAAATAGTATTGGGTCTAACGCAATTCCTGTAGATTTTGGATCAGACCAATTCGTCCAGGTAGCTCCCTCTCGCTGGCTAACCATTAAGGTCATTTTATCTTCCTCTTCAAATCCATTGCTAAGAAAATAAAGTGTTTTGTTGTCCGCAGCTAAAACAGCATGCGGTTCCTCACTGCTTGAATTAATTACGGTTCCCAAATTCTGAGGAGTAGACCAAAGTTCCTTATTGATTTTTGTAGAAACATAAATATCACGACCACCACTGCCTCCATCCTGATCTATGGTAAGTAGCAAAACTTCATTTTCATCTGCCATAGAATAACTCACTGGTAAATTAGGGCTGAAGCCCTGAATCTGCACTGGCTTAGGATTCGTCCAGCTACGTCCTTTCTTCTTGGTATATACCAACTCAGAGCCAGACTCTTGACTATCATCTCGAAGGTAAATTGATTGGCCATCCGTACTCGTAGCGATTACGAAATTATCTGCTCGGTTATTAATCGGCAAAGGAATATGTATGGCTTTACCCCAGGTATAGTCACTTTTCCGGAAGGCCTTCCAAATATCGTATTGATCGTCGTCGCCAAAATTTTGCGGATGCCCCAACCTAGAGAAGTAAATTGTTTTTCCATCTGAGGAGATGTACGGTCGGGCCTCGTCGTAAGAAGTTTGAAGTAAGTTTAGTTCTGCACTGTCTTCGTCCGGGAAGCTCTGACCAAACAGAACTCCGCTCATGAGACAGCAGCAAAAGAACAATACTTTCTTCATAGTATTTTCAGTTTGTAATAACAGTAGATAAAACAGTCGTAACTGTCTTATTCAAGGTATTGCCAAAGTTGAAATTGTTTAAAAATAACCGGGATCGGAATCCCAAAGTTGATGGGTTCTCAGGGAGAAATATGGCAATGGTTTTTTATGTTAAAACGACTTGAGGGATCTCTAAAACCAGTTGCTATAAGAACGTCTGCAAGGTACGCTTTTTTGTAACCGAATGCAGCTAATTTTGATACTTTGACATACTATTAAGATATCGGTCAAAGTAAGTATCATTTTTTAGCCACAGTCACTATATCCGACGTATGAGCATACTGTATAGACAGAGTGACTGTGACTGTTTGGAGGTCATGATATCAGATAGTCATGATATCGCTCTCCTTAGCATCAATATGTGTATTTACTTTTTCGACATAGCCTTTTACCATCTTTTCTACATCGTCTTCTTCTCGCTTACCAGCATCTTCAGGAAAGCCATCTTTTACAGATTTTTTAATTACATCCATTATCTTATGGCGACTGTTACGAAGACTGATCTTCGCATCTTCTCCATAGCCTTTCGCTGTTTTCACCATATTAATTCTTCGCTCCTCTGTCAAAGGTGGTATGTTTATGATGATAGACTCACCGTTGTTTTGTGGGGTAATACCCAAGTTAGCTCCGAAGATAGCTTGTTCTATAGGGCCTATCATTGATTTTTCCCAAGGGGAAATACTTAGCATTTTTGCATCTGGAGCATTTACGTTTGCTACCTGATTTAGTGGTGTAGGATTACCGTAGTAATCTACCATGATTCCGTTGAGCATTGACGGATTTGCTTTACCCGCTCGTATTTTCGCCAAATCTCTTTCGAGGTGTGAAATGGCTTCATCCATTTCTTCTTTTGCTTTTGCTAAACCAGCATTAATTTCTTCTTGCATTGTTATACATTTAATTCTAAAAAACAGATCGTAAAAACGACCTCAATGTTTAGACGTTTGGATTATAAAAAGACACTTAGACAGTATTTAATAAACAGTTAAGTTTCTTTTTTGATCACTGCAAAATAAAACAATTATAGTGGTTTTAACAAAATGCGGGAAGTATTTTGGCTATAGTCGAATGGAGTATAAAAATAGAGCAGCGTTTTTAGATCGGTAGAAAATTGTAGATTATTTTTCCATTCTCCACTTGAATCTCATCGCGTCGAATCATTTCTGCTATAATATCTTCTAGATTGAGATATCGTGCGCTTTCCTGATTGGAGCGTCTGATGTATGTCTTCAAATCACTAATCGTAACAGGAGGGTTACTAGAATACACCAAGCGACGAATCGTTTCCTTTATGGTTTTATTCTGTAGTAACTCTGTATTATTATCTAATTCAAAGGGGAGTCTGTTTTCATCAGGTTTCGCTTCCGTAGCAAGAACACCGTTTTGACACTTCCCGTTTAGCAATGGGCTTGTGTCTCTTTGTACACGAGTACAATGTCGTCCATAATCTGTAACACAGGTAATCATTGAATCAATACTATCGTCGTTAGAGATGACTACAAAAGTGATTTTATTATCTACTTTGCTGTGCAACTTCCCCATTAAAAAAGCGATGTGGAAATTGACATGTTCTGTATCATTGTTGTTCGCAATAATCCACCTGACATCGCAATTCATGCGTTGTATCTTCCGAACTAACTTTATGGGGATAGACTGATGTTCGGTACCTACCAAAATGTATAACCGCTCCGATAATTTATCGAGAGATTTAAGTTTGACTGTTCTAAGATTATTATAGTCAATGAAAGTAAATCTGCGGTTGGACTTCATACAATCAGGTAATGGACTTCGACTTTCTCTATTTCTAAAAAAACAGATGATAAGTCTTCGTTGGTATTAGCCTGCGAATATAGTAAAGATATTTATAATGTAAATAATTCTTTAATGTGTTTATCTTCAGAAAATACATCAACGCCTGCTGGACATATAGTTAAAGAGCAGATAAGCTAAAATGACCAAAGAAGAAAGTGCTCCAGCTACATAAGTCATGGCCGCCCACCACAGAGCATCCTCTGCTCCATCTTGCTCTGAAGGAGTGGTAATACCACTTGTCTCCAGCCATTTCAATGCTCTACTACTCGCGTTGAATTCAACTGGCAAAGTAATCAAACTAAAGGCCGTTGTAACGGCAAAGGCAATTACTACTACCAATAATAAAACGGGCATAGTAGAAGCCAACATTAATGCAAAGACCAATAGAACACCTTGTATTTTTGATGCCGCTTTCACAAAAGGAACTAAAGCCGATCGGGTTTGTAGAAAAGGGTAACCCGTAGCATGTTGAATCGCGTGACCACATTCGTGAGCTGCCACAGCAGCGGCTGAGATGTGGCGTCCTTGATAAACCGCAGGGCTTAGAGTTACCGTTTTTGTCATTGGATTATAATGATCCGTCAGGAATCCTTCCCCTTGTACGATGCGAACTCCAGAAACGTTATTTTGACGGAGCATTTCGACTGCTACTTCTCCACCACTCATCCCGCTACTGGTTGCCATCCTACTGTAATGATCAAACTTTGATTTTAGTCGATTGCTAAACCAGCTACCTAGCATACTCAGCCCTCCCGCTAACATGAAATAAATCGTATAACTGTCTCCCATTGTTTTATTATTTTCTAAAATAAATGTATGATTGCTTAACAACACTTTATTAAAGGTTGTTCGTTTTTAAGACGCAAAACGGTAGAAAAAGACACTTTATATAGAAATGGACCTAAGCATTCGCTTAAGTCCATTCAATAGTAATTAGCTTTTGAAAGACATGAATCGAACTCATTAAAGCGCTATCATATCAAAGCCAGTATAAGGTCTCAATGCTTCTGGAATTCGGATTCCTTCTGCTGTTTGATTATTTTCTAACAATGCTGCTACAATTCTAGCAAGAGCTAATGCAGAGCCATTCAGAGTATGAACTAATTGGTTGCTCCCTTCTGTATCTTTATATCTACATTTCAAACGATTCGCTTGAAAGGTTTCAAAATTCGAGACAGAACTGACTTCCAACCATTGTTTCTGTGCCGCAGAATATACTTCAAAATCAAAAGTCAATGCAGAAGTAAATCCGAGGTCTCCACCACAAAGTCGAAGAATTCGATAAGGTAACTCCAGCTTTTGTAACAATCCTTCTACATGACGCAGCATTTCCATCAGACGATCGTAAGATTTCTCCGGATGTTCGATTACTACGATTTCTACTTTGTCAAATTGATGTACTCGATTAAGTCCTCTAACATGCTTTCCATAAGCACCAGCTTCTCTTCTGAAGCAAGGCGTATGGCCAGTCAGCTTTATGGGGAAATCACTTTCATTTAAAATGACGTTCCGTAGGATATTTGTTATCGGTACTTCCGCAGTAGGAATCAAATAGAGGTCATCCTTTGGAGCGTAGTACATTTGTCCTTCTTTATCAGGCAACTGCCCTGTAGCTTTTGCAGAATCTTCGTTGACTAACAATGGCGGAATGATTTCTTCATAACCCGCCTCATGAGCTTCTTGCAAAAAGAAATTGATCAATGCTCTTTTCAGTTTGGCTCCTTTCCCTCTGAACAAAGGAAAACCAGCACCACTTATTTTAACTCCAAGTTCAAAATCAATAAGGTCGTATTTTTTAGCCAGATCCCAGTGAGGTTCTGCTTCGCCACCTAGTTCAGGTAGTGGGTGATTCCATTCTTGATGCACTTCATTGTCCTCGTCACTATTACCTGAAGGAACAGTAGGATGAACGATATTAGGAATCATGTAGAGCAATTCTTCTAGTTTCTCGGCTATTAGATCAGCCTTTTGATCCAACTTGGTTCCTTCTTCTTTTATGGTACCTACCTGGTCTTTCATCTGGTTCGCTTGCTCTCTTTCCCCTTTTTTGAAGAGTTCTCCTATTTCTTTTGATAATTTATTTACTTCAGCACGATTGTCGTCTAGCAACTTCTGATTCGCCTTTCTTTCATCGTCTAGCTGAATGATCTGAGGAACGATCCCCAGCAGGTCAGCAGGGAAGTTTCTAGTTTCTAAAGCTTTGATAACGAGGTCTTTATTCTCTCGGATGTAATTTAACTGAAGCATAAGTGAGTTATAAATATTAACTTTTGGTATAATATGTGTAATAAAATAAAACAGAAGTGTTTCCGTTTCTGAAAGGAAGCTAATGAGAACTTTCTTTATATATTTTTTGCAAAGATAGTATTTGAATTAAAAATAAACTGTATTTTTGCAGCGTCGAAAGATATGCACGCCTCGTTTCACATCAAGTTGACTCAACTTCCAGTCGTAAACGAATTCCTTCTTATCCTCTTTTCATAATAATTACATTAGAATATCAAGGGTAAAGTATGTACATAAGGCGGCTTGTCTTTTCTGTAGAAGTACAGTGACCTTCAGTGCTTGAACCAATTACACCCGCTCATTCATTTATCTTTTTCGTGTTCAACTAAATAGCAACAAAGACATTAGGTCTATTTTCAGATATATACTTTCTACTTTTGTTCCAGATTATACTCCGGAATTTGACTTCAGACAAATCGCTTTCAAAACAATGCTATCGTTTGACAGAACTACGGTTCTGAGTATCTGGTAACTACAGTTTTTGAAAAATAATTCACTTGTGCTTATCATTTTATAAAAAATTCTGCTCAAGAATCGATCAAATACACACAATCACAATATGTCAACTCTCAATTTATTGAAACCAATAAAGACTGCCTTTCTCTAAAATGCAATAGCTAAGGGTAAAATCATTTCGCTAAGCCCTTTGCTCATTCACAATTCAGCGGTCCGCTATGTAGAACTTCCCTACCTATTGATCCAACCAAATTTTAAATAAACATAATCAAAAACATACTACTTATTCATGTACGATATATTGCAGCTAAATGAAATGCTTGTTCCTGACTTAAAAGAAATCGCAGAGCGACTTGAACTAAAAGGATATAAGCGAATGAACAAACAAGAACTTATTTATAAGATACTTGATGAACAAGCTCTTTCTCAGGAAAAGCAAAAAACGACCGACGAGTCACCTCAGCCTAAAACGCCAAGGCCCCGAAAAACAATCACCAAAGAAAAATTAATGGACAAGAAGAATCCAAAGCAGAAAGACGAGGAAAAAAGAACTCGTACTCAGAGACCTCGTATGGTCGAACCTGCTCAGAAAAAAGCATCACCAGCTTCTTTTCATAAAAGGCATGTAGAAAAAGACGAGGTCAAAAAAGAGCCAGAGACGGAGTCTCCAGAAGCTATTGTTGAAAAAGCAGAAAAGGTAGAACAGGAGGTTAGAGAGGATCGTGCTGCAAACAAAAGGCGCTCAATGGACAACAACAATAAAAAATTCGATATCGAATTGGATGGAATCATTGAGGGAGAAGGTATCCTAGAAATGATGCCTGATGGATACGGATTTTTGCGTTCAGCAGATTACAATTACCTCACTTCTCCTGATGATATTTACGTATCGCCTTCTCAGATCAAATTATTTGGTTTGAAAACAGGAGATACCGTCAAAGGTGCGATTCGTCCTCCAAAAGAAGGTGAAAAGTATTTTGCACTCTTACGCGTTTCTAAAATAAACGGACTTGATCCACAGAACATAAGAGATCGTGTTCCTTTCGATTATCTTACACCTCTTTTCCCTAGAGAAAAATTCAACTTAATAGGAAAGACAGGTAAGGACTACGGAACCAGAATGATTGACCTTTTTACTCCTATTGGAAAAGGACAACGTGGATTAATTGTAGCACAACCCAAAACAGGTAAGACGTTCTTACTTAAAGATGTGGCCAACGCCATCTCTAAAAACAATCCGGAGTGTTACATGATCGTCCTTCTTATTGATGAACGTCCTGAGGAGGTAACTGACATGCGTCGTTCTGTAAATGCAGAAGTAGTAGCGTCTACCTTCGACGAGCCAGCTGAGAATCATGTACGTGTAGCGAATATTGTTTTGGAAAAAGCAAAGCGTTTGGTAGAAAGTGGACACGATGTAGTCGTATTGTTGGATTCTATTACTCGTTTGGCAAGAGCTTACAATACAGTTGCTCCAGCAAGTGGTAAAGTCCTTTCTGGTGGTGTGGAAGCAAATGCATTACACAAGCCTAAGAAGTTCTTTGGAGCTGCTCGTAATATTGAGCATGGTGGCTCACTAACCATTCTTGCTACAGCTTTGATCGACACTGGTTCTAAAATGGATAGCGTTATCTTCGAAGAATTTAAGGGGACTGGTAATATGGAACTACAGTTGGATCGTTCATTAGCCAACAAGCGTATGTACCCTGCTATTGACCTGACCAAATCGAGCACAAGACGAGAAGAGTTGTTGATGGATAAGGACACCTTACAACGTATGTTTATACTCAGAAACCATTTATCTGATATGAAGCCAACCGAAGCTATGGAATTCCTGCGAAAGCACATGCTCCATACGACCTCTAACGATGAGTTCTTATCGACTATGAATCAGTAATTTAGCCAAGGTGATATTTTTTTGCTGTAATTATTGTCAGTTTCATTTTATAAATGTACCTTTGTCGGCCAATTAAAAGAATTTGATAACGTCCGCTTTTAGGACATAGAAATAAAAATGTTCCGTTATGAAAAGAACATACCAACCATCCAGAAAAAAGAGAGTAAATAAGCACGGATTCCGCGCTCGTATGGCTAGTAAGAATGGCCGTAAAGTATTAGCTCGTCGTAGAGCTAAAGGTCGTGCTAAGCTGACTGTTTCCGACGAAATGCGTCTGAAGTAATCACTTATTAAGTTTTCACTCCATAAGCACCACTAGAGCACAGCCTTTAGTGGTGCTTATTTGTACCTGCACCTTTCATCTCTCTCCTCTTTTTCCACTGCTATCTTTTCCTTTTCTTATCTTGCGACACTTGATATAAGCTACAACTCGATAAATGACCTCACTTAGTTTTCCAAAAAAAGAACGGCTGAAAAGCAAAAAATTACTTGCGGCACTTTTCAAGGAGGGGCGGTCTTTTAGTGTATATCCAATTCGGGTTGTTTGGATCAAAAATGAAAACTCAGAAGCTCCGCCTATACAACTTGCAGTGAGTGTACCAAAAAAGCGTTTCAAAAGCGCCGTTGATCGTAACCATATCAAACGACAAATTCGTGAAGCCTATCGACTGCAGAAAGAAAAACTATTTGGGGATAACCGACACGAAGGCAGTGATAACTTTGCAGTTATGCTTATCTACGTTTCTTCTAAAGAGGAAACTTATAGTTCCATTGAAAAGAGTATAAAAAAAATCCTTAACCGCTTATCCAGAGATTTTTCGAAGGACAAACCTAAATAGTAAACTCTTCTCAGGCAACTAAACTCTAAGACATAGAACCTAATTCCTAAAACAACGAAATGAAATACCTTCTACTCTTCAGTTTTCTATTGTCTTGTGGCTTTTCGGCTACTGCTCAGAAGTTCATTCAAATGGAAAAGTATGGTTCTGCGAAAGTGAAAAAGTACTACATCGGCGATGAACTTACGTACAAATTAAAAGAGTTTCCAGACACCTGGACGACCAGTGTCATCGAAGACATTGTAATGGAGGAGAACCTCGTAATCTTCAGCAATAGAACTGTAAATTTAAAAGAACTGATTTCAATCCGATCTTTCGAACCAGCTCGATGGTCTGCTCCTATTGCAAAAAATTTATATCGTTTTGGACTTAGCTGGGGTGTACTTTCTCTGTTGGCTCCGCTCGCAGGAACACCTCTGACTTGGGCCGCCGCCATTGTTCCTGCAGTAGCTTTTGTCACTGGCTTTCTATTGAAAAAAATTTTTCGACATCGAACTTATAAACTGGGGAAGAAGAGGTGGCTTAGAATGTTGAATATGAATCAGGAACTGCGAATTGGACCCTAATTTTTCATTCAATTACTTTTAGCTGATGGAAGTTATCGTTTCGTTCATCATAATAGCCATTATTGATCGACATCCTGTAACGGTAAGCACCCGGTGAATCAGGAGCCGTATACGTTATCGTCATCGGAATGCAATCTCCTGAGTGAATCTCTTTAACGGGAATTGGACTACGCTTTTTTGATCGACCAATCCATTTTTTTACGTCAAAAGAAATATAACCTACCGATAAATCCTTTCGATCATTTCCATGTAAGATTACTGTTTGATCGGTTGGATTACAGATTTCTATTTTCATAGAAGTCGATTCCTCTACTTCCAAAAGGTCAGGAGGGTTAATAACATTTATTTTCAATCGATTATAAAAGTAAAATTCGTCTTGTAAATCAACGACGACATTGTCTTTACCTCCTATTAAGGTTCCCTTCTGTTCTCTTCCGACTAAGTGTACTACCGCAACTTTCTCTCCCTGCAACTGCTCCTGATCGTCAATGAGTAAATCAAATTGACTACCAGCATAGCCTACGTTATTGATAGCAAAGCCTTTGTTCTTTCCATAAAAACTATACTTCGAAGCACGCTGATAACTATTGATAAATAAAGCCGGTTTGTGCTCTGTCAGTTCATCTAATTCTTTAGCCCATTTTTGCCCACCGTGAAATTCAGAAGCCAGTGGAAAAATTCTTTTGGGCAAAATCTCCACTATAAGAATACATCTGAAGCTCAATATCAGAACCAAAGAAGGAATAGCTAAACGATAAGTCCAACTTACTAGGTTATCCTTCCCAACGATGTAGTGATATCCAATATAAATCAGCGGAACCATCGCCATAGCAGTCCAGTTAGGTTCTACCCTACCCTTCAAACTACTCAACAAAAAGAAGCTAAAAATACCATAACAGGTGAACTTTAGACTTCGCTCAAATTGATTTTCTTCCTTGAATCTATACAAGGTCCAAAACAATAGAAAACCGACAAGTGGCCCAAAGATCAACAACTGCCCTAGAATATATTCTCCCAAAAAGGCAAAACTATACGCTTCAGCAGAACGATCAAATAAGTGAAAACGGAACGTCGGAAAATCATTAATATACTGCCAATACAGATGTGGCGTATACAATACTGCCCCAGCTAGAACAGCTAAGTAAAATGTTTTTCTTCTTAGTAGGCTTAGATTAGATAACAATACACTTACAAGTACGACAATGCCATGATATTTACTATAGCCCATCAACGCGATTACAATTCCAAGGATCAGTGCATTTTTAAAATCATAGCTGACTAGATATTTTTTATAAAAGAAAAAGAACAGAGCAACAGAAAATAAAAGTGGAATATCTGGTACTGCTAGAAATCCAACATGTGTAATGACACAACTCAACAAAAGCAGAAAAAATAGTTTTATCTCTTTTGGATTTGTGATACGATACATCAAATAAATCGTCAATAAATTAGCCAGTACCACAAAAAGCCGAACGCCCAGTTCATTTTCTAACAACATGTACCCGAGTCCGACCAACCAAGCGATAGCCGGTGGATGATCGAAATATCCCCACTCCACACTTTGACTATACACCCAATAATAGGCTTCATCATGAGCTAACTCAGACAGACCACTTTGCAGTAAATTAAGTAGCAAGATGAGCAAAAACCAGAACCCGCTTTTTTGGAAAAATTGCATAGGCTAACTTACGAAAAAGCTCCGTCAGAGATTAACCCTGCGGAGCTTTATTAGTTTTTCAAATACGAATTGATTTCTTACTTTACTTCAAAAGTAATTTTTAAAGAAACCCGATACTCTGTTACTTTACCTGACTTCACTACTACACTCTGATCGCGTACGTAAGCAGATTTGATATTGTTTACAGATTTTGAGGCACGCGCTACTCCTTTTTTAGTAGCATCTTCCCAGCTTTTAGTAGAGTTCGCTAGTACTTCGATAACTTTCATTATAGCCATGATTATGTAGTTTTTGTGGAAACAGGAGTTGATCTTTCACAATCTGATTCCGGTTAGTTAATAGTATTTATTTTGCAGCAATGGATTTCACTTTATCATAAAGCTTGTCTTCATCGCCAGTGCTGTATTTTCTTTTGTGGTAAACGACCTCCCCATTTCCATCTAGAATGAATGTCTGAGGCAATCCATTCAATCCACCAGGCATCACTTTTCTAAATTCTCGATGTACGTCATGATAGGTTGACCAAGGCCAGTTTTTGTCTTCTACTCTTTTGACGAAGTTAGGATAATTTTTAGAAAAATCTGTAGAGATCGCAACCAGATTAAAATCTGTTTCTTCCTTCCAGCCCGAATATTTTTCACTGATAGCCTGCATCTCTCTAGCACAAGGAGGACATGTTGTCAACCAAAACAATAGTACAGTAGGTTTACCATTATCGGGTAAAGCATCAGCAGAGTTTATTAGTTGTCCCTTTGCGTCTTTTAGCGCAATATCAAAAGGAAAGGATTTATTAATTTCCGAAACGGGTCGCGCTTTTTCCATCGAAGTCACCGTCCGAATATTAGCAGGAGGTATCGTATCTCTTTTTGTAAAAGCATTGTTAGAAACAACTTCAGCCACATTTGCTTTTACCGTTTCTACCTCTTTTTCCGCAGTACTATTGCAACTAAGCAAAAAGAGAAAGAGGAATAGAATGAGTATATTCTTCATGAGTACAAAAATTTATTTTTACAATTATTTAGCTGCAGCTATTCTATCCAATGCCTCCTGCGCTCGGGTAAAATCGGACTTAAGGTTCAAGGTTTGTTGATAGTCATTTTTGGCCGTAGCCATATTACCCTGCATCTCTGCAATTGAGCCCCTATAGTAATAGGCCATGTGGAAGGTAGGCTCCATTTTCACAGAAAGGTCGAATTTTTTATATGCCAAATCTAAAGAATCTAACTCTAAATAAGCTAATCCTGAGTTGTAATACGCATCTACCATTTGAGGTTGGAAGCGGTTTACGTTTTCATATTCTTTAATAGCGTTTTTTATTTCTCCTCGATTGTGAAAATACCTTGCCTTCCCGAAATAAGCTGCTACATAAGTACTATCAATAGACAAAGCATTATCATAAAAACGAACAGCAATAGCGTTGTCTCTGGAGCCAAACAACTCACCCAACATCGCCCATGCTTCTATAATATCTGGGTCAAAATCTACCGCTTTTTGTAAACTCGCTATGGCTCGATCTGCATCTCCCATTTCTCTGAAGTTACGCCCCATCATGTAGTATGCATCTCCAAGCTGCGGATCTAGTTTCAATATCTGATCAACTGTTTTCAAAGAAGGTGTATGTTGCTGTAAGATAAACTGGAATTCTGACAATTTAAGCAGTGTGGGAATTCGCTCAGGGTAAAGCTCAGCCGCTTCTTCCATCGTTTTTAGCGCTAGTCTTGACTGATAATAGTCCAGATATACATCCGCTAGTAAATGTCGAAAATCGATATTCATAGTATCTAAGCTAACAGCCTTAGTCAGATCTGCAATAGCTTCATCATATCCTTCTGCTTCGTAGTAGGCCTTAGCTCGACTAGCATAAAGTGAAGGATTCATTGGGGTTTTCACAATCTGATTTGACAAGGCATCAATAGCAGGGTTTCCAGTTGCAGAAATCTCCGTAGTCGTCCCAGTTGAATTATTCGCATCCTGATTGCAAGCCATAAAAAGACTAAGAAAGCTCAGGGTATAAAGACAGATCATTTTTCTCATTAGAATATTTATTTACATTTTCATCAATCAACAGGCAGCCCTCAAAATTAAGGTATTTTTACTAAACCCTCCGAATTGTGGAGGCATTTCGTCCGACATTCTCTTTGTCTTTATATCTTTGACCCTCAGCAAATACATAATAAAATTATGACTCGAACCAACCGTCGCCCTATTGCCCTTACAGAAGTGGCCGATTATTATCAAACTTACATTAGTAAGGTTCAAAAGGATGATTTCCTAGAAGTACTAAAAGACAACACACCTAAAGTCCTTTCCTTCTTTGGTAACTTATCAGAAGAGCAATGGCTTTTTCGATACGCTCCTAGCAAATGGAGTATCAAAGAAGTTGCAATGCACATCATCGACACAGAGCGAATCATGGCCTACCGAGCTCTACGCATTGCCAGAGGAGACCAAACACCTATGGCTGGTTATGAACAAGATGATTATGTTCCTTTGTCTAAGGCAGATGAAAGAACTTCCGAATCCATTCTAAAAGAATACGAAGCTGTTCGCCAAAGTAGTATTCAGCTTTTCGAATATTTTGATGACAATCATTTGGATACTATCGGAATGGCAAGCGGTTGTCCATTTACACCAAGGGCACTTGGTTTCATTCTCGCTGGACATGAGACGCATCATGTTGGCGTGGTGGAACGGATTTATCTTAAGTGATTTTGGGAGAGGTTGAAAAGGGTGGACAAGGGTCGAAGAGGGAGACAGGTTGAAGAGGGTTCGCTCAATTCGCATTAGCCGCGAACCCTTTTCAACCTTTTCAACCTTTTCAACCTTTTCTAAAGAAACAAACTAATGACAATAGCAATAATAGCCCACGACGGCAAAAAAGCAGACATGGTCGGCTTCATAAAAGACCACTTAGATATTTTCAAAAGGAATAGTATCAATCTAATCGCTACTGGAACAACTGGAAAACATTTACAACAGTCTGGCCTAGAAGTTACTTCTATGGAAAGTGGACCGGTAGGTGGAGATGCACAGATCGCCAGTCGACTAGTGGAAGGAAATGTAGACATGGTTATCTTCTTCAGAGATCCGCTTGGGAAGCATCCACATGAAGTAGATGTGAATATGCTAATGCGACTTTGTGATGTTTACAATATTCCCTTGGCTACAAATCCTTCTGCGGGGAAATTGTTTTTGAAAAGCTTGTAGCATAAAAAAACGTTGAACAACTTAGTAGTCGTCCAACGTTTTTTGATTTGTAGCTGTATTGTTATAAAACAATATTTGCTAATTATTTACGCATAAATCTTCCGAACATCTTCATACCCATTCCTGCGAGGTCGTCCATTACAGAACCGTCACCGTCTTGATCGAGTAACTTTCCGATCAGTCCCATCTCTTCTTGTTTTGCAGAAGCAGAACCTACAGAGTTCATCAAGAATTGAGCGATACCGCCAGCGTCCAGACCTTGTTGTCTTTTTTGCTTACCGAGCATACCCATTACCATTGGTGCAAGCATTGTCATCAGATTAGCAGTATTGCCATCACCGAGTCCACTCATTTTAGAAATCATATCAACAGCACCGGATTGCTTACCTCCAAGAACGTGCTTTAATATACCAGCGCCGTTCAATGCTCTAGGCATAGAAGGCTCCTGAGGAGCTGCGGCCATTCCGAAAAGAGAACCAATGTTATCAAGAATGCCACCGTCATGATCATTTTCTAAAGCGTTTGCTAAAGAAGCAGCACCTTGTGGAGATTGTGCATTTTTATTGAGTGCTGACATGATTGTTGAAATCGCACCTTGAGCAGCTATTTCCGTTTTTTGTTTGTCTGCTCCGCCGAGCTGTTGGCTTAACTGATCGATTAAACCTTCTGAAAGTTGACCTTGAAGTAGGTCCATTAAATTTGCCATATTGTTTGTTAGTTAATTATTAAGTAAATGTGTTATCACAATTTACTTGGCGTTAAAAAAATCTTTTTTTGTTTTACTGAATCCAGAATTTATATTTCGCGTATTTATACACACGGTGTTGTGCAATATAACTAAAATGTTCATATCCGTAAAATAATTACTTAAACCTTTGGGTTTTAAAACTTATTGACCCTTCTTCGATATATACCTCACTAATCTTTTCAAGATCAACAAAAATGTAAAACTATACTCCTATGCGCATCTTCCCCATAATTCTAATTCTACTTATTACTAACCTACTGA
>JBGCDT010000441.1:0-11611 GCA_045105695.1 Saprospiraceae bacterium | reverse complement strand
TTTTATTCTATCACTTTTAAAAAATACCACAATGAAAACTAGCTATTTCGCAATTCTCTTTTTGATCGTTCTCACATCTTGTAAAAACGACGCGGATCGGAGTAATTCATTTGAACCCAATTTAGTTTTAGAAGAATTTGATTACTTCGAAGAAACTATTCCCTACGGAAATACGCCATACAACATTACGGAAAACCATGACAAAATCGCTGCTTTAGGAAGAATACTATTTTACGATACTAGACTTTCTCAAAACAACTCTATCGCTTGTGCGACCTGTCACAAGCAGGACATGGGGTTTTCTGACAATCAGCAGTTTAGCCAAGGTCTGAAAAATTATACGACCTCTAGAAATTCAATGGCTTTAATAAATAATTCTTATCAGATTTCTCACTTTTGGGAAGGACACAGAGGGCAGCTACATGAGCATATTTTAAACCCTATTTCCAATCACATTGAGATGGGAATG
Source organism: Saprospiraceae bacterium (assembly GCA_045105695.1). Taxonomy (GTDB): domain Bacteria; phylum Bacteroidota; class Bacteroidia; order Chitinophagales; family Saprospiraceae; genus CALGLS01. Next base: position 11,142 of record JBGCDT010000441.1, on the reverse strand, counting down.
CGAGATAACGAGCAGCTAGTTGAAAAACTATCAGAAATTGAATCTTATAATGAGTTATTTGAACAGATATATCATAACCCAATAAACGAGGAAATAATTTCCAATGCTTTAGCCACTTTTGTGGCATCAATTATTTCATACAATTCGAAGTACGACAAAGGTCAGCAAATAGATTTTGTGAATTTTACAGCGTCAGAAAAAAAAGGCATGGAGTTATTCTTTGGAAAAGCTAAATGTTCTCAATGCCATGGAGGAGATCACCTAAGTGCTAGCTGGCGAAAGAATGCCAATATCGGATTAGATATGGAATATACAGATCAAGGAGCGGGGAATGGTGCTTTTAAAGTTCCTTCTTTAAGAAATATAGCCCTTACAAGCCCTTATATGCATGATGGTAGATTTCAGACGCTTGAAGAGGTTGTAAACCACTATGTTAATGGCGTTCAGGAACATCCCGATTTGGACTGGACATTAGGAAACAAAATTGAATTAAATGAATTTGAGAAAAAGGATTTAGTCGAATTTCTAAATACCTTAACAGATTACGAAGTTACAACAGATCAAAAATTTTCTAATCCATTTTAGTCGTTGATTAGAAGAACTCAATATGTTATTTATCTAAGATATTATCTTTTAAAAGTTGATTCAAATACAAAGCTGCACCGTACTTATTCAAGTGCTGATAATCAGCGAAGCCTTTGGTTTCCATGACAGCCATCGCGTAATCTTTCACTTTCAATCCTGTGGCTCTTTCTACCTCAGATTTTAATTGTTCCAGGTTTTCTATCTGCTTTGCAAAAGCCGGAAAATAGGGATTGATGACCAAGTGTACTTCCACGCCTTTGGCTTGAGCGTTCTTCACCATGTCATTCAAATGAGTAAGCATAGGTGTTGTAAAACCAATGTTATAAGGTTCTTCTTGTTGGACATTAGCTACCATGAAGTCATTGATTTCTCTATCTAAGAGCCAATCTTCGTCATTCTTATTTAAGTAGAAAAGAGAACGCTGGAAAAGTTCAGAATTGTAGCGATATAGGTGGCTGAGTTTTGCAGCATAAAAACCATTCTGATCTGTTTCTTGAATTAATTCACTAATATTTTTAGAATAAGGAGTGTATAAGTTAAATCCACTAATCATTTGGTTATTAAAACGGTCGCACATAGTAATATCTACTATCATTTTCTTTGGCTGATAATTGTCGAGGTAATCTGCGACTAATGATTTGGCGAGATCTATTGGTAAACCGTTGTAGCTGATATTAAATGTTTTTTTACCTGTTATTTTTTCGATGTGTGGCTGATAGAATATTAATCCTCTGGAATTTCCAACTAATAGAATATCGCTCGCCGCTTTCCCCGTATACATTCTGGAATAACGAAACTGGCTTTGATCTACCGCTTTTTTCAGCAGTACACCTCCGATTCGATCTCCTATGAAGAACAGCAGAATAGTGGCAAATATCCAAAGTGATTTTTTCAAACTTTAAAATTGAAAATAAATAAATGAATTAGAACCAAAACTTCCAAAAAAGGCAATTAACCATAAAATACATGCAAAAGATACAACTCTGAATATTGGTCTATCCAACGCTTCTTTATACAATGGTTTATACAGATCAATAAATTCTACACTTACTAAAATAGCAATTAAAATAAAGCCTTTTAATACCCAGAATTTATTAACTATAGTTCCAGGACTAAAACCTTCCAGTGATCCAATTCTGGAAATAACCTGATTGGCAATATCAAAATCGGGAGCTCTAAAATAAATCCAGGCAAAGCAAGTACAGAAATAAACTAAAGCGATAGCAATAGCATTTTGAATTAAATTCGGAAAACGTAAAGTATTTAATAATTTATTCCAGTAAGGTCCGAGTAGCCGTTGTACCACTAAATAAAAACCATGTAATAATCCCCAAACCACAAATGCCCAACTCGCTCCATGCCACAGGCCACCCAGCAACATTGTGATCATCAGATTCATATAAGTAAACATGGTTGTTTTATTTTTAGCTGATTTTTGCAACCAAAAATAGGTAGTAATAGAAACAAGGACATAAATTAAAATCAACCACCACCAACCTGTAATAGCCACAGAAACAACTAAAGATAAAACCGTAAAAAACCAAGAACCAAAACTTCCAGATCGGTTTCCACCTAAGGGAATGTATAAATAATCTTGCAACCAACTAGACAAGGATATATGCCAGCGCTTCCAGAACTCACTAAAATTCTTTGGAAAATATGGTGTCCTGAAATTCTGAGGAAAATCAAAACCAAGTACTCTTGCTAAGCCAATAGCTATGTCCGAGTAGCCTGAAAAATCACAGTAAATTTGGAAGGAATAAAAGAAGACACCAATTAATAAGTGGATAGACGAAAAACCTCCCGGAGCATCAAAACACTGATCTACAAAGGGCGCTAAGGAATCCGCTACCGCTACTTTCTTAAAAAACCCCCAAAGTATCTGACTTGTCCCAGCTATAATTCGGTCCCAGTCAAAATCCCTATCCTTTTTAAACTGAGGCAGAAAATCACTCGCTCTGACAATTGGCCCCGCTACCAATTGAGGGAAAAAAGAAATAAAAGTAGCAAAGCGAATAAAATCTTTTTCAACAGCTATTTTCTTTTTATAAACGTCTATGGTATAGCTCATAGATTGGAAAGTATAAAAAGAAATTCCTACGGGAAGGATAATATTCAGTGAATTGATATTTGCATTTAATCCCGCAGATTCTAAAAGGACTGCAAAAGAATCAATGAAAAAATTAAAGTATTTGAAAAAGGCTAGGAACCCCAGATTGACAATCATACTGGCAATGAGCAATCGGTATCGCCTTTTTTGCTCCTCTGTTTTATCCAACTGTAACCCCACTAAATAATCAACCAAGGTAGAAAAAACAATCAAACTTAAAAACCGCCAATCCCACCAGCCATAAAAAAAATAGGAACCTATCAGGCATAGAATTAACCTAGCTTTTCCTTTCAGCAGAAAATACAATGGAAGAAAAATTCCAATAAAAACAAAAAAAGCTAAACTGTTGAAAATCATTTTTGGGAACTAAAATCTGATTATTTATGGGATGTTTTGGGGTTGTAAAGGAAGTCGAATTCTTTTCTTAGAATATCTCTCCAAAGTGCATAACCTCTACCATTTATATGTATTCCATCTACGGAAAAATCAGGATTTAGTTTTCCTGATTCGTTTTTGAATTCTTTATTGAGATCAATAAACTGGTAATTAAATCGCTCTGCTAATTCTTTTATTCTAGCATTTAATTCTTCAATGGATTCGTTTCCAATTTGGATCTTTTTTATTTCATTATTTACAGGTAATAGAGATTGAACGACTACGCTAGTCTCTTTGGATTTCGACTTACATAAGTCTAATATTTTTTCGTAGAACGCTGTTATGAATTTTACATCGTGATAAAACAAATCATTGACTCCGATCATTAGAAAAATAGCTTTGGGCTTTCCGTCTAAAATCTTAGGTAGTCGTTTGAGCACTCCTTCTACCCCATCGCCGGCTATTCCTCTGTTTTTAATATTTGTGTTTTGAAACACTTCTGACCATTCGCAATACTGAGTCAGACTATTTCCCAGGAAAATAATATCTGAGTTAGTTACCGTTGGCAATTCATCCAATAATTCCGTTCTGTGCTGATGAGTCCCTGCTAATCCTCTGTTCTTCATTTTATACAAAAGATGATTTAGGCCACCTATTTTGTAAACAAAAAAGAACAAAACAGCTACCAGTAAAATATTCAGAAGAAGGGATATGGGCAACATTTTATTTTTCATCCTTTTATTCCTGAATTATTGTTTCTGTTCTTTTTTCAAAACTTCGTCAATAGAATAATTTCGCGTATGTTTTGATTCCTTGAAATTTTTGTTGGGATTACCCATTTTGAAAAGAGCAGTGACTTGACGCATCGCAAATGCTGGAAGGCTGTACAAAGTATTCCAGATCTCTTTCGGAGCTTTTGATAATTTTAAAGTCCAAAGAATCGTAAAACAAAAGATGCCCATTGAACTCAGCAACAGTAAAGTCATTTTCCAGGAAAATAACAATCCTAGAACAGCAGTCGCGAATGACAAAAACAACAGAATAAACAAAGGCAAATTAATCGTCACCAATCCAAAAAAGAATCGATTCCAACTCAGCCCTAACAATCCTTTTACAACATGTCCAGATGAATTTGGTAAATTCTGAAAGTAAGAATACAACCATCTTCCCCGCTGTGTTTCTACTTGCTCGCCACTGACTACCTTTTCGTCATACACGATTGCATCCCAGGCGTAACTAATTTTTTCAAATTTAGAAAGCAGAAAGTTTTGTAGAATTTTATCCTCCTGCAACATCTTTTTCCATTTCTCTTTTCCTTGCTCAATCTCTGGACTTCTGAGGTACTCCCAATATAGATTCGTCTCTACAGCCATTCCTGAACCAGAGATAACTGCCGAAGAACCAATGAGATATGGCGCATATCGGTCTACATAATTCTTGTAGAACTCTCCAGTCGCATCAGCACAGGCGTAGCTGGTATCTAAGTTTTTAGCGGTCCGCTGGCCTTGGATCGCTCGATGACCATTGTTCGCATATTGATTTATTTCTACTAAAAAATCAGGATGTGCTAGATTATCTGCATCAAAGACAACGGTATAATCATGCGGACGAACATAGTTTTCCATCGCATGAATAATAGACTTAGCTTTTAACCGCAAAGAAGGATCTGGTCGAAAAACAGTGAGTTTTTTATCTGTAAAATTAAAATCAGAGATGTCACATTCATCAGCAACTAAGTAGATATGAAAACTTGGAAAAGGTTGATCCAATAGAGATTGAATCAGAGGTTTTGCTATTTCTGCATTTTTATAAGCGGTGATAATGCAGCCGTAATCGTATTGTTGGAAATCAGCATCTTGCTTTGTTTTTCTAACAATTTTCTCTTTTGTAAATAATGATAACAATACAGTTACAAAAGGAAGCAACAGAAAGAAAACCAACAAACCGGCAATGATCAGATATATGCTAGTCAACAGCGTCATAGGATATTTTTGCTTCTTTATTAAAAAAGTTCCAGCAGATGCCGCTCAAAAAAGCTTTCAAGTGATCGAATTGTCCTTTGAGGATATACTGTAAACTATTCTTAGGAATGGTAAAGAATACCAGAAACAGACCAAAGATAAAAATTCGAAAGTCGTTTTTATTTCTGCGCATAAAGAAAACTCGGTTTCTATTCAAGTAGTAGGTTTTCAAAGTGCTGAGTTGTCCAACAGAAACGGATTCTTTGTGATATATCTTAGCACGTGGTTCGACATAGATTTCATAACCAGATCTTCGTATTTGCTCACACCAGTCTAATTCTTCGTAATAAAGAAAAAACTTTTCAGGCATCAAACCAACCTCTTCCACTACCCTTCTAGGAATCATCATAGCAGCACCATGAACATAGGCCGTTGGGCGCGGTTTTTCATATTGCCCCTGATCCAAACTCTGCGAACCGATTGTTGTATTTCGAGCAGTGTAAGGACTCACAGGAGTTGTACCTGCGTATTGAATTAAATCTTTTTTATGGTTATGCTGATCAGGATGATAGCAAATCAGCGGAGAGACAATTCCTAATTTTGAATTCTCAGCAAACAAATCCAATAAACATTCTATACTACCTTCCTGCAACTCCGTATCGTTATTTATCAAAAACAAATACTCCCCTGTGGCCTCAGCTATTCCCAAATTATTTCCACCTGAAAAACCAAGATTCTTTTTACTCTGAATGAAAGTTACTTCGGGGTAGTTATCCTTGATGAATTGCTCAGGAGATACCTCAGAAGCATTATCTACCAATATGACTTCCAGCGACTTATAGCTAACATTACGGATAGAATCCAACAGCTGAGTGGTTACCTTCAGTTGGTTGTAATTAATCGTAATAATCGATACTATAGGAATTTTCTCAGACATGTTTTCTGTAGTACGTCTTTGTTCTATGCTTGTTACCACTAGCTAATGAAATCTCAAAAGCAGGTGATATTCAGAAAAGAAAAAGTGTCGAAAGTAGGCTACTCAAGTAACTTTCTTTCGACACTTTTAAATTCTATTTCATTTTGAAAGTCGGAAAGTTTACTCTCCTTTTTGAATCATTGCTGGAATGGTACGCATCAGAATCTTAGCATCCATTTTTGGCGAAAGCTCAGTTGCATATTCTATATCCAAACCAATTCTTTCCTCCTGTGATAGATTTTCTTTTCCTTCAGGAGTTGTTTGCCAAAGCCCCGTGATTCCAGCAGGAGCTAAAAACCGACCTGACCATTCGTCTGTTGTTATTTGCTCAGCCTCTGTCATTGGTAGTGGACGGTTTCCAATAATGGACATATCTCCACGAATCACATTGAATAACTGTGGCAACTCATCCAAACTTGTTTTACGAATGAAGCGTCCTATTCCAGTAATTCGAGGATCATTTTTAATTTTCAAAAATGCGCCCTCGTGATTGCTCATGTGACTCAACTCTTCTCGTTTATCATCCGCATCCACACACATTGATCTGAATTTGAAAAAGTCAAAAACTTTATATCCTTGACCAACTCTTTTGGAGCGATAGATTACAGGACCATTACTAGTTACTTTTATTGCTAATGCAATGAATAACAATATTGGACTTATGGTGATAGCAACAGAAGTTGCCAACAAACAATCAAAGACTCTTTTACCAAAAGGTGTCTTATAGTAATAGGTATTGTCTAAAGTCTCTGGCCGATCAGCCAACATTTCCGCTTTATAAGATTGTAAAAAAGCGACTCTCTTTTCGAGGATCTTCCAATTGACTGGCTCCGTGAAACAGTCGTCAATTCCCATTTTCAATGCTTTTTCAACTGGAATATCCAAACCGTCAGAAGAGATTACGATAAAAGGTATGTTCCGAAATGCAGCATTCTCTGTAATAGAGTGTAAGAATCTGAATTTCTCCTCTTTTAGAAATTCATAGCTACAAATAATCGCTACAGGTCGATCAGATTCATTATCAGACAACTGCTGAAAAGCAAGGAAAGAATGGTCGAAGGCCTGAAAATTATAATAACCGCTACCGTCCTGCTCATTTAGCAGGATGTAGGATTGGTTATCAAAGCCCAATACAAAGACATTCTGCACGGCATGTGCAGCCTGTGTAAAGATTCGTTTCATAATTGCGTAAGTCTTTTTTCTGTCTACTTCTCGTAGAAAGGGTAAAAAATTGTAATTAAAATTGGTTTTCTAGAGAAGTTAATTGTAAGCGGCCTGGTTAATGGCCTTGTATGTTTGTAAGAATGTAAGTTGTTTGATTGATCTTTTTATTACGCTGATGGCAACTCTCGTTGACTAAGGAGTATTCTAATTTTGGTTTGTAATTCTAGTGGATTAAATGGTTTTGTCAAATAATGAGATATTCCTAAATCGAAACACTGGTTTTTAAAATCTTTGGATTCGTTCCCAGAGACAACAATCACAGGTATTCCACTGAAGAAGCCACTACTACGAATGTTGATTAAGAATTCTAGCCCACTAATGTTTGGCAACGACATATCTAGGATAATGAGTGTAGGAATGTTACCCTTACTCATCCAGGACAGGCCATCAAGTCCATCATTTTTAGTAATAACGTTATACTCAGATTTCAAAAAATTCTTCATCAGCATTCTGATGCTCTCATGATCTTCTATAACCAGTACGGTCTCCTTGTTTCTCATTCTCCCTTAGTTTTACTTCAAATGCTTTCGGCATAACAATATACTTCAAGCATTATCAGATGATTCTGTAATGTTGGAGGTGTGTGTTATGTGGCTTTGATAGTAAAATCAAGCCCAAAAAATAAAGTAAAGTTTGTGGTTAGTGATTAAAACGAGGGGAAAAAACAAGCGTAGAAAATAATGTTCAATACTTGTTTGTATGGTGTATATAGTTTGAAGAAGAGGCTTTAAAACCTCATTCTGCCACAAATATACAAAACATCGCCTATTTTGTTTACTCAGTATCCTATTAATTTTACGTGCGATTACACAGAAAGTCACAAATACTGAAAACTATGAACCACTTTACTCCGTATATTCTGGAGGGTTGCTTTTCATTAAGAAATTGAGGAGTTGGGTTACTATTGAGGAGTTTTAAAATTATACTATTGCAAATATCGTCAATAACTATCCTTTGCGATATTACACTAATAGGGTATTTTTCACATATAATTTGCGACTTAAGACATATCAACTCCAAGAAACCTATATTAGCATAAGCTTTGCAAAGTATTAATAGCTAGTAAAAGCAAATTTTCTTCACTAAAGAACTATATGTATTTTTTGGAAATCTTATTTTTCATTTCTCTGTTTATCGTTGTCTATACGTACATTGGCTACGGAATTGTATTGTTTTTTCTAATACAGTTAAAACGTCTTGTCAAAGGGAAAAAGCAGTTACCTGTCTATCAGTCTGATGAAGAATTGCCAGAAATCACCTTCGTAGTCGCAGCTTTCAATGAGCAGGATTACATGGAAAACAAAATTAAAAACGGGCTAGCCTTCGAATATCCAAAAGACAAAATCAAATATCTCTGGGTCACAGATGGATCTAGCGACCGGACGCCTGAAGTAATCAAAGAGTACGACTGGCCAGAGGGAGCTAACTTTGAAGTCTTTCATAGCTCTGCCCGAAAAGGGAAAATAGCCGCAGTAGAACGAATCATGCCTTTTGTGAAAACACCTATCGTGATCTATACAGACGCTAATACTTTTGTAAACCCAATGGCTATTAAGAACATAGTTCGCCATTATCAAAATCCTAAGGTTGGTGCAGTAGCTGGTGAGAAGAGGGTTCTTATGGAAAAAGAAGATGCCGCCAATGCTGCTGGTGAAGGAATTTACTGGAAGTATGAATCTACGCTTAAGAAATGGGACTCTGAATTATATTCTGTTGTTGGAGCAGCAGGTGAGCTATTTAGCCTTCGAACAGATTTATTTGAAGCGGTTTCACCTGATACCATTATAGAGGACTTTTATATGACCCTTAGAATTGCCCAAAAAGGATATCGAGTAATCTATGAGCCAGGTGCATTTGCCGCAGAGAGTTCCTCCGCTTCTGTCAAAGAAGAACTCAAAAGGAAGATTAGAATAGCTGCTGGTGGATTACAAGCCATTTCTCGCCTTACTCCCCTACTGAATATCTTCAACTATGGAATGCTCAGCTTTCAATATATCTCACACCGAGTCTTACGTTGGACTCTCGCTCCCTTAGCGCTTTTGATTATATTAGTATCAAATGCCGTCTTAGCATTTCAGGGAAGTTTGTTCTTTCAGATTTTCCTAGGACTACAAATTCTATTTTTTGGAATGGCTTTTATCGGTTATATGCTTGAGAAGCGAGCCATTAAATTTAAAGCCTTCTTCGTACCGTATTACTTTTGCATAATGAACTACGCTGTCTATCGTGGCTTTTTCAGAATAGTAAATGGTAAACAATCTGTACTTTGGGAAAGAGCGGAACGTAAAAAAGCATTCTAACCTAACAATACTTCTACATTACTGAACCATTTTCCATCGAATTTCAATCGTCATTCATCTAAAGCTTTAGCGCTTTGGCTTTAAAGAACATATTATTGTATTGTTTTTAGCGTTTAACTTAGAAATCACAAAATCAGCTTAGATGAATTCCAACAAACTATTTTCACTTCTATTCTTAATTTCCATCGTTTTATTAACTGCTTGCGGCAACTCCAAATTACCTGATGACAGTTTGAAGCAAGTTCCTAAAGATGTCAGCTCTATTACTGCTTTCAATCTGAATCAATTGATGCAAAAGGCAGATTATGATTACATCAAAGAGCTAGACTTTTTCCAAAATGGAATTTCAGAATTAAGAATGGACGAGCCTGCTATGGCCGCTATCATGGAGGACCCTTTCGCATCAGGGGTAGACTTAACAAAAAATGCCTACTTCGTGATGGACGTAGATGCAAATGATCCTTCCAACAAGCAATTCGGCGCATTGGTCTTTTCTATAAAAGACAGTAAAACATTCAGGAGTATGTTATCAGATATTTCCATGAAAGACATCACTAATCACGAAGGTTACAACAAATTATCATTCGACAGAGATGGATTGATTGCATGGAACGAAGACTTCGGAATTATTGCTGGTGCTACTTCGAATATGGATATTGATAATTATTTGAATAACTATTTTGATAAAGACAGAAAAACCTCTGTTGCTGATAACAATGACTTGGTAAAATGCCTATCCAAGAATTATGACATTGCAACTTGGATAAGTTCTGATAAACTAAGTACGAATCCTTCTTTAAAAACTGCTGCTAACTTTATGGGTATCAGCTCAGAGGCACTAAGTGGAAACCATTTCCATTCCTACTTCAATTTTGAAGAAGGAGCTATTGTTGGAACCTCTGATCATTATTTAAAGAAAGAATTAACTAATGATTTAAAGCTATTTTTCAAAAATGGTGTCAAAACGGATTTGTCAAAGTACATCCCTGCTGAAAACTTAGGTTTCGCTTTCTCTGCTGCACTTGACGCAAAAGGAATCTACCAAATCATCAATGAAAAAGCTGGTGGTATCACTACCGTTAATGCAGGACTAAAAAAATATGGGTTCACTAGCAAGGATGTTGCTGAAGCTTTCGGAGGTGATATGGTTGTTGCTGTTTACGATAATCCACAAAACCGAAAAGAGCCTACGGGCCTGATGACTGCTACAATAGGTGATCAAAAGTTGTTCAAGCAATTCATCGATCTAGGAGTTCAGTTTGAGTTACTTACCATGGAAGGAGAAAACCTATACCGAGTGAAAAAAGGTTTAGACGATATCAGAAATTTTTATCTCCTAATCCAAGATGATGTCTTCTTCGTGACTAACGGAAGCACATTGTTAGAAACTTTAGAAGGTGGTTCTTTTGCCACTACTGATCGTATTGATAATGATTTGTATGATGCACTGACCGATAATGCCTTCGGAGGTTTAGTTGATTTTAATTTTCTAAAAAGTATTGAAAAAGACTTCATGAACTTTCCTTTTGAGAAAGGGACCTTCAACGCAGGACTTGAATCCTCTGAAATGCGTCTGGACATGAAAAACAAAAAGACCAATAGCTTGAAAGC
>JBGCDT010000440.1:0-7159 GCA_045105695.1 Saprospiraceae bacterium | reverse complement strand
ATCTTGAAACATCCGAATATTTTCAGCGGTCGTTCCGTTTTCTTTTAGCACAGGTAGCATTTGAATAAAGGGCTCTAAGCCTGTTGGAATAAATGGGTTATGCTGAATATAATTCGCATTTGCCAGTTCACGCATTGTTGTAGTGTCGCTTTTTAGTACAGCACCTAAAAAAGTACCTACTGTTTCTTTTTTACTCATTGTTGAAATTTTAGATTGTTGAATATTATCGCTGTTAGGTTTTGTTGAATTGCAGGCTACGATAAATACTGCAAATAATAGAATTGAAAATACTTGTCTCATAATTGAAAAATTATTACTTTTGATTTGCAAGCAAAACTATATAAACAACTTTTATTATGCAAGTAAAAATTAAAATAAATTGCATTTTGCAAGTGAAAATAAATTACTCTTTAACATGAAAGAAAAATTTCGGTGTGATTGTCCATTCACCTCAGCCTTGGATGTTTTAGGCGACAAATGGATGTTGGTGATTGTAAAGCAGATGCTGGCAGAAGGGAAGGAAACCTTTAAAGACTTTATTGAAAGTGACGAATCTATTGCCACTAATATCCTATCAACCAAACTTAAACTACTTGAAGAATTTGGTATCATCATAAAGACAAAACGACCAAATAATAAAAAGACTAACCTTTATCTCTTAACCGACAAGGGTTTGGCTTTAACTCCTATACTTGTAGAACTTGCGAATTGGAGTGATAATCATCTTAGGGATATTCACCCGACCATCATTAATGGAGAAGCAATAGAATTTTTGAGGAATGACAAAGCAGCTTTTGCAACTATGTTGGAGAACAAGTATAGAGAAAAACTGGCTACAGTCGAGTAGAAAAGAAAACCTGTGTCTAATTCAACACGGATCAACCTTGCCTGAACACTGTCCTTTCGACTAACGTTTTGTAACGCTAAAGAAATATCATTATTCGGTCAAGAAAAGAATTTTGGAAGGCACTAGGGCAATGGGATAAGGTACTTGACTTCTATAAAGAATTAGAAGCGAATGGAGAATTTGACAACGGGTATAAAAACCACTTCAGCTGGCAAGTATATAAGAGTTGTGATGATGAAAAGGTGATTGCACAATGTTTGAGCTGGATGAAGGAAGTCACCACGGAAGAACCCAATTACATGTATTTAGATACGTACGCTTTCTTGCTTTCAAAATCTGGAAACTTTACAGAAGCAAAACAAATTGCAGAAAAGGCGATTTCAGCGGCGAAAATAGAAGGTGAATCTACCAAAAGTTTAGAAAAGCTATTACAAAAGATTGAGCAGCAATAATAAGAAAAAAAAAAAAATACAAAATGACAAAATAATTTTCCTTGTACTTTTAGTTCAACTATCTTAACAATGGATTTTCACCATCAAAAGAATTTAAATTGTGATTTCCATCCCAATACTCGTAAGTTTACAGAAAAATAAATCCAACATCATGAAACTATCCAAATTCAAAGAAATCATCACCAACCTAGAAGACCTAAAATTTCAACTACCAAACGGAACACTCGTCCCCAGCCACTACCACGTAACCGAGGTCGGCTACATCAACAAACACTTCATTGATTGCGGCGGTACGGTCAGAGAAGAGTCGGTCGTTAACTTTCAGTTGTGGTATTCTGACGACGTTGACCATAAGCTAAAACCTCAGAGGATGCTGGACATCATCAAGCTCTCCGAGGAGAAGTTGAATATTCAGGATTTTGAGATAGAGGTGGAATACCAATCTGATACGATTGGCAAATACGGTTTGGGGTTCAATGGAGATACTTTTGTTTTGGAATCTAAAATGACAGATTGCTTGGCGCCTGATAAGTGTGTGGTTCCAGAAGAGAAGGTCAAAGTGGATCTTTCGGACTTGATGGCTAAACCGAATGGTTGTTCTCCTGGTAGTGGGTGTTGTTAGTCCTAGAACTTATGGCTTTTCAAGCTCTTCTGAATTCAGATTTAACTCTCTTTTCTTTGACTAGACATTAAAACAGTCTCGAAATAATAAATATGAAATACATTCAAAGGATAAGCTTAATTATGCTTTTGATAATTGGTATAAACATCCAAAAATCAGAAGGACAAAATCTGGAAAAGTTTATCGATTTTATAGACTTGTATTATGAGGATGGTGCTAAAAGTTTTTTGAAGACAATCTATGAAAATATAAACTACCCAAAAGAAGCTCGGTTAAATTGTGGAATTGGACACCTTCATGTAAGACTAACAATTAATCCGAAAAATGGAATTGATGATATAACATTCTTAAATCCCTTTGGTTTTGGAGTTGAAGAAGACGTTCAGAAAACATTAAGAATAACAGAGACCGGTTGGAATGGTGCAGGAGAAAAAAGAGAAATTAATTTCACCATTGCTTATCAGCTGGGTGATCAACCTGAAATCAAAGGAGAAATAAATATAATGGCCGTTGGATCAAATGATCAGAGCTCACTATCAGGATGCAAAGAGAGTAAAACCCTGATGAAAAAGTTAAAAAAAGGCATTGCAAAAGGGAAGTTCAAAAAGGTCTCAAAATACTGGACAGAATTAATAAGAAGAGGTTATCATAACGAAGAGTTTTTAGCCATTCAGAAAAAGTACGGTGATAAATTTTCTAACTAGAGAAATCTGAATGATGACTTATGTAAAAACAATTCTCCTTATCTCCCTCTAAAATGCGCTACTTCCTCCACCTCTCCTACGACGGCACCAACTACAAAGGCTGGCAGCGCCAAACTACTGCAAAAAAAACCATCCAAGAATCCATAGAACAGTCCCTCCGAAAAGTCCTAAAAAAACAAACGACTGTTTACGGCTGCGGCAGAACCGATGTCGGTGTCCATGCCAGTCAGTACTTTTTGCACATCGATTTGGAGGACGCTCTCCCACCCGATTTTAAATTCAGACTGAATAAAAACTTACCTGACGACATCGCTATTTTTGACGTCCTAGAAGTCAATGAAGATCAGAGCGCTCGCTACCATGCTGTGGCGCGCACCTACGACTATTTTGTACATTGGAAAAAAGATCCCGTGTTGTTTCGACACAGTTCTTTTTATGAGCATTTTGAATTGGACTTCGATTTGATGCACGCTGCAGTTGCGCTTATTAGAAAGACAAAGGATTTTAAAGCACTTTGTAAGCGACCGGATTTATACGATCATACCTTGTGTCAAATCAGTGAAGCGAAATTGTTTTTTAATGAAGAACAAGGGCGACTGCGCTTTACGATTACCAGCAATCGTTTTCTCAGAGGAATGGTTCGGTATTGTATTTTCTTTCTATTGGAGATTGGTCGCGGGAATATTTCTTTGGAGGAGTTTGAAGCAATTCTTACTCAGAAAAAAAACCTGTTCAAAAAGAAACCAGCTTTTCCGAATGGTCTTTTTTTGAGCAGGGTTCAATATCCTTTCCTAGATTTAAAAAATGAGCATCAATTAATTCGAATGCTGAAAGTGGGTTTGGAATGAGCTTTTGAAAACAGCACTAAAACAATTTAATTTACCGCAAAGGTCTACAATGTGAATTTCTGAAAATATTAAACTATGTACTTTCCTTTGCGCCGTTGCGGTAAGTCTATCGTTACTTCTTCACCAACCGAGCAAGCATCTCCTGGAGCGCTTCCTTCCGATTTCTAGCAACTGGAATTTGAGTCTCATCAGTCGTCACCACGTAGCCTCCATCTCGACGACTGTACTTTTTCACCTGATGTAAATTAACCAAGTGCGATTGATGAACTCTGAAAAAATGCGAATCTTCCAGCAAAGAAACATATTCTTTCAAGGTTTGAGACACCAACAACTTCCGCCCGTCTACTAAATAAAACCAGGTATAATTCTTCTCTCCTTTACAACGAATAATATCTTCTACTTTCACAAATTCTACATGATCGCTTTGAGGAAGTGCAATCTTTTGAGCAGACTGCTGCATGTTATTGAGTAGCAATTCTAATTTTTGCCGCTGTTCTTTTTTTGCCTGATTGGCAATTACTCTATTGACCGCTTGTTTTAATTCTAGTACATCAATGGGTTTCAACAAATAATCAATCGCACAAAACTTTATTGCTCGAATTGCATATTGATTGTAAGCAGTGACGAAGATGATGTCAAAAGTTATTTCGGGTAAACTCTCCAGAAATTGAAATCCATTTCCCAGAGGCATCGCTATATCTAAAAAGACCAGATCAGGCTTTTGAGTTTTCAAAAAATCCATCGCTGTGATAGCAGAATCAGCCTCACCTATCACGTTTACCTCCTTGCAATATTCAGCCAGGGCCAACTTTAGGTTCTCCCGATTATTTGCTTCGTCATCTACGATAAGTGCCGTTAGGTTGCTCATTTTTCTGTAGGAATAGTTAGTTGGACAATGGTTCCGTTTTTATTTTCAAAAGATAATCGATCTATTATTTTAATAAATTCTTTTTCTGGTTTATTTAATAATAATTGAAGTCGTTGTTTTACTAAAGTCAGTCCGTAGCTTTTTCTTTTAAATTGCTCTTGCTTATTTCTTAAAGCTGCTTTTTTTAGACCTATGCCATTGTCTTTAATTTCGCAAAAAAGTTCCCCTTTTTGTTTTTTAATAGCAATCCAAAGATTCCGATCTGATGACAAAGGAGACAAACCATGTAATATCGCGTTCTCAATTAAAGGCTGTAAGAGCATCCCAGGAATGTAAGTATTGTGCGGATCTATGTCTTCCGTAATTGTAATGTTATATTCAAAAGGAGTTCTCAGCGATTCAAGGCTACAGTATTGTTCGATGGCATTGATTTCTTCCGCTAAGGTAATAAACTCCTGCTCTGAATTTTGTAAAATTTTACGTACCAAACCAGCGAATAAAGTTAAATAACGATCTGCACCAAAGTTGTCTTTCTTTCGAATCAAGTTTTGAATAGAACCGAGTGCGTTGAATAAAAAGTGAGGATTCATTTGAGAACGGATTCCTTTTAATTCAAATTCTAATAGCTGACGACGTTGTTCCTCTCGCTTCGCAAGTACTCTTTTTCTTTGCACATAAATACCACTTAGCAAAAGTAGAAAAAGGGAAAAGATTCCTGTGTTTCTCCAGAATTTCTCACTGGGTTTCCAAAGTGGACTTTTTGATTCCGTAGGTATTTTTTTAATCTCTGATTTAAGTTTATTAAAAGAACTCGTAACCATCTGATTCGAGACTACCCTACCCTCTGGATCAATAATTAAAAACTGATTCGCATTATTTTCAATAGCATAATTATCCCTCAGGTCTTTCATTTCCGCGTAAGGAATATAGACAACGCTTTCTTGTTTTATTTTTTCAAGAATAGGATCTGTAGAACTTACAATACTTAGTGTCTTTATTTTCTGAGTATTTTCCTTTTGCAAAATGGCAATATCCTCCAGTGCCTGATTCAGGTTTTTCGCTAAACCAATGTGTAGCAATAAATAATCGCCGAGGTAATTCGATAACTGAATGGAGTCTTTACTTTCGTTCACAAAATCCCAATTCGGAGCTGGACTCCCACTGGCAAAGGCTCTTCTACCTTTTGGTTCACCTTGATTCAAATTTGGATTCCTATAATCTTCTAATATTTTTAATTCCTTCTCATCGTGACAAAGAGATCGTACATTCTCGTACAACTTTTCATACGAAGTCGAAGAAAAATCATCCTTTTTTAAAAACAAAAGTAAGCGACCAAATCGGTAAGTATTTTTTGGAGAATAAAGCATTTTAGCAAAGCCATAATTATCATACGTTCGAGAAGGAAAATGTTGATAGATATACTTTCCTTTAAGAACCTCTTGCTGAAATTCCAAATATGAATCGAGTAGAAAATCATATTCTCTATCCTCAGGCAATCTAAAGAAATACTTCCTTGCTTCTTGCGCCACCTCCAACACTGATGGTTCTATCTTCGCATCTCTAGTTTTATAAAACCAAGGAATATAATACCACATCATATTAACATTTTCCAATCGTATCGACTGCGCAAATTGATTAACAAATGACGGTGCCAAATTTTCTTCATGCCTCTTCAAAAATGCTAATTCTTTATTCTCCCGCTCCTGCATATTCGCCAAATACGCTGATTGACCTTGGTTAAATAAATCGTGATTAAAATCTTGAAAAATAACATCCCCTCTTTCTTGATGATAATAATCTAATAAAAACTGATTGGCTAAAATTCCATCGCCGCTAAATGTTGTATTTCTATAAAAAGCATTTGCGTCAATATTAAGGTGCAAACTATCGCCAGGTTCTACGTATAAAACTAAAGTATTGAAGCCATGTGATAAACGAAATTTTCTTGGATGATCCAGTAATACTGAAATATGAAACTGATTATTTTCATCCAGAGAAATAGTTTGCTCGCCCCAGGTTTTCACCCAGCTCCCTTCTCTCAACCCTCCAATATCTATTTCATTACTGACTGGTCCGTTTACTACGCCTGTAACAATTGTAGGCTTAGCTGGATGAACTGGACGAAAATAATGAACCGACGTTTTTTCCCCAACTTGCTTCTTTTTCACTAGTTGAAAATGTTCTTTCTCTACCCATTTTTGTTGCCACAATGACTTTAGGAAATCCTGAAAATATTCGTACGTAAAAGCCGCGGGCATATTATTAAGCAAATTTAAATCCTTCGCCCAGTCTGATTGTAACAACCCCTTATCTACATCAGCCATCAACGGAAGGCTATCCAAAGTCACTAAAGAACTTGGCTCATTTCCCCCAGTATCTGAGTATCGGGTATCTACCATCTTTGGAAAAAGCGCAGCATCTGGTGGTGTCGAAGATTGAAAAAAACCTTGTCCTGCTGTATAAGGTTGCCGATCTGAAAATCTAACGGCACTTAGATATTCTACCCAGACTTTGACCTGGCAAGGTGGCTCATCACAGTTGTCCATTTTGAGTTTCAAACCAATAATAGATTCTCCTTCCCCATCATTGAATTGACTTGGAAATAAAGGGTGATCCGTTGGAATAGATTTTCGCTCAGACGAATATTGTTGATGGACCCAATCCAATTTTAGCATCTTTCCACTGTGCAATTCCTCCAAAATCGTTTTAGCATTTTGGCTTTGTGCCGTTGAGAAGAAAAAGAGTAGTATTAAAAGAAGAAACCAATTTTTCATGATTGTATTGTTTTTAACAATAGGATGTAAATGTATTGTTATAA
>JBGCDT010000439.1:0-7834 GCA_045105695.1 Saprospiraceae bacterium | reverse complement strand
TTCAATCCTACTCGGTTTCTCTGGATGGCCTTCGTGATCTTGATAATTGCTTCGTCCTGACCAATGATGACATTTTTCAAATCCTGAGTCATACCGACTAGCTTATTGCTTTCGCTCTGAGCCACTCGACGTACAGGAATTCCAGTCATCATGGATACTACTTCTGCAATATCTTCTTCATCGACTGGGTAGCGTTTTGTCTTCGCTTCTTCTTCCCATTCTACTTTTGCAAATTCCAACTGACGCATCAGTTTAGATTCGTCATCACGCAGATCAGCAGCTTTTTCATATTGCTGGTTCTTAACAGCGGAGTTCTTCTTATCTTTTAATGCCTCAATCTTCTTTTCCAACTCCTCGATATGTGCAGGTACGTGTATATTTTTCAAGTGTACTCTTGCACCTACTTCATCCAGGACATCAATTGCTTTGTCCGGTAAAAATCGATCACTGATATAGCGATCACTGAACATAACACATGCTTGGATAGCTTCGTCAGAGTAAGTTACATTATGGAAGTCTTCGTATTTATTACGAATGTTTTTCAGAATGTTAACTGCTTCTTCAGCTGATGGTGGATCCACGATTACCTTTTGGAATCGTCTATCTAAGGCACCATCTTTTTCAATATGCTGACGGTACTCATCTAATGTAGAAGCTCCGATGCATTGCAACTCACCTCTTGCGAGTGCTGGTTTGAAAATATTAGAAGCATCTAAAGAACCAGTAGCTCCTCCTGCTCCTACAATAGTGTGAATCTCATCAATAAACAGGATCACATCTCTTGATTTTTCCAATTCATTCATGATGGCCTTCATACGCTCTTCGAACTGACCTCTATACTTTGTACCTGCAACAAGTGCAGCTAAGTCTAGCATTACAATTCTTTTTCCGAAAAGAGTACGAGATACTTTACGTTGTATAATACGTAAGGCAAGACCTTCGACTATGGCTGTTTTACCAACACCAGGTTCTCCAATGAGAATAGGGTTGTTCTTTTTACGACGACTCAAAATCTGAGAAACTCGCTCGATTTCAGTCTCTCTCCCGATAATCGGATCAAGTTTATCCTCTTCTGCGAGCTTTGTTACGTCGCGTCCAAAGTTGTCGAGTACAGGAGTACGTGACTTCGTATTTCCTTTACGCTGGTATCTTTGGCTTTCTTCTTCTTCGAATGGCTCATCGTCAGAAGGCGTTTCGTTGTATATTTCAGGACCATTGAAGTCCATGTCCTGTCGAACATATTCTAGCTCAGACTTGTAAATTTCATAATTTACATCAAACTGATTGAGAATAGTACAAGCCAAGTTTTCATTGTTTTTCAACATAGAGAGAACCAAGTGCTCAGGACTAATTTCGTCGTTGCGCATATTCTTTGCTTCGAGGAAAGTGACCTTTAGTACTTTTTCAGCCTGCTTGTCTAAGGGAAGATTGCCAACATTTAGAGAAGCTTTAGGAGAGAATCCACGTTTTACGGAGTCTTCAATAGTGTCCTTTAGTTCCTTGGTATTGACATCAAGTGATTGTAGCACTTTAAGTGCTAATGATTGCCGGTCTCTAATGATACCGAGGAGCAAGTGCTCTGTCCCGATAAAATCATGACCCAAACGAATTGCTTCGTCCCGGCTCTGAGAAATTACTTTTTTAACTTCTGGAGAAAATCGTCTATTCATGATGGATCTAGCCTTTTTTGGTTAGATAAGGTTGGAGTATGAAACAAATTTGGTCGGTAATAAATGTAGTAAGGTATTTACGGGACTAATTTATTTTGACTACACCCTTAAGTAATTAGTGTATCGTAGTTGTATAACTTAGAGTTATTAGTTATCAATTGGTTTTCTATAAAGACAAATTAGAAAAGCTAATGTTTTGAAAAACACATTGTAGTAAGTCTTCATATCAAAGAAAAAACAATTATAAACTTTCTTTCCGTAGATAACAACTATTAGTACTATTATATTTAATATGATAAAGTTGCTAACAAAACAGGAGATTTTACTTTTAAATTCTCCATATGAAATTCGTCATCTAAACCTTGAAAGATTGTAAAAGGATGGCATCTCGAACGGAAAGAGAAATATTGTTCTTCTTACTCCTTTGTAGAGAAAAAACAATGCCATACGGCTGATCAAGGTTTTTGCATGACAATGAGTCGCTTCTGAACGATTTGCCAAACACTTTTGGCAGCTTTTAAAGTTATCTTCCAGACGCTCCTGACAAAACTGGTTAGCAATAAAATTCTTAATAGAAGGACTTTTGTCGATTCTATTATGAGAACGTAGATATCTTAATATCTATCAACGTTTTAGCGATTAGTTGGTTTAAATGTCGGCGTTAAAGAAGTCATAACATGGCTGATCTAACGAACGTAATAGATTTACAGATGTGTCTTTACAAATAAACGTTATCGCATTTTTAAATATTCTACTATATTTGTGGGCCTTTCCAATTCATCAAAAATGAAAAAAGGCAATTGAAGAGCCACATTTGTTTTCATAGTTATTAATTTTTAAGAAAAACGGTTTATGAAATTTGCACTTGATAACCAAGAGAAGTATACAGTACTTTCTGTAATGGAGAAGAACCTCAACACTGCGGTTGCTCCTAACCTTAAATCTGAATTTGTAATTCTAAGAAACAAGGGGGTGGAAAATCTCATCCTAAATTTGGCTGATGTGGAATTTGTCGATTCTTCTGGATTAAGTTCTATTCTGACTGCTGAACGTTTATGGAAAGCAGAAGAAGGTAGCTTCATTCTTACAGGAGTCGAGCATGAATCGGTAAAGAAACTCATCGAAATCACAAGACTCAACTCTGTTCTAACCATTATACCTACTCTTCAAGAATCCATAGACTATGTTCTGATGGAAGAAATAGAGAGAGAACTTAATGCGGATAATGAAGAATGATTTTTCAACTGACCATCCTAGGCTGTAACTCTGCAGTCCCTACAAAAGATCGGTTTACAACATCTCAATTGTTGCAGGTAAGTAATCATGCTTACCTAATTGATGCAGGCGAAGGAATGCAACTTCGCCTTTCTCAGTTTACAAGGCAGTCTTCTAAGATTAATCAAGTTTTTATTAGTCACTTGCATGGGGACCACATCCTCGGGCTTATGGGGTGGCTGACCTCCCTTAGTATGCGCGGTCGCAAAAAACCTATGGATATTTTTTCTCCTGAAGGTTTGCAACAAATGATTGAAGTGCAATCCAAATGGATGGCGGCTCATATGACTTACCCACTTAACTTTCACATCGTAGACACTACAGTAAATAAGCAAATCTTCGAAGACGATAAAGTCACTGTTCATACTATTCCTCTGATACACCGTGTTCCTGCTTCTGGTTATTTGTTTAAGGAAAAACCTCATCGTCGTAGAATGAGAGTGGAGAAGATTGAAGAATATAATATTCCACGGACAGAGATAAAGGCGATTAAAAAACAAAAGGAGTACACAACGGAACAGGGCAAAATTATTCCTGTAGAAGAATTGTTATTGCCTCCGACGAAGCAACGAAGTTTTGCTTTCTGCTCTGATACCATATATACAGAGTCTATCATCCCAATCATCAAAGGAGTGGATTTGTTATACCATGAAACTACTTTTTTGCACGAGGCTCTCGACCGGGCTATAGCGACGAAACATACAACGGCACTTCAGGCAGGCATGATTGCTAAAGCTGCTGAGGTAGGAAAACTTATTACAGGACATTACTCTTCCAGATATGGCGACCTAAGCGTTATTGTCAGAGAAGCTCAAACTCATTTTCCTAATACCATAGCTGGAGAAGACGGTAAAGTTTATGAGGTTGAACTAGATAAAAGCGACTCGTAAAAGTATTGTTATAAACCCATTCCTGTGACCACTCAACAAGTCATAAAAAAACTTCATCAATTGGCTGATCCTGAAAAGGTCAAATTCAAAGCGAAGAAATTTGGAATCATTTCCAATAACTCAATTGGAGTGTACCACAAAGATCTTAAGGAACTAGCTAAAGAAATCGGACGAGATAATGAACTAGCCATTGAATTATTTGATACTGATATTTATGAGGCAAGATTGCTTTGCAGTAAGATCTTCAATCCAAAGGATGTAACAATACCACTTATGGAAAAATGGGTAGTCACCTTTGAGAACTGGGAGGTCACTGACTCTTTCTGTATGGGGCTTTTCGCAAAATGTAAACACGCTGTTATAAAAGTTCGAGAATGGACGAAACGAGAGCCCGAGTTTGAGAAGCGAAGCGGATTTGCCATTATGGCTGCCTACTGCATGGCAGATAAAAAAGCGGGTAATGAAGTTTATGAATCTTTTTTGCCGATCATTAAAAGAGAAGCAACTGACGAAAGAATCTATGTAAAGAAAGCCGTGAACTGGTCGCTCCGAAGTATTGGTAAAAGAAATATTGACCTAAATGAAAAAGCTATTGAAACGGCTAAAGAAATTTTACATATAGATAGCAAAGCTGCTCAGTGGATTGCTAAAGATGTACTTAGGGAATTAGATGGCGAGCGAATAAATATACTAGGTTACCCAAGATCAACATACAGACCTTTTTAATAAATACTAATCACTTAATACTCAGAACATGTATAAATCATTCTTTATTTTGCTTTTTGTAACTGTATTGTTAGGATGCGAACAAACAGAAGCTCCAAAACAAGAAACGACATCTCCCGTGGCTGAAACAATCAACCTAGATCGTTACCCAGAAGCACTCCAAAAAGTATTTGCTAAACACGGTTCACTAGAACGGTGGAACGAAATGAATGCGCTCTATTTTGAAATTGAAAAAGAGGAAGGTAACGAAAAAACATCCGTCGATTTAAAAGACAGAAGAGAGCGTATTGAAACAACTGATTTTATCACGGGCTATGATGGAAAAGACTTTTGGATAGAGGCTGATACCTCTTATAAAGGTAATCCAGTATTTTACCACAACCTAATGTTTTATTTTTATGCCATGCCTTTTGTTGTTTCTGATCCGGGTATTAATTATGGAGAAACAGAACCCGTTTTATACGAAGGGAAATCTTATCCAGGTATTCGCATCTCTTACAATGATGGAGTAGGGGTGAGCTCTAAAGATGAATATTTTATCCACTATGATCCACAGACTTTTGAAATGGCTTGGTTAGGATATACAGTCACTTATTATTCCAATCAAAAAAGTGATAAATTGGGTTGGATCAGATATGACGATTGGAAGAAGTTCAACGGAGTATTATTACCAAATTCTGCCACTTGGTTTAAAACCACTGAAGATGGCAAATTGCAAGAGCCAAGGAGAACTCGTAAATTTGTAAATGTATTGTTAGAAGAAAAACCTTTTGATGATAAAGTGTTTGAGAAAACCACTGGAGCTAAAGTTTACGAAGACTAGAACGATTATAACTTTCAACAAAAAACATGGTGAAAATAGTAGCATACGAAACAATCTACGCAGACGCCTTTAGGGAAATTAATGAAGAGTGGATCAACAAATATTTCAAGATGGAGGAAACAGATAGAAAAGCTCTTTACTCTCCCGAAGAGTACATCCTTAAGAATGGAGGGGCTATTCTGATCGCCCTTGAAAATGAAGAGCCTGTAGGTGTTTGCGCATTGATGAAAATGGAAGATTCTAAGTACGACTTTGAGTTGGCTAAGATGGGCGTTCGTCCTGATAATCAGGGGAAAGGGATTGGTAAGCGCTTGGGCAAAGCCATCCTGGACGCAGCGAAAAGTAGAGGTGCGAATAGTATCTGTCTGGAGACCAATACCGTTCTTAAGGCCGCTATTGTTCTATATCAAAAACTTGGTTTTACAAAAGTCATTGGAAACCCTACTCCTTACGAACGTTGTAATTATCAAATGGAATTGCATTTCTGAGATATGCTCTTAGTCGCTTATTAAGATATGAGGTGATCACTCAAGGCGACAGTAAATCTGTAAATTAATAAAACCCATTTTTATTTCTCTGTCTACCTGAAAAACATAGCATACTACCCACTTATAGTGATTTTCAGAATAAACTTTTTTTTATTGTGTTACTTTAAAATTATTCCCTACCTTTATGTTACAATCACAAAAAACCAAATTTAAAATACCCAAGAAATAGCTAAATGGACTAACCACCTACCGCTTATTTTTCTCAAAAATTTGGCTTCACTTTCTAGAGCAATAACTATTGTGTTATTACTACAGAAAATCACATCACACACAATTGCAGTTTCCCAAAACCTGCGTTTTACCCAAAACCCGTCTTAAAAAAATTAAAATTTAGCAGCTCAAAACTGAAGCATGCTGGAAGTTTAATACTTCTAACTAAGCTCTCTATCGTTGATGACTTAATCGTCATTTAAGCGATGAGGAGGCTCGTGCCACTACTGATTTCAAAACATAACAATCTAAAAACAATCACCTGATAGGAGTAATCAAGCTCGTATTGGGCTGATTTTGTTTGAGCCTGGAATAAGGAATTATAACAGGTTTGTTGAACACGGTCATCATCCTGATTGCAACATTGATAACAATGTGTTCACAAAAAGCTGATGAAGCGTACTGCGCTTTTATCGGCCTGAAAATTCTACGCGATTTTGTTACGTAAGTGTATTGTTATGAAAATCAAATACACGATTAATCACCAGCTAATTTGCAATTCATTCAAAGGCTAATGGTAGCCAAGATTCTATAAACATTCATTAACAAAAAAAACCATTATGATTTTAAAATCAACCTCCATGGGCAGTATCAATCTAGATACCGGCTCGAATTCTCGAAAACAGCAGGTGCGAAGAAAGGTCCCTTGGCTGTTGAAAACGCTCTATGCGTTTATGCTTATTCCGATGCTAGGATTATTTAACTCTACCAATGCTCAGTGTCCTGCTGGAACAGAATGTAATGCCAGCATCGATGGACCGCTGATGATTCAACTTAATCTAAATGGGCCGTCTGTAGCACTAAATAATTCTACAATTTCCAACGTGATTTCTGCTGCCGGTGGCTGTGGATATCCAGGGGCAACAGCAGTTTTTGACTTTTTAGTATTTGATGCTGAACCTGCGGATGGAGACACAGAGGCTGCAATGATTCGTAGCTTTGATTGTGCTGATGTCGGTGGAACATTCACTCGTTGGGTTGTTCTTGAAGATCAACCAGATAATAACGAGGTTGATGATTGTGACGCACCAGCAATCGCTTTAATGATTACTGTGGTAGATGTGGATGATCCTGCAATCAACCCTAGTGGTGTTGGACCTATGTGTTTGGGAACAGTAATGTTAGAGACAAACACTGATTATGACTTTACTGGAGCTGTAAATATGGGTACTGTTGATGCCGGAATGACTTACGATTGTATTTCTAATTTAACTTGGACTACTCCTGAGTTTGTAGATAACTGTGGACTAGATTCAATTGTAATTAGTTTCACTGCTCAAGCAGGAGCTCCTGCTTTGCCAGATGATATTATCTATGGTGGAATGACAGGAGACCCACTTCCGGGTACTCCCTCTTTTGACGTTGGACCAGTTGCTTTCTCAGGTGATCCTGAAAATTGCCCATCAACAACAAGAGTAACTTACACGCTTACCGACCCATCAGGAGCAACTACTTCTTGTTTCTTTGACGTTACTGTCACTGATAATGAATTACCAACTTGGACTAACCCTTTTCCTGAATTATTAGATTTGGTTAATTCTGAAACAGCTAGTGCTGTAGCAACTCCTTTTGTAGGGGGAGGGCCTAGTTCTTCGTCTATAAACATCGTTTTAGATTGCAATGCACCATCATATAGTGCAGATAGTCTTGTATTGGCCAATTTCGTTCCTGAAGCAACTGATAATTGTGATA
>JBGCDT010000438.1:0-4753 GCA_045105695.1 Saprospiraceae bacterium | reverse complement strand
AATAATTCGCTCGAAGCCCATTCCGAAGCCAGAATGTGGACAACCACCGAATTTACGTAAGTCCATATACCAGGACAGCTCCTCTTCCTCGATGTGCATTTCCTCCATACGCGCTCGAAGCACATCCTCCCGCTCCTCTCTCTGCGAACCTCCGATCACTTCACCAATTCCTGGAAACAGAACATCCATTGCCGCTACTGTTTTTTCATCTTCGTTCAGTCGCATGTAGAATGCCTTTATATCCTTTGGATAATCTCGAACGATCACCGGCTTCTTAAATTTCTTTTCTACCAACCAACGCTCATGCTCTGATTGGAGATCAACACCCCAGGTCACATCATATTCAAAACGACCTTTTTTGTAAGGCTTTGAATTGCGCAGCAAGTTGATGGCTTCTGAATAAGTTATTCTTTCAAAATCATTATCGACTACAAAACGCAAGGTATCAATCAGTCCCATCGGACGACGATCTTCCTTTTTCATATTTTTCTCCATATCCTGAATTCGCTTATCTAAAAAAGTGAGATCGTCTGGATAGTTGTCCAACACAAAGTTGATGAGGTACTTTGAAAATTCTTCTGCCAAATCCATGTCATCAAAAATATCTGCAAAAGCGACTTCCGGTTCGATCATCCAAAACTCTGCGAGGTGACGCGAGGTGTTTGAATTTTCCGCTCGGAAGGTTGGTCCGAAAGTATACACCTTGCCCATCGCGAGTGCGCCGATCTCCGCTTGCAATTGTCCAGAGACCGTAAGGTTGGTTGCCTTGCCGAAGAAGTCTGCTTCCCAGTTGACGTTGCCATCTTCAGTTTTTGGCGGATTGCTTGGGTCCAATGTGGTTACCCGAAACATTTCACCAGCACCTTCTGCATCACTGCCCGTTACGATAGGCGTGTGCATGTAATAGTAATTTCTTTCGTGGAAAAACTTATGAACGGCAAAAGCCAAGGCATGTCGAATTCTAAAAACAGCGCTCATGGTATTGGTACGCATTCTAAAGTGCGCTTTCTCCCGAAGGAATTCCATAGTCATCTTCTGTGGCTGAATGGGATACTCACCTGCATTAGAGCCACCAAGTACTTCAATTCCCTCCGCCGCAATTTCTACTGCCTGACCCGCTCCTTGTGACTCAATCAATTTTCCAGTAATGGCAATACAAGAATGAAAGCTGATTTGCTTCAGCAGATTCTCATCAAAATTTTCAAAGTCAACAACTACCTGAATACTGTTGATGCTGGAACCGTCATTGAGGGATATGAATCGGTTGGCGCGAAAAGCTTTTACCCAGCCTTTGACCAAGACGGTTTCGTTGAGGGTTGGTTCCTTTAATAAGGTGGCGATCTCTGTTCTTCTAAGTGTGGTTGACTTCGTGTCCATTACTTGAAAAATTTTTGATTTTATGAATGATGTCTAAGTTTAATCTGTACAGTTACTTATACCAATAGTTCGTGGCCTTCTATCGTTTGCTTATTTAAAGACCTTGGTAGAATAGGTTAGTTTATCTACGAAGATTTTAAAATAAAGCTGCGAAATTAGTGAAATAATATGGTAACGAGTAATAGATAGATCAATCCAAAAACCGGCTCTTTAGTTCCGGCGTCGGCATCCAGCAACTCTCTTGGCGACCAAACCACTTATAGCGGTTGCGTGCAATGAAGTCGTAGACAAAGTCCCTTAGGAATTTTGGTAAAATGAGAAAAACGGACAACAGCGAAAAAGGCATTCCCAGGCGACGCAATACGTGAAGGGCGGCACTGGAGCGGGTGTAAGCTTTGTCGTTCATGACTAGAACGACGGTATCCATATCGTCTGGAGATAAGTTGTGCTTTTGCAAAAGCTGTCGCCCCACATCGGATTGCAAAGCGGCGAATCGAAAGAGTCCCTCCTTGTCATTGCTGATGACGAATTGTACGGAGTGGTTGCAGAGGTTGCACACGCCGTCGAAGAGGAGGATTGGATTTTTTGATGCGTTCATTTGGTTATTAAACAGTGGAGTGGGGGAGAAGGTTTTTTGTGGGGATGGGTTTTTGGCTGTTGTGTAGGTCCGTGTTTAGCAGAGCTTGGGCTGCAATTTGAAAATTGCGGTTCAAGTTTAGTTTAGGGACTTGAACCACAACTCGGAAGTTGTAGCGTAAGCTGCGTGGAGATATGACCGTTTAAGCAGAAAGGCTCGATGATAAGTATCATCGAGTCTTTTGTGTCATAATCGAAATTATCGAACTGTTGCTAGTTTAGAGTAACGGCTCTATACCACCAGACTACAGATGTTAATATTATCATAGAAATAAAAAAAGCCAGCTTTTTGAAGAATTCTTTACGCTTTTTGTTTTTTATATAAAAAACTGATAACCAGATGAAAGATAAAAAACTAATTGGAATTAGCAGTAAGCAGAACCAAGCTAAAGGATGAGGAGTGTAAACCGTTATTAACAATTGGCGAGGGAGAAAAAAAAATAAGAGCGGAGCTATTGTACTGAAATAGAAAAGTACAACTACTTTTTTGTTTAATCTACTAGACATTATTCCAAATGGTTTTGTAAAGCCCATTTAAGCTTAGATTGATATTTTCTAAAAGGACTGCAAATTCTAAAATTGTGAAGGCCAACACAAATATTTAAAATCTGGTCTTTAAAGTGTTGACGAAAGTGTCTGCATTTATCTTTGACAATTCGAGCTCTTTTAATTCCATTGATAGCATGTTCTACCGTAATTCTAATTTTAGCCACATAACGACCCGCTAGCATCGACCTTGCAGGTCGTTGCTCCCCATACGCTTGCCTCCGGCAAAAAGGCAAAGCACTTTTTTCTAACAATATACTTACAGACACAAATCAAAGTACCCTGTGCTTTTACCTCTTTTTTATTAGTCAGAATGATTTCGTCTTTTGCTAGGTAATCCATATCAGGCTAAGGCTTTAAAGACGTCATCATATTTGTCAAAATCGTCGTTAATTAATCGCTCCAGTTTTTTTCTTCTATCCTCTTGTTCTTTAGAAGAAATTATTTGATTCTCTTGAAGAATTTCTTTCAGGACTTTTTTGAACAGGCTAATGTCCTCTGTAACAATCTCTTTTAGCAAAGACTTCAGCGTAGTTCTATCCATTTTACTTAAATCCATGATTCGTATATTTGATTCAACAACAAGATAATAATGTAAAGGTAAATCAACAAGTGGTTTGGTTTTATAGTGAGCTGTTGGTTTCGTTAAGACCTTAGTATCCTAAGTCAGTAAGTAACAGTTTAAGTATTAACAAAGCCTTGAGATGTAATTTACAACCCTTGAAAGTAGATTCGATGTTCCGTCTATTCAGCTATGGTTGAAGAATATAAATGGTTCTTTGCCTTTGTGCTAGAAGCACACGGATGGTTAGCACCGACCTACAAGGTCAGTGCTAGCACTGTGTTTTTATTTCAGGGGTGGAGTGAGCGGTCTCTACAACATTTACTCTATTTAGATCTTATTACTTCCAACTTCATATTATATAAAAACCTCCAAATTTGAAATATTTCCTTTCTACTTAACCTAGAACTAACTTTTTAGATGAGTACTCAAACAAATATTCTTCTCTTGAAAATATTATAACACGCATTCTAGTAAATTCAGGGGTATAAGACTTTAGCAATCTTTTTGATTTTAAACTTATTAAGTTCAAATAGTCAGTCTTCTGAACAAAATTTGCTTTACCCTTTTTAAATAATTGCATACCATTAGATACTAATATATCATTCTCATCCACTTCTACTTCAAATACAATTTTTTCAAATTTTTCTATTACATATCCGTTTTGTCCTAAAAAATTCAGTAAACGAAAAACAATAGCTTGCTCTCTAAAATTTATTCTATCTAATAAAGATTTATCCATTACTTAAGGAATTTGATAATTAGGAGAAAATGATTGAAAAAAGTTTTTAAAACTGGTGGAATCTGCCCCCCGCTCGCACCACCCTTGCCCAGCCCGCTAGCTTCGACCTTGCAGGTCATTACTCCCCATACGCGTGCTTCCAGCACAAAAGCAAAGCACCACCTAACAATACATTTACAAGCACAAAGCAAAGCATCTGAACAATCAAAAAACTACTGAAACAAAGTAGCATACAACTCCTCCACCTTCCCAACCGTATGAATATTCAAACCATACCGACTCTTATCAATCCCCTTCGTATTATACTTAGAAATAAAAATATCCTTAAACCCAAGCCGATCCGCTTCCGCAATCCGCTGATCGATACGAGTGACCGAGCGAATCTCACCAGACAACCCAACCTCCCCAGCAAAACAAACATCACCTGCAATAGCGATGTCCTCCAGCGAAGAAATCAGCGCACTCAAGATGGCTAAGTCAATCGCAGGATCATCCACTTTAAGTCCACCAGCAATATTTAGAAATACATCAAATTGCCCGAAAGGGAAACCACAACGTTTTTCCAAAACAGCCAATAACATACTCAGTCGGCGCAGATCAAAACCAGTGGAAGATCTTTGCGGCGTTCCATAGACGGCCGTCCTCACTAAAGCCTGCGACTCAATCAACATCGGACGAACGCCCTCAATCGTAGCGCAGACCGCACTGCCGCTGAGCTGCTCATCCGTTTGCGAAAGCAATAGTTCAGAAGGATTGGAAACTTCGCGAAGGCCGTTGGATTGCATTTGATAAATACCGAGTTCGTCCGTGGAGCCAAAACGATTTTTCAAAGTTCTCAGAATTCGGTAGGAGTAATTTCGATCACCTTCGAATTGTAAAACCGTATCTAC
>JBGCDT010000437.1:0-55955 GCA_045105695.1 Saprospiraceae bacterium | reverse complement strand
GAAAGCGTCCGTCAACTGATTTCTATAAAAGCGGTGAAAACTCAGTGCATTGGGATTGGTGTAAAAGCCAATTAGAATGAGTAGTACAGCGACCAAGCTATAGTTCAACGTATTTGTACGAATGAAGAAACTCTTTTCTTCTAAACTAGTCAGAAAATAAAAAAACATCCAAAGAGCAAACACTACAGTAACTGCCGTTTCTATATGATTAAAGGTTCTGGAAATACTGACGTGGTAGTTCTTACTCAGGTTGGCTAATGTATGTAGGAAGAAAATCAGCAATACGCCATAGAGACTGTATTCCAAAATCTCAGGAGTAGAATACAAGGCATTGAAATCACCAACCACTTTTTGAAAACCAGCGAAAAAGCTAAGACTGAAAAGCTTAGTCATCGCGACATAAAACATGTAGATTAGTGCAATCACAATGGCAGGACTCAACCAACTCATTGTCAGACTCACCAAAAAGCCAACGGCTAAAACCAGTGTATTCCAAAACTTAGATTTCCCTTCGCCTGGTATAAGATATGCCCCTCTGGATCGCAAATACTTGATTTGCTCATCTGCAAATAAACGGTCGTAGGATTCGTCTGCTCTTACAGAAGATTGAATATAAGCTCCAGTATATCCACCGCCAGAAACAGTAGAAAGGTAATCTGCTTTTTTTAAGATACCGAATTTATTTAGTGTCTTTAGTAAACCCAAATTAATCGTTGCCGAACGAATACCACCGCCCGAGAGGGCGATCCCAAAACGAGTTTCATCAAGTTTCTTTTGGTCAATTGATTCTCCAAAAACGATTTCTCTCCTTTTTTTCAAATGTTCATCTTCCTCCTTGATAACATCTCTGGCTTTGTATAACTTATACTTGTCAGGCATCTTTGCTTTATTTATCTGCTAGGTGTGTTAATATTTTCCGAAAGGTAATATACATAAAAAACAAAATATGTAATCCTCATCTGAATTTAAAAGTCTATTTGTTCAGCTGTTTGAATAATATTAATTTTTGCTATCTTTCCGACCAAGGCAGATGAGCTCTGTTGCTTTATCAATCAAAGTCATTTGTCCTTTCATAATTTCAATTCATTAACTGTGTTATTTGCTAAATAAAAGGGAGTAATTAATAAATTCCAAAAAGTGAATAACGACAAAATTAAAATTTAATCATCATGGGATTATTTTCATTCTTTAAAAACGCTGGTGCAAAACTCTTTAATAGAAATAAAAAAGAGGAAACAACAGAAACCGCAGCAGTAGAAATGACCAGAGAACAGGCCTTAGCTGCTGAAGTAAATCGTTTAGGAATAAGTGTAGACAACTTAGATATTGATCTAGGAGAGCAAGTGATCGTAAAAGGTCGAACTTCCACAAATGCGGAACGCGAAAAAGTTATCCTTGCATTAGGTAACGTAGATGGTGTAAGCTGCGTGGAAGACCATATTGAAGTGGAAAACCCGGAGCCAGAAGCTAACTTCTACACGGTACAGAAAGGAGACACCTTGTCTAAAATTTCTAAAACACAATATGGCGATCCTATGAAGTACAATGCTATCTTCGAGGCCAATAAGCCAATGCTTTCTCACCCGGACAAAATCTATCCAGGTCAGGTTCTCCGTATTCCACAACAGTAATATTTGGAGTATTTCATTAGCACACTGAGGCTGTTTCGAAGGCAGGGTTATTAGTCGGAATTTTATTTACATTTTTATAAATCCGTTGATAAACTACTTTTGACACAGCCTCCCTTTTTTACCCAATCCTAAAATTCATGGCCAAAAAACAGCAACCCGGCAAGCCATCAAAAAAGAAACGAACGCCTAAAAATACTGCTCCTCTGCAGAATAAAAAACTACCTTCTTTTTTTTATAACAAAAAATTGAATTGTGGACTCCTACTGCTATTTGGTTTTCTACTCTACGCCAACACACTCACTCACGAATATACCCAAGACGACGCCATCGTCATTTACGATAATATGTATACGACGCAGGGTATCGCTGGTTTTCCTGGCCTGCTAAAGTATGACACCTTCAAAGGTTTTTTCAAAGTGGAAGGAAAAGACAAATTGGTTTCGGGAGGTCGATACCGTCCTTTCACTCCACTGATGTTTGCGGTAGAATGGCAACTCTTCAAACGCCCCTGGAAAGATGAAGTCGGAAAAATAAAAAAACATTCCGACGGAGAAACAATGTACCAAGCCTTCTTCATCGGTCACCTATTCAATAGTTTGTATTATGGATTGACGGGTATGATACTGTACTTATTATTGTTAGAAGTACTGGGTTCTAGATATGGTGCGGACTTCGCTTGCTTTGTGGCTTTGATTACAAGTTTGATTTTTATTGCTCATCCGATACATACAGAGGCGGTAGCGAATATAAAAGGGAGAGATGAGATCATGACTTTATTGGGAGGTTTGGCTGCACTTTATTTTTCGTGGCGGGCTTTCAAAGAAGACAAATTCGTTTTCAATATTATTGCAGCTGTTGTTTTTTTCATTGCACTCTTATCAAAAGAAAATGCTATTACGTTTTTGGCAGTGGTCCCGCTGACGTATTACTTTTTCAGTAAGGCAAGTTTTGGAACCATTGCAAAACAAACCGCTCCCCTAGTGGCTTCGACTGTCGTATTTATGATGATCAGAACCAGTATCCTTGGCCTTGATTTAGGGGCACCAAGTATGGAGCTGATGAATAACCCTTATTTGAAAATCGAAGGAAGTCAGTGGGTTCCATTTACTGCAGGTGAAAAAATAGCAACCATTATGTACACACTAGGCTCTTACGTAAAACTATTGTTATTCCCACATCCGCTGACGCATGATTACTATCCACGGCATATTGACATCATGAGCTTTGGAAATTGGAAAGTATTACTGAGCTTAGCATTGTATGGCCTTTTAGCTTTTCTGGCTGTAGTCGGCTTACGCAAAAAAGACCCGATCAGTTATGGTATTTTATTTTTTCTATTGACCACTTCTATCATTTCTAACATTGTGTTTCCGGTAGGAACCAATATGTCCGAGCGGTTTATGTTTATGCCTTCTGTGGGCTTTTGTTTTGTCTTGGCAATATTAGCTTGGCGTTGGGCAAGTGCTAAAAAAGGATTGGGTAATTTACAGATGGTTATGATCGCTGTAGGAGTTGTCTTGTTATTGCTAAGCGCAAAAACAGTTGACAGAAATACAGCATGGAAAGATAACTTCACCCTTTTCACAACTGATATTGAAACTTCAAAGAACAGTATTAAGTTACTCAATGCTGTGGGTGCAGAAACTGCCGTCCAAGCAGCAAAAAAACAAAATGAAACAGTCAGAAATCAAGAACTACAAAAAGCTGTTCCGTATCTACTCAAAGCTGTAGAATTGCATCCAACGTATAAAAATGCTTATCTGCAATTGGGTAACGTACACAACTATCTCAAAGAATACGACAAGTCAATACAGTATTATCAACAGGTTCTCAAATTAGACCCCGATGCTGAAAATGGATTCAATAATTTAGGGATCACCTATCGTGAAGCTGGCAAATACTACGGCGAACAGGGTAACATGCAAAAAGCCATGAGCTACCTAAAACAAGCGCAGGAAATGCGTCCTGACGACTATGAAGTCATTCGCCTCCTTGGAGTAGCGTATGGCGTCTCCGGCCAACATCAAAAGGCGGTGGAGTTTTTTACCAAAGCTGCTCAGTTACAACCCAAAGATGCCAACGCACTATGGAACTTAGGCAACGCTTGGTACTATGCTGGCGATCAGACCAAAGCAGATGAGTACAAGCGGCAAGCGCGAGCGATTGATCCTGAAGTAGGTAATCGAGGGAATGGGCAGTAGAAGTAATTGTTTTGAATAATCGAATATTAAAACATAACACGGAGTGCAATATTCACTCATTCAAAATTTAATCATGCACTCATCATCATTAATTCAAAATATAAAAGCAAACAACAATTCAATCATTGACATGAAGCCAGAAAGAATAATCGGTAAATACACCGGAGCGGAGAAAGGGCCACTTGTAATAGTGATTGGTGGTATGCACGGCAATGAGCCAGCAGGGCTAAGGGCATTAGAGCGAATGTTCAAAATGTTAGAATTGGAGCCGGAGCATAATCCAGCGTTTGAGTTTAAAGGCTGCCTCCTTGGCATCAGGGGAAACACTCAGTCAATTGAAAAAGAAGTACGATTCATAGACAAAGACTTTAATAGAATTTGGACCAATGAGCAAGTAGCAAAAGTCAAAGCAAGTTCCATCGAAGACCTAAAAAACGAAGATCTAGAGCTCCGCGAAATGATAGACTTACTAGAAGCTGAAATCAAAGCCTATCAACCTGAAAAAATCATTTTATTAGATCTCCATACGACTACTGCACACGGTGGTATCTTTTCAATTCCTTCTGACACAGAAGATAGTTTGAAGCTAGCAGTAGAATTACATGCGCCTGTTGTACTTGGATTGCTAGAAGGTATAGAGGGAACGCTGTTGCATTATTTCAGAACAGAAAATACCGGTGTTGAAACGATCTCTATTGCTTTTGAATCTGGTCAACACAACGAGATTCTCTCCATCAATAGAGCCATTGCCGCCATCACTAACTGTCTGCGTACTGTTGGTTGTGTGCGAGCAGAGCATGTAGAAAATCGACATGATCAATTACTCATTTCTTATTCTAAAAATCTTCCTAAGGTTACGCGATTGGTAGATGTGCATCACATTAAAGCAGGTGATCGATTTGAAATGAAACCAGGTTACACAAATTTCCAAAAGGTGAAAAAAGGAGAGCCACTGGCACATGATATAAACGGAGCTATTTACGCGCAGGAAGAAGCGCTTGTTTTGATGCCTTTGTATCAGCCGATTGGGAGCGATGGATTTTTTCTGGTGAGAGGGGTGGAGTTTTGAGGAGAGATTTATATTATAAACGAGCGAGAGATAGCTCATCAGTGATTATTTTCATGTTCTCTCCAAATTCCAGATTATATTCTGCTTCTAATTAAATTTCATTCTTAGTAATTCGGGTAATAGAAATCATACAGAGTAATTTCACTATAATAAACTTGTTGAACGGTGGAATCATTCTTTAATTATTGGAACAGAGGTGACATGATTACCATCTGACACTTTTAAATAATAAACACCTGGACTCTGATTTATCATATTGCTAATCTGAATTACATTTGTCCCCGCAACAACTGTAATTCTAAGCGTTTTCACCCGTTTTCCTATTACATTATAAACATCTAAAGTTATATCACGACTAAAGCTACTTTGAATTTCTACGTTAAATTGATTTCCAAAAGGATTAGGGTATACTTTCACAGAAAAGTTTTCATCTGTACTACTTGTTATGACATTTGCTTTGGCAGACTCTCTCGATGAAGAAGGGTCCGTATGGGTTTCTTCTATAGCGGAAGGTAAGGCTATTCCTCCAATTTTCACATATGCTTCTTTGTAGACAACACCACAATATCTGTCATAAACCTGAACGATATAAGCTCCTGCTCTTAAACCTGAAATGTCTTCGGAGGAGCTTATAAATCCGTTTGGCCCTACCCACTCAAATGAGAAAGGAGGGTAACCATCAACTGTTGTCAAGTCAATAGCTCCGTCATTTGCGAAGGCACTGCTTGCTGGTGTTATGGATACTGTCGGTGGTTTTATTGGTGGAGGTGCTGCGTTAAACAAAAAAGTGGATAATAACGCTACAACTATGGCAGTAAAGATGTAATTATTTTTCATGGCTTTTTTTTATAAAACACATACTGATTATATTAATTA
This sequence comes from Saprospiraceae bacterium, assembly GCA_045105695.1. Taxonomy (GTDB): domain Bacteria; phylum Bacteroidota; class Bacteroidia; order Chitinophagales; family Saprospiraceae; genus CALGLS01. The sequence goes on along the minus strand of JBGCDT010000437.1, from coordinate 50,178 downwards.
GAAAAGCTTTAGCTTCAAAGTTAATATTCAATTAGAACAGAAAAGTACCACGATTAATGCGTAAGTCAGGTTTCTAAGTCCATAAAAAACAAAGTCTGCGTTTGCTAAAATATAGTTTCTAACTTCAACAATTCTAACAATCACCTGTTTAACAAAAGATCTATAGAGCATCTAAAAAGGAGCACATTATAATACGCCTAAAGAAAACCCTTTTCAGCCCTCTTCTACCATCTTCAACCTTTTTCTACCCTTCAATAAAAAAACATGCTCAAAAAAATAGCAAAATGGACCGGTATTATAGTTTTAGTTTTACTCGTCTGTATCGTTACCGCAGGATTATTAATTCATGAAACAAAGCCAAAAGGTACTTCCGGCGTCGAAGCAGATGCATTGGCGAACAAGATATTGGCAGCCATTGACAAGCCAGCCTGGGACAGCACCAAATACGTTCATTGGAATTTTAACAACATGCACACGTATCTCTGGGATAAGGAGCGACACTACGTTCGGGTACGTTGGGGGAAGAACGAAGTACTGCTACATACAAAGTCCGTTACCGGAAAGGCTTTCGTAAATGGAACAGAAGTTTCTGGCGATGATGCAAACGATTTGGTACAAACAGCATGGAATTATTTCTGTAATGATTCCTTTTGGCTGAATGCTCCGGCAAAAGTTTTTGACCCAGGAACCAGCAGAAGTCTAGTTGAAGAAAATGACGGTAGCAAAAACCTGATGATCTCTTACGACTCCGGAGGTGTCACTCCAGGTGATAGCTATCTTTGGAAAATGGACGGCGAGGGACTACCTATGTCCTACAAAATGTGGGTCCAGATTATTCCGATAGGTGGCGTCGGTGCTACTTGGGAAGGCTGGGAGACCTTATCCACAGGAGCTAAAGTTTCGACCTTACATAAGATGGCCGGCTTTTCATTGAATATGACGGAGGTTAAAGGTGGAATGACTGCGGAAGATATTGGAGAAACTAATGATCCTTTTGCCAGTTTCCAACCTACTCTAAAGTAAACATCAGTTCCCCATCCTCTGTAAATTTCTTATTAAATTTATAACCATTCACATCTAAAGCTTCTAGGTCTTTCAAATTCTTGATTTTGTTTTTAGTGATCAAGTGCGCCATTCTACCTCTGGCTTTCTTAGCATTAAAAGAAATGACTTTGTAATTACCGTTTCTATTTTCTTTAAAATGGACATTGACGAGTTTTCCTTTTAGCTTGTCTTTTTTGACGGAGCGGAAATATTCATTGGACGCAAGGTTGAGAACAATCTTGCTTTTGCTTTCTATCAGGTCGTCATTGATCCATTCTGTGATTTGATCACCCCAGAATTCATAGAGATTTTTGTTAGCCCCTATTTTCAACTTCGTCCCCATTTCCAAACGGTAAGCCTGCATCAAATCCAATGGACGAAGAACCCCATACAAACCAGAGAGTATGCGAATATGCTTTTGTGCAAAATTTATCTCTCTAGTTTTAAAAGCATCAGCCTCTAGTCCAGTATAAACATCGCCATTGAAAGTATAGATCGCGGGCTTTGCATTATCATTGGTAAATGGAACGGTGAAGCTTTTATAACGAGCGACATTTAACGCTGCAATTTTATCACTGATACTCATTAATTTCTTCAGCCCCTCAGAGTCTGTTTTTTTCAAGTTATCTACTAATTCGGCAGATTGCTTTAATGCTCTAGGCATGGAGGTGTTTTTGACTTCGATGGGATCTAAATTTAAACTCTTTGCTGGTGATAGTAATATGATCATTTTTTATTTTTTATTTTTCGCAACACTTTTATGAAAAAGAAACGCTGATTACTCAGATTAATGTAATTTTCACTTTTTGCTGTTGTACTTTTAACACATCAGTGATTTCAACAATAGTAAGCTTCTTGAGTTCATAATTCTACGTACAAATTAATTTTATGAAACAAACCATCCTGCTTTTATCTTTCCTCCTATTTCAATTGGCCTGTCGCCAAAATAACATACCTGCGGGAACTAACAATGAACAACAACAAATAAAAGCTTCTCCTATTGAAGTTGACGGACTAAGTTTCGTTGCTCCTCCCAGAGCATTCACTACCGATCCAATGGCCGAGGTTAAGTCTGTTGGCGCCAATTGGATTGCCGTCATTCCATACGCCTACACCCGACAAGGCGAAACGGAAGTCCGCTTCAACAGCCCCAGACAATGGTGGGGCGAACGAACAGAAGGAGTAATCGAAACCATTCAACGCGCAAATAAAGCCAACGTAAAAGTAATGTTAAAACCACAGGTCTACTTCCCAGGCAGTTGGCCCGGCGGCCATGATTTTGACAATGAAAAAGATTGGGAGACTTGGGAAAGAGAGTATCGGAAATACATTATGACTTTCGTTCCAATTGCAGATTCTTTGAATGTGCCACTCTTTTGTATTGGCACTGAATTTAAAATGAGTGAACAAAAAAGAAGTCCATTTTGGCGACAGCTCATCAAAGACATCAGAGCACAATACAAAGGAAAATTAACTTACGCTTCAAATTGGGATTGCTACGACAAGGTGACTTTTTGGGATGACCTAGACTACATCGGAATTGATGCTTACTTCCCTCTGGTAGATAAAAAACAGCCTTCAATAAAAAGTATTATTGCTGCTTGGGGAAAATATACAGACGGCATCCATTCCATTCATAAAAAAACAAAGAAACCTGTACTCTTCACAGAGTTTGGTTATCTCAGCGTGGATGGCGCTACCCATAATACTTGGGATTTGGAAGCCAAGGTTCGTCAGCTCCCAGTCAACGAACAGGTGCAAGCCAATGCACTACATGCACTCTTCACTGTTTTTTCAAAAAAGGAATACTGGGCTGGTGGTTTTTTATGGAAATGGTTTCCCAACATGAAAGGCCACGAAGGTTATCCTGCTTCGGACTACACCCCGCAAGGAAAAGTTGGTGAGCAAGTTCTCAAAGAGTGGTACGAGGCAGATGAATGATTTGAGGATATTATGAATTACTTCTATCTTTACCCGACAATTGTCATTTAGATATTCGAAAGATTAAAACAACATGGAATATTTCAAAAAAGCAATAAATCAACTTACTAGTATAAAGAGTACATCTATTCTTTTGTTTTTCGCTTTGTTCTTGGTAACGGCTTGTAACAATGCTACTACAACAGACAAGACAAATAAAAAAGGCACCTCAAGCCTTATAGAAAACAAGGACTCCAAACCTGCTGAGCCCATAGAGACAGCTTCAATAGATTATAAAAAACTTGCTGATGCTTATTGCGCTTGCGCAGAGCATACTGTAAGTATTAATAACAAGTTGAAAAAATCATTGGATTCCGATGATACCGTAGCATTTGAGGCGCTACTTCCAGAAGCAGACAAGGCTTTTAAAGATGCGATGGAATGTTGTAGAAATGCAAAGTTTGAACAAACGACTGGAGCTGCGGATCAAAAGAAGTTATTAAAGTTACTGAAGAATACTTGTTCTAATCTGCCAGAGCAATTAATGCTGAAGATGGTGACGGAGATTAAGTAAGTGGTGTTCCGTTCTGTACTTTAATAAGGGAATGACTGAATTTTGAATGTTTGCTTAGTTCGTATACCCTGCGAAACTACTACGATCTAAGGATTCTTAAATTATTCAACCTCCACTTCCTCCTTCAAAAAGAACTGTGCAAATAGCAGCAAACCAATTCCAATCATAATAAAGACATCTGCAAAATTAAAGATTCCCGTACGCAGATCGCCGATACCCATATTCATAAAATCTACGACATGCCCATCGTTCAGAAATCGGTCAGCAATGTTGCTGATTCCTCCTCCCACCACAAGACTAAAAGCGATAGTCATCAAACGCGGCATAGCCTTCGTAAAAATCAGGTAAGCTAGTAAACCAAGCAAAACTACAAGTGGTAATAATTTCAGAACCCAGAAACTCATTGTTGGACTGAGGTCTGATCCAGAACCCAAAAATGCGCCTGTATTTTCTGCATATAATATTTTGAAAAAATTATTTAGGTATTCTTCAGCTGGTTGATTTTTTACATTTTCAACGGCCCAGATTTTTGTCCATTGATCGATGCCTACTACTGCGGCTATAATGGCTAATATTGTTATTACTCTTTTCATTTCTGTTTATTTTTTTGCATTTAATCAGTACGACTTCTGCTATCCTAGTATCATGTAAACTACATGGAGCTAAATACAAGCTGCCAAAATTCTTACCCCTGCTCCGTACTCCGAATCTGATTTAATAAATCATCAAAACTCGGTCTAAGCGCCTTAAAATCTTGCTCTTCCAATTTTATATCTCCATAAAAAACGCGTTCAAAAATTCGGGTAGCGTTTCTGTATGGGTTAAATAAATTCGTTGATTTTACTTCGCGTAAATAGTCTCTGTTTGTTTTGTCGCGTTTCCACTTTATTAATTTATTTAAAGACAACTCTTTAATAATAGCTAAATAATATAAGCGGACAGCTAGGGTGTAATTCTTTTCTTGAAGTGCTTCTCGGATGTGTCGATCCAAATCGGATTCGTGAATATTAGCTTCTATGTTTTCTATAGAAATGGGATTGCTTTTTGGAGAAAACTTCTTCCCTTTTGGTTTAAAAATGGATCCGCTTCCGATTACATTATACAGTAGCACCGCAACGATAGCTACCGCCAAAAGTACAATCATCCATTTAAAGACAGCCGCCCAGAAAGGACTCATTTGGCCAACCATTCTTTTTTCCTCCTCCTCTCCACCTCCTCTTTCTCCAGTAGTGTTTGCTTTTCGATGAACAGAACTTTCTTTTTTCGCTCCATCCTCTTCGTATGTTAAATCTTTAGTAAGAGACTTCCATTCCTTTTTATCAAAAGAACGCTGTTCGATTTTTTTATTAAAGTATTTATCTCTAGGAAGTTGTTCTTGAGCATTGATTTCTTGAATATTAAAACTAGCAAGTAATACTATTGTTAGAAAGAGGTAAGACATTTTATTCAATAAAGGAATAGCTTTAGTACTTTTCTGTTTTCTATAAAAAACAAAACAAGTCCTTCCAAGTAAAAATAATTGAGCAGACGACATATTATACTTCTTTTGCAATACCTTGTATACTTTTTCCGAGGCCAATAAATTTAATTTTCTCCTTAATAGAAGGAGCTTCCTTTATTTCAATTAAAGTAAAATAAAGCATTCCCATGCCAAGCAGCCAAACAGGGATTACTAATAATAAAATAACCATCGCTAGAAAAGTAATTAGAATAGCGACAATCTGTTCTTTACCATCTCCTTCAAAAGAAATATTCCAACCGATAAAATCTACAAAAAACCATAATATACTACTGTCTAATATAGAGTAAAACAACATTCCCAATATGGCCAACATCAGGAATAGTCCTAATGAACGACCATAGTTCCCAGAGACCAATTGTATCGTTCTGGCGAAAGCCGAAAAAACATCTTTATTCTCATAAAAACTAACAAAGGCCCACAAGAAAAAAACAGGTGCAATAAATAAAAACAGAAAAGCAATAGTAAAATTATTAATCATAAAATATAGTTGTAAGACTCCGGTCAGGACAAACAACTTACCATAACTAATTAAATAAAACCGCCCATCATATTTTTCTATTCCATTGGTCAAGTAACCTCCCGTCTCCCTACTTAATATGGTAAAAGTAACCAGCATAATTAGACTATAGATAATCATGTTAATAACTGGCAATACGGCTATGCTTTCATTTACAAAAAACTGGTCAAGGACTCCTAGTGAACCAAATAATACTGGTGGAAAAACAAACAACTCCCCAGCATCGCCGGTAGTCAAAGCATAAGCCATCCCACAAAACAAAGCCGCCGCTACGAGTATTGTCAATCCTATTTTACTAAAATTATTTCGATAGCATAAAAACACATCAGAAAATATTTCTCCAGCACTTTTGATGCGATCAAAATTTAAGTCCTGTTCATAATCAGGAGGAATACGCGTGTCCCGAACTTGCGCTTTGAAACCAATCGAAGCCAACATCCTTGGATACCAAACATAGTAGCCTAATACAAACAATAGACAAATTAGAATGAACAAGCCTCTAACCAAATCGGGCGTCCCTGTAAAGCGAGTAAGAAAACCTTCGATGAATCCTGCTAGAATAATGATCGGCGCAATACCAATCATTATTTTTAATCCCCGACGGGCAGATATCTGAAAAGCTTGCAAACGAGTAAGCGTACCAGGGAAGACCAATCCTTTGCCCATCGTAAAGCCAGCAGCTCCTGCAATAATGATCGCAGAAATCTCTAGTGTTCCATGCGTCCATATCGTTAGAAAGGATTCCCAAAACAGACCTTTTTCTATAAAGAAATATTGGAAGGCACCAACCATCACCCCATTGCTAATCATCACAGCAGCAGTTCCAATTGCATAGATAGCTCCGAGTACAAAAGTCAAAAAAGCAACAAATAGATTATTGGCAGTAATACCGAGTGACATTCCGAAGGCACCTTTTTGTTTGTAGACAGCCATTGGATCACCTGATTCAATGTTCTCTATGGTCATATCTACATAAGCATCTCCAAGGATGATTCGTGGAAAGTCAGGATCCATTGCTGAAGACAATGCGCCAATGGCAAATGCCAGAACAAAAAGCGCTAGAGCTAATCGAAATTCCTTACGCGCTTCATAAACCAATTGTGGGAGTTCATCCGTCCAAAAGGTAAGGAGTCGACTACTGTTGTTCTTTTTGTTTTTGTAAATACTGTAGAAAATCTTTTGAGCGAGATTATTTAGGTATACTCGAACAGAGCGATTGGGGTAGAACGTCCGTGAATAGGAAAGATCGTCTGTTATTTGGACAAAGAGTTCGTTTAGTTTGTCCGGGTCTTTATCTTTGTGCTCCAGAATTTTTTCAAATGCTGCCCACTTGTCTTTATTTTGCTTTATAAATCCCGTTTCACGCATGAGAAAAAATTGTGCTTTTAGTTTTGACCGACGACAAATATAGTATTTTACAATCAGATATAAAGTCTAATATAAGCGTAAATGCAAACCATAGATATTACCACCACTCAGAACGTAACAATAGAGTACGAATTGGCCACTTTAAGGGAACGCATTTTGGCTTTCGTTATTGATGTCTTGGTCGTGTGGTCTTCTTATTTGATTGTTTTCATCGCTTTGTTTTCTCAATTGGGCGGTTCTATTCTAGATTCTGGATTGAGTGGTCAATTGATTGTCTATCTCTTACCCGTTGGTTTGCTAATCGCTTATCAGTTGATCTCCGAAGTAGCTGCGGATGGACAGAGCTGGGGTAAAAAAGCAATGGGGATAAAAGTGGTTCGGTTGGATGGTGAAGAACCTAGCTTAGTGGATTACTTGCTGAGAGCTGTCTTTCTGATTATTGATTTTCTATTGTCCTTTGGAATCATTGCGGCATTACTAATTAGTTCCACCGTGAATAGTCAGCGACTGGGTGATATGACGGCCAACACCACTGTCATCAGGGTTCGCTTTAACTTTAGATTTCGTTTAGAAGATATTTTAAAAATAAACACGCTGGATGATTACGAGCCTTCCTATCCAGAAGTCAGACAACTCAGCGAGCAGGATATGTTGTTAATCAAAACAGTAATTTCCCGCTATCAAAAACACAGGAACGAAGCACACAAAGAAGTGATCAACGATTTAACAAAACGCCTCGGAGGTATTCTACAAATTACGGATATTCCGAAAAACAAGATCGAATTTTTGAAAACGTTGATCAGGGATTATATTGTGTTGACGAGATAAGCTTGTGAGGAGGAGGAACACAGATGACACTGACTTTTTGGATTTTCGCTGATATCGGTTTTTTTAAAAACACAACTGTTCAATTCTAAAAAGAAACGTAAAAACACAATCCGTCAAAACCTGTGTCATCCAAAAAATTCACACTTCTTTTAAAGCTCACATTCTTTAGAAAAAATCCAAAATAAATATATGTCAAGAAGAAAAAGAAAACAGCGGATCGTAGAAGGTGTTAGCCTTTCAGGGATCGCAGACAAAGGAAAAGCAGTAGGTCGCAACGAAGAGGGAGAAGTCTTCTTTGTAGAAGGAGGTGTGCCAGGTGATGTCGTAGATGTTTTGGTTTTGAAAAAGAGAAAAGGAGTCGCACAAGGGCGAGTAAAAAACTTTCAGAAGACATCTCCTGAGCGAGTCGAACCCTTTTGTCAACACTTTGATATTTGTGGAGGCTGTAAGTGGCAGGACCTTAGTTACGAAGGTCAACTCAAATACAAAGAGACACAAGTCAAAGATGCGCTCCGCAGAATCGGGAAAGTGGATGTCAATCTCTTTCAACCTATACTCGGCGCCCCTGAAACACAGTACTACAGAAACAAACTAGAATTCACCTACTGCAATAAACGATGGCTTACTGAAGCTGAAATCGGAACGGATGTCTCTAATGTAGAAGACGTCTTAGGTTTTCACAAAGCGGGAGCCTTTGATAAAATGATCGACATAAAGCATTGCTATCTACAAGGTGGTATTTCTAATGATCTAAGGCTGGCGGCCAAAGCCATTGGGATTGAACAAGGACTCCCTTTCTACAACCCAAGAACGAATCTAGGTTTTCTCAGAAATATAATTATCCGTACCACAGAGCTGGGCGAAATCATGGTCATCGTAGTAGTGAACGGAGGCGACATCGAAAAAATCAGTAATTATCTGGATGAGATTAAATCTCAGTTTCCTCAAATTACTTCTTTAAACTATTGTGTCAATACAAAGGTGAACGACTTCATTCTGGATCTTGATATCGTTTGCTATAGCGGCCAATCTTTCATTACGGAAAACCTTGGAGATATTAACTTTCAAATCGGTCCCAAATCTTTTTTCCAAACCAATACAAAACAGGCTGTTCGTCTATTCGATGTGGTGAAGGAATTTGCTCAGTTAAACGGTTCAGAAAATGTATATGATTTGTATACTGGTATCGGTAGTATTGCACTATATGTAGCAGAGGATTGCAAACAAGTAGTAGGCATAGAAGAAGTAGCAGCAGCCATTGATGATGCTAAACTTAATCAGGAGCGAAACAATATAGACAATGCTGTTTTTTATGCTGGCGATGTGAAAGACATTTTAACCGACGAGTTTTCTGAAAAGCATGGAAAACCAGACATGGTCATTACAGACCCGCCCAGGGCAGGTATGCATCCGAAGGTCGTGCAAACATTGTTAGCCTTAGCTGCTCCTAAGATTGTCTACGTGAGTTGCAACCCAGCTACGCAAGCTCGTGACCTATTATTGCTTAAAGCAAAATACAAAGTGACTAAGGTTCGTCCTGTAGATATGTTCCCACATACACACCACGTAGAAAATGTAGCCCTATTAGAATTACTCCCTGAAACAGAATGGCAAATTGAAGCCAATTAAACAAAAAAACATGCAAGAGCAAGAACAGCAATATCAAAAACTCAAACAAGAACTAGAGCCTTTCATGAAATTGATGGGAAAGGCCAGCGATACCATAGTTACAGAAGATGTTTCTTCCTATCCAATATTCGTTTTGCACAAAGAAGAAATAGAACTTGGAATTTCCCTCAAAGAACATGAAGGTCTTTCGATGGATTGGGGCATCAATGCTTCTACTTTAGAAGAGTTTGTCGCCAAGCAAATTATCCAGAATGAGAAGGTAGAAGATTTTAAAAAAATTTATAAACCCGCAGATCAGCAGCTATGCCTTTTTGTTGTTTCTAAAGATGGCGCAACATTTGTATTTTTACCACGTAGCTAACAACATTAGTCGTTTTTACTCATAAAAAAATGGCTATCTCTTTCCCCCTTTTATAGCTAATACTATCTATTTATTCAATAGGCTAAAGCGGAAAATCACATGATTACAAAAGGGCAGATAAGTACAGCTGATGTAGCAATCGACAACATGTCTAACATCGAAACGCACAATAAGATTTTACTGATAGAAGATAACCCCGGTGACGCACGACTGGTAGAAATCCTACTATTGGAATCAGACATTGATAATTGTCAAATCAATAATAAAACAACCCTTGCCGACGGTCTTGCAGCATTAAAAGAATCAGATGATTATGCTGCCATTCTACTAGACCTTACTTTACCTGATAGTCGTGGTTTCGATACACTCGAAATCTTATTGAAGCAATTCCCAGACAATAATGTAATCGTACTTACCGGCCTTGATGATAAAAGGCTTGGTATAAATGCCGTTAAAGCCGGTGCTCAGGATTTTCTAATCAAGGGCGCTTTCGACGCAGATCAACTTTCTAAATCTTTGCGTTTTTCCGTTGAAAGAAGTTTGGTTTTGAAAAGACTGGAGGAAACCCAGCGAGTAGCTAAGATTGGAAACTGGGAATATAATTTTGAAACAGAACAGTTCGTCGCTTCTAATGAAATTTTCAGAATGTTCGGTATTACCGAACGAAAGTCCATTATTACAAAAACAGAATTGATGGACTTAAATTCGCCACTCCGAATTTTCGACAGTGTACACCTGGAAGCAGCCAATAATAAAAGCCTCAAAAGAGATATACAATTTAGAACGGTCAATGGAGAGCATCGTTCAGCGTTTATCCAATGTACCATCAGTAGGAATACACAAAATCAAATGGTCCTAAACGGTATTATTCAGGACATCACAGAGCGGAAAATGGCGGAGAAGGAAATGGTAAAAAGTCAGGAAAGATATCAGGAGATTTTCACCCGTTCGAAGGATGCCATATACGTTTGTGACAACGAAGGAAAAATTATTGATTTCAACGATGCTACTACTGGTATCTTCGGATTTTCCTCACAAGAACTCAGAGGAATGTATATCCACGATTACTACAAGCCAGCTACTCGTAAAGTCTCCTTTTTAGAAACACTGGCTCAGAACAATGCAGTACAAGATTTTGAAATTGAAATAGAACAAAAATCGGGAGATCACAAATCCTGTTTGATCACAGCTAACAAATTAGAGAAAGAAGGTTTTCAAGGGTACACCTGTATCATAAGAGACATCACAGAGCGCAAGCAAACCGAGGAGTTGATCAAAGCACGTGACCTTGCTCAGCAATCTGCTAAGATGAAGGAACAATTCATCGCCAGCATTAGTCACGAGATGCGTACGCCGATGAATGCTGTTCTCGGGATGAGTAACCTAGTCATAAAGACGGATCTCGACGATGAGCAGTTTAATTACATCAGCTCTATCAAGCAATCCTCTGAAATCTTACTAGGTATCATAAACGATATCCTTGAAATTTCTACACTAGAAAATGGTAAGATAGAATTTGAATATAAAGATTTCGACTTGTTTATGCTTTTGAAAAACTTGTCGAATGTGATGCAGTATAAGTTTAAGGAAAAGGATATTTATTTTGAAGTCGATATAGAAGATGGTATTTGTAAATATCTCAAGGGAGATAAGCTTCGACTCAATCAGATACTTTATAATCTCGTAGGAAATGGTGTGAAGTTTACGGACTTTGGACATGTGAAACTTCGCGTAAAAAATCTGAATGAAAACGATAGTACCATTCATTTAAAATTTGAAGTAGAAGATACGGGGATAGGTATTCCAGCGGATAAGCTGCACGCTGTATTTGATACTTTCACCAGAGTTCGATCGAAAGATAGAATTTACGAAGGAACCGGTCTGGGGCTTTCTATCTCTAAAAACTTGGTAGAACAACAAGGTGGAAAAATACAGTTGGAAAGTGAACTTGGTGTAGGTTCTACATTCTCCTTCGATCTTGTTTTTGAAAAAGGAGAAAAACCAGTAGACAATGGTAGTAAGCAAGTAGAAGTTTCTAAATTCCTTTTGGAAAGAGAACTTAATCTACTATTGGTAGAAGACCATAAGATGAATCAAATTGTAGCTACCAAGACCTTGAAAAAGCAGTGGGAAAATATCAATATCACAGTTGCCGATAATGGCCAAATTGCAGTCGACCTGGTTTCCAAAAATGACTACGATATTATCTTAATGGATATTCAGATGCCAATCATGGATGGTCAGGAAGCGACTAATTACATCAGAACGAAACTCCCACCGGAGAAAGGCCGTATTCCTATATTAGCTATGACTGCTCATGCGCACGTCTCTAAAGATGAAAAATATAAAGAACTGGGGATGGATGATTTTGTTTTAAAGCCATTCGATCCACAACAACTATTTAATAAAATTGCAAAATATGTTCAACAACAAAACAACACCAACCGATAGCTCCTCTGTCATCAACCTAGATTACATGGACATGATGGCTGATGGCGATGCGGACATGAAAAAAACAATGCTCGAAATGCTGCTGGATGAAATTCCTCAGGAAGTGATAAAGATGCGCGAAGTGGCCTCTGCAAATGACTGGGAGCAGTTGGCTTCTGTTAGTCATAAAATGAAGTCCACTCTCTCTTTCGTTGGTAATGACGCTATGACCAACGCAAATAAAGAATTAGAGACGATTGGTAAAACACAAGAAGGCACTGACAGAGTAAACGAGCTGATTGAGGTTCTGGAAACAACTTCAGCACCTGTATTGGTAGAATTGAAAAAGATATTTGAAGAATTGTAAATAGAAGTCTCTAAGTAAGTATACAAAAGTATTGCACTTAAGGTACTTTAAACATATATTTAATTATCTAAATATATCTTCACTAACAATAAGCTCATAAACACTCCTAAATATGAAAATCCTGATTTGCGAAGACGAAGAAATTATGCTGACGGCACTTGAGTTTCGTCTTCGCAAACACGGGTTTACTTCTGTGCTAGCCGAGGACGGCAGACAGGCACTCGATATTCTACAACAAGAGATGCCTGATTTGATTGTAGCCGATATTATGATGCCTTACATCACAGGTTTACAACTCATCGAGCATGTCCGAACTAAACTCAATAGTAAAGTTCCTATAATTGTCATCTCTGCTTTAGACGATGACGCCACTGTTCTTGAAGCCTTCCGCTTGGGAGCCAATGATTTCATTGCCAAGCCATTCAAACCAAACGAACTAATCCTTAGAATAAAACGACTAAAACAAGAGCTGGAAATGGCAGAGTAACATCATGTTCACCCCTCCCTAATATTACTGACCTTTCACCCCTTTTCTCAATAGATCGTAGTTTAATCCAATTTATTTTCCATTCATAACATTTCTTAGCCATCCTATCATAGTCTGGTAACTTCCATTATATTTACCACGTTAGAATTGTAGAAAACCACGGGAAGAAACTACCGTGCATTCATCAATAACGACAATTTTACTATTATGAAAGGAATAATCTTAGCCGGTGGACTTGGTACCAGGCTCTATCCACTCACCCTTGCTGTGAGTAAACAAATGATGCCTGTTTACGATAAACCGATGATCTATTATCCACTCTCTAGTTTGATGAGTGCGGGCATTCGGGAGATATTAATTATATCTACTCCCTCGGATTTACCAAATTTCCAAAAACTATTGGGAGATGGTAGCGAAATTGGTTGCTCATTTTCCTACAAAGTGCAACATGATCCAAATGGATTGGCCCAGGCATTTGTCCTTGGAGAAGAATTCATTGGTGATGATTCTGTAGCTTTAATTCTAGGAGATAATATTTTTCATGGAAATGGTTTGAAGGAGTTATTGCAAGGTTCTGCCGACCCAAAGGGTGGTGTCGTATTCGCTTATCAGGTAGCTGATCCAGAGCGATATGGTGTGGTAGAATTTGATAAAAACTTCAAAGCACTTTCTATAGAGGAAAAACCAGAGAAACCAAAATCCAACTATGCGGTACCTGGTTTATATTTTTATGACAACAGTGTAGTAGAGGTCGCAAAGAATCTAGAACCAAGTCCCAGAGGAGAATATGAAATCACTGATGTCAATAAACATTACTTGAACATGGGAACGCTCCAGGTTGGTGTTCTAGGTCGTGGGATTGCTTGGTTAGATACAGGTACACATAAGTCTTTGATCCAAGCTGGGCAGTTCATCGAGGTTATCGAAGAGCGGCAAGGGCTTAAAATCGGTTGTATAGAAGAGATAGCTTGGGAGATGGGCTTCATAGATGCAGCACAGTTAGAACGCCTTGGGCATAAGTACATCAAAAGTGGCTATGGCGAATACTTACTGAGGTTACTAGAAAATAACAATATACACACGTCCTAAGGATTCGCAAGAAGAGCACTTGATTAAATTCTATTCCATTTTTATTTAATCAAGTGTTCTATCTTTACAGAATAACAGAAACCAAAGCGTCTTACAATTCACCCTATGTTCAAAAAGATACGCCGACTGCTCTTCCAGGCTTTTTTATTAGTAGTAGTTGTACTCATCGGAGCGTTTACTTTTAATACCATTCAATTCAGTTCGCGGCAGCTTCCCGTTCAGTCGGTCGCTGCCAAAACCATTTCTGATGCAGCGGTCAAGCGACTTTCTGAGGTCATTCAGATTCCGACGGTTTCCTACGAAACACACATAGACACCGCCGCTTTTATTGACTTTAAAAATTATCTAAAAGAAAACTTCCCACTGGTTGATTCTCTTTTGGAAAAGAAAGTTATTAATGACTACAGCCTTACTTATAAATGGCCTGGAACCAATCCCAAACTTGATCCAATCCTAATACTCGGACACATAGATGTCGTACCAGTAGAAGGCGAAAGTCTACAGCGCTGGACCGAGCCTCCCTACAGCGGAAAAATCAAAGATGGCTTTATCTGGGGACGTGGGGCGCTGGATGACAAGGTAAATATCCTAGGAGTTCTAGAAGCTGTAAATGTATTGTTAGAAGAAGATTACCAACCAGAGCGTGGGCTTTATCTTGCCTTTGGTCATGACGAAGAAGTTGGAGGTAGACAAGGGGCTAAAGCTATTGCCAAACAGTTTGAAAATCAAGGAATCCAATTTGAGTATGTTCTGGACGAAGGTTTAGTTGTTTTGGAAAACGCACTCCCTGGTTTGAGTAAACCTGCCACGTTAATTGGTATTGCTGAAAAGGGCTACGCAAGTATGACCCTCACTGCTACTATAGAACATGGAGGTCACTCTTCCATGCCTCCTGGAGAAACAGCTATAGGACTTCTTTCAAAAACTTTACAAACCTTGGAAGACAATCCGTTTCCCGCAAGTATTTCAGGTCCAACAGAAACGTTATTCGATCATGTCGGCCCTGAGATGTCCTTGCCCTACAAAGTTATTTTTGCTAATACTTGGTTTTTTGAAAATATCCTAATCAATCAACTTAGTAAACAAGCTTCTGCAAATGCAACGGTTAGAACCACAATGGCTCCTACTATTTTGCAAGCAGGTATCAAAGATAATGTCCTGCCTACTACGGCTAGTGTGACAATCAACTTCCGAATTATTCCTGGCGAAACAGTTGAAAGTATTCAGCAGCGACTGAAAGAAGTTATAGCCGACGACCGTATAAAAATCAGTACTAGCGAGGCAGCCTTCTCCAGTAATCCTTCCAAAGTATCTTCCGTTGAATCTTTTGGTTTCAATGCCATTCAAAAAACAGCGCAGGAGCTTTTCCCTGAAGGCGTAATTGCACCCGCCTTAGTCATCGCAGCTACAGACAGCAGACATTATGAGGCTGTTGCAAAAGATATTTATCGCTTCATGCCTCTGCAAACGAATCTGGAAGACCTCAATCGAATTCATGGTATTGACGAACGAATTGGAGTAGAAGATTATAAGAAACTCATTCAATTCTACTATCAATTATTGAAGAACTCCTGCTATTGAGACATAAAACCAACAAGTAAATTTTTCCTTTTGCACAGCTAACAATTAACCTATTTTGTTGTTTCCCTATTGAGAATGAAGCATTTGGTGCAATTCAAGGGTCTTTACCTTTGATGAAGTATCTGATTGCACAATATTTCGGTTACAGACCTGTTTTTAGAGGCAGTGAATAAACTGGGGAGAAGGTCTCACAAAGGCGCAGAGGCCGAAGGGGAGACTCGTGATTCACAGTGTTTTGCAAAACAGATCTATTTTAAATGCTTCACTCGTTCAACCATTTTACAATTCTAGGTGACCAATTAACGAACATACACAACTTGAAAAATTTTTTCCTTTTCTTATTTCTCGTCTTTATTTCACAATCCGGATCCGCACAAGTGGAAGCGCCTGACTTACTTTGCGTAAAAAGTGATACGCTGGTATGGGATATACCAATCAATACTTGTGGCCCTTTCAATAGCTACGTTATTTACGGAAGTACTTCTTTTAATGGGCCCTACTCCATCATAACCAATATCACAAATAGCACGGAGGACTCTTACTTTCACGACAGTGCAAATAATACAACTTGGTATTATTACATGACAACAGACGCCAATTGTCCTGGAGAACCCATAATCACTTCAGATACGTTGGATAGCAATCCACCTGATGAAAGTTCGATTGTTTTTATAGATATAGAAAACGGAGAAGTATTGTTAGAATGGTCTGCCAGTCCTTCACCTGAAGTAATTGGTTATATCATTTACCGTACTACGGAAATTGGAACAGTCCCAATTGACACGGTGACTAACCTTAGCTATACAGATTTGAATGCTAATCCAAATATGCAATCAGAGAACTACTTTGTCATTGCTTTGGATGCTTGCGGCAATACCAGTTTACTCATAAATCCTCACAAGACTGTTTTCCTTTCAGGTGAAATAGAAAGTTGTGAGCAGAGCATTTATTTAAATTGGGAACGCTATATAGGCTGGTCAGCTATTGAAAAACAGGAAGTTTGGGCATCTATTGATGGAGACGTGCCCATATTGTTAGAAACCTTGAACGGAACAGATACCAGTGCGGTCATCCCTGATTTATTAGATGAAAAGAACTATTGTTTTTTTCTGGAAAGCTACGATGCAATTTCTGGTGCTAGTTCTACTTCTAATGAAATTTGCTTAAGCGTAGACATCATCGCTGATGTTCGTTTCCTCGAAATGAAGAATGTTAGCATCAATAATAACAACCAGCCCGTTGTGACCTGGCAATGGAATCAGGATGCCGAATTGAGTGATTATTCCATTTCTTCTTCTCTGGATAACAATGCTTTTACAATTATAGAATCTTCCGCTCCACCTATTTCGCTTCCGTTAAACAATAATTACACTGATGTAAATACACCCGCTGATACTGGCCCTATTTACTACAAAGTGAATACAACTGACCAATGTGGTGAAACCAAAGAATCCAACACAGGCGTCAGTATACATCTAGTAGGGCAATCCTCTGATAACCTACAAAATAATCTAAGCTGGACTCCTTTTACATTAGAAAACGCAACGGTCAGTCAATATGAAGTCTTTCGTTTGACAAGCACAGGATCGGAGTCTATTGGTATTGTTGATTCTGATGTATTTGAAATTTCAGACCCCGTAGACCCTACAGAATCTTCAGATGCAGAAATCTGCTACCGAGTCGTAGCAACATCAGCCGTTTCGCTCAACGGAGCTGCCGAAGAAACCATAAATACTCAATCCAATACTTTTTGTATAGAACAACCGACCGGTATACTGGCACCTAACGCTTTTGCTCCTGCTGGGGTTAATTATGAGTTTCGTCCTCTTCTTATTTTCGGAGAATCTGCTGAATATCGAATGACGATCTACGATCGTTGGGGCCAGCAAATTTTTGAAACAGATGATATTAAGGTTGGCTGGAACGGACGTAAAGGTTTTAGAGAGTATCCAATGGGCGTTTACACCTATCGAATTTGGGTGCGACAAAGGAGTGGCAGAGAAGTAGAAGAGGTTGGAATGGTAACCTTAGTGAGATAGCCTTTTTTAATGCGTGAATAGCGATCAATTTCTAGATCTGTAATTCACTTGATTCTTTGGCTAGAAGTGTAGTGATCGATGTCCTTTATTTCAAGTCGCTTTACGAACAGTAGCTCTCCCACAAACCCCAGACTGCTCCAGATCGTAACGCTAGCAAAAACTAGTACATACCAAGCGCAGTCAAAAGTTAATCATTTTAAAAATCTATCGAAAACTCCAGTCGTATTTATGCAAATTCGTAGCTCCCTCTTTTAGTAAATCAATACAACTACGGATGTCATTCTTATGCGCCATTTCTATCGTCTGATGCATGTTTCTTAGTGGAATAGAAATCGCTCCAGTGATGCAACCGCTCTTACCATAGCGTTGAATACCAGCAGTGTCTGTTCCTCCTCGAGGAAGGATTTCTGACTGCCAAGTGATCTTCTTTTTATCAGCTAATTGTTTTAGATAACGAACCATTCTGTAATCACAAATAGACATTCCATCAATGATCTTAATCGCTGCTCCATGGTTGAGTCGAGTGACACGCTCATGAGCATTCGCTCCAGGCACATCAAATGCAATAGTAACATCTAAACCAAAACCAAAGTCAGGGTCAATTAAATGTGCAGAGCTAATAGCACCTCTCAAACCAACCTCCTCCTGAACCGTGAAAACGCCATAAATATCATAAGGCACTTTTTTCTTTTTCAACTCTCGGAACATTTCTAACAATATAAATACGGATACACGATTATCCATAGATTTGGAGTTGATACACTCGCCCATTTCGATAAGCTCACGCTCTCTGGTAATGGAATCTCCTACTTCTACCAATTTCTCCAACTCTGCTTTCGGCCGACCAGTATCAATGTAGTATTCTTCTATCGGCATCGCTTTCGTACGCTCCTCTGGTTTCATCAGATGGATAGGCTTGCAACCCATCACGCCAATGATGTCTTTTTTTCCATGAATGATGACCCGTTGCGAAGTCAATGTTTTTGGATCAAAACCTCCCAGTGTGTGAAAGCGAATGAAACCATCGTCGTCAATATGTGTAACAATAAATCCAATTTCATCCATGTGCGCAGCAATCATCACCCGCTTGTCTTCTTTCCCTTTTTTCACAGCAATTACATTCCCCATTGGGTCTATACTCACTTCATCTACCAGTGGCGTTACTTCTTTAATGACCAATTCTCTGATACGTTGTTCAAAGCCTGGAGCGCCAGGTGTTTTACATATTTTACTGAGGAGCGATACATTTATCATAAGAAAACTATTGTTGTTTTTGATGGTCCTTAATATTGATTTTCAGTGGCGCAAAAGTACAATTTATTTGCAAAAGTTCACGCTTTGCATACGATATGTATGAACAGAATGTTCTATAAAACAATTACTTAAAGCATTTACTTACGTACATTTGCGCCCACGAAATTTATTTAGTTTCTGACATAAACTTCCTCACTAGCACATGCTAAAAAAACTGGCCAGCGAAACCGCCATTTACGGGACAAGTAGCATCTTGAGTCGTTTGCTCAATTATGTGATACTTACGCCGTATCTGACAACCGTTTTCCTAAAGGGACAATACGGCGTAGTATCAGAGATGTATGTCTATGCAGGTTTGTTGATGGTCTTGTTTACTTACAGAATGGAAACGACCTTTTTTCGCTTTGGCAACTTAGCTGAAAACAGAGAACGGGTTTTTTCCACAGCCATGTGGTCACTGATCGTAAGTACTTTTTCGCTTGTTGTAATACTATTGTTATTTTCTCAGAACTTAGCTAACCTATTAGAGTATCCCGACAATCGAGACTATGTCATTTGGTTTATTTTCATCATAGCCTTTGATGCCTTGGCTGCTATTCTATTTGCTCGGTTACGATTAGAGAATCGTCCTATTCGCTTTGCGATATTGAAAACGCTGGGGATAATCGTAAACATCTTTTTCATCTTTTTCTTTTTAGAAATTTGTCCCTGGTTGATTGAACAGGGTTTCAGCAGTATTAAGGATTTCTTCCATGAAGAAAACAGAATCACCTATATTTTTGTAGCCAATCTGATTGGAAGTGCTTCCGTTCTTTTATTAATGCTACCAGAGTTCAGACATCTGCGATTTACTTTTGACAATGATCTTTGGAAAAAAATGATGTGGTATGCTGCGCCCCTAGTAATAGTTGGCCTCGCCTCTGTTATTAATCAGCTCATCAGTCTTCCATTAATTAAATTTCTACTTCCATACAGCGACAAAGTAAACATGGAACAAGTAGGAATATATGGCGCTTGCTACAAGATTGCCATACTTATGAGCTTATTTACCCAAGCCTTCAACTATGCCGCTGAACCATTCTTTTTCAGAAATGCAGATCGCTCCGATGCTAAAGAAACTTATGCACAGGTAGCCCAGGCTTTTACCCTTGTTGGATGCTTCGCTTTTCTCGGCATCATGTCTTATATCGATATCGTACGTTATTTTATTAATGATAAATTTTGGGAAGGTTTGTCTATTGTTCCTATTTTGCTGATTGCTTTTTTGATGTTGGGGATTTATTATAATTTTTCAATTTGGTACAAACTGACGGATCGTACCAAGTTTGGAGCTTACATTTCCCTGACTGGCGTAGCCATTACCCTTGTGCTAAATTTCCTACTGATTCCTCGCATCGGATACATCGGTGGGGCATGGGGAGCACTGGCCTGTTACAGCTCGATGGTTGTCCTAAGTTATGTTCTTGGCCAAAAATACTTCCCTGTAGATTATCCAATCGGAAAGATGATACTGTATATCGGATCTTCTGTTTTGGTCTATTTTATAAGTAATACTTTAGCCACTGCAATGGAATGGACTTTAGTTATCAAACTGATTGTAAACACTTTGTTATTACTTAGCTGGGCTGGTGGAATTTATTTACTAGATATTAAGAATTTAAAAGCGATGCTGAAGTAATTTTTCGCCTTGTGCAAATTACAGTAGCATAGCTAATTTTTTATAACTTTTTATACTGCCTATATCTTTCTTCTTCTCAAAGGAAAAACTAATTGTATCGTAAACCTCAAAAAATTGCTTTGTGTTCTTGTGGTAAAAGCAAAGCGTTTTCTAAAAGAATTGAATTAAAAACTCAACCAATACCATGAAACTAAATTACTGCCTACTATTACTCGTTCTTCTCTGCGCCTCCTGCAAAAGTACAGAACCCGCAAAAGCTCCAAATATCCAAAAACCCTCAATCGACTTCTTCTCCAATAAAGAAAAAACAGAAGGCTTCTTCAATTTCTACTACGAAAAAAAGACAGGCAAAGTCTGGCTGGAAGTTGATAAACTAGATAGCGAATTCCTCTACGTCAACTCTCTCCCCGCTGGCGTTGGCTCCAATGACATTGGTCTGGACAGAGGAAAACTTGGACAAAATAGAGTCGTTCGCTTTGTAAGAAGTGGTCCTAAGCTTTTACTCATTCAATCCAATTATAAGTACCGCGCCATCAGTGATAACGAGGACGAAAGAAAGTCTGTGGAAGAAGCTTTTGCAAAATCGGTTCTCTGGGGTTTCGACATCAAAGAAGAAAAAAAGGGGAAGCTTATTGTCGATGCTACCTCCTTCATTATGAACGATGCACAAAAGGTGACTCAGACTTTAGCTAGAAAAAAACAAGGCACTTACAAACTAGACAAAAGCCGCTCAACCGTCTACCTCCCCATGTGCAAAAGCTTTCCTAAGAATACGGAGTTTGAAGCCCTACTTACCTTCACCGGACAACCGAAGGGAAGCGAGATTAGATCTGTCGTTCCCACACCAGAGGCTTTGACTGTTCGACAAAGACATTCCTTCGTAGAGTTGCCCGATGATAATTATGAGCCTCGCAAATTAGATCCACGCTCTGGCTTTTTCGGAATTACTTTTTACGACTATGCCACTCCCATCGGAGAACCTTTAGAAAAAAAATACATCAATCGTCATCGACTAGAGAAGAAAAACCCAGAGGCAGAGATGAGCGAAGTCATTGAACCAATTGTCTACTATCTGGACCGAGGTGCGCCTGAACCTGTACGCTCTGCACTGCTGGACGGCGCACGTTGGTGGACTCAGGCTTTTGAAGCAGCAGGATTTAAAAATGCTTATCGCGTAGAGATTTTGCCGGAAGGAGCAGACCCTATGGATATCCGTTACAATGTCATTCAGTGGGTACATCGCTCTACCAGAGGTTGGTCTTATGGCAACTCCGTTTCTGATCCGCGTACCGGTGAAATTATCAAAGGCCATGTTAGTCTTGGCTCTTTGCGGGTGCGTCAGGACTTCCTGATTGCACAAGGTTTACTAGCTCCTTATGAAAATGGAAAAACAGTTTCTAAAGAAATGGAAGAGATGGCACTGGCCCGTTTGCGGCAATTGTCTGCACATGAAGTTGGGCATACTTTAGGGCTTACACACAATTTTGCAGCAAGCGTAAACAATCGATCATCTGTCATGGATTATCCGCATCCTTATATTACTATGAGGGAAGATCGATCATTAGATTTTTCAAAAGCTTACGATGACAAAATTGGGGAATGGGATAAACGGACTATTCTCTACGGTTATCAGGATTTCCCAAAAGAAGCTAATGAAGAAGAAGCGCTGAATAAGATCATTGAAGAAAATATAACAATGGGGTTACAATTCATCAGCGATGAAGATGCAAGACCACAAGGCGGGGCACATCCTTACGCACATCTTTGGGACAACGGTGGAGATGCAGTAGCAGAACTAGATCGTTTACTGAAGTTACGTTCAAACGCGTTGTCTCGCTTTGGCGAAAATAACATTCCAGCAAATACAGCTATGTCGGACTTGGAGGAAGTGCTGGCTCCTTTGTACTTCGGACATCGTTATCAAGTAGAAGCTGTAGCTAAATTAATTGGCGGTATGAACTACAGTTACAACAATAGAGGCGACGGCCAAAAGGGGCCAAAGTTCGTTCCTACAAAAGAACAAAGCAAAGCTGTAGATGCATTGTTAGAAACAATAAGTTCTAATACACTTTCCCTTCCGGAAAATATCTTACGTAGCATTCCACCAAAAACATTTTCAAGTTATAGATCTAGAGAAAGTTTTGCTTCTAAGACTGGGCTCACCTTTGATCCACTGACTGCGGCGGAGAGCGCGGCGCGGCATAGCATTCATGTTTTACTACATCCAGAAAGAGCTGCAAGACTAGTCCAACAACATGCTTACATAAGAACACTTCCTTCTTTAGAATCTGTCATTGAAGCGCTTATCAATAAAACATGGAAAACAGAAAGAGGAAATGACTTGAATGGTGAGATCAGTAGAATTACAGATCAGTTAGTTATTCATGAACTCATGCGATTGTCAATTAATAAAAAAACTTCTGTTCAGGTCCGTGCCATTGCTTTCGCCAAAATAAAAGAGCTCCAAGAGTGGATGATGACGGCTATCACCTCCGCTGACGAATCTCAAAAAGCACACTTGCTCTATGCTCTTTCTGAGATAAGTCGCTTCTGGAATAACCCAAAAGAATTAACTTTGCCGGAGGCTGCAAAAATGCCGGATGGCTCTCCCATTGGAAGCTATCAATGTGGGCATTGAATTTGAATTTAGCAACACTGCATATTTCTATTCTACGATTAATAAAATTCACATGAAAAATAAATTCTTCTTAGGACTTCTACTTACCATTATTTTTTTCGCTTGTAAGACAGATCCAAAATCAGATTCCGCAACCACTACTGGGCCTTCTGAGAACGCAACCACAAAACAACAACCTGATCCAACCACTCCCCCACCTCCACCTGAAATCAACTTTGAATCGGACAATGGAAGATTATTTCACCTGGCCCTCACTTATCGTAAATACATTAACCTGGGTAGAATGAAAACAGCGGAAGTGGAAGCTGCTCTTTCGCAGGTAACCAGCAAAGAAATGGATTTTGTAAAAAGTTTTATTTACGCAACCACTCAGATGGGAGATGATCTGCTAACAGAAAAGTTCCTAAAAAAACCATCTAAGTTAGATTTACAAAACATCTATAAAATGCGTAGAGTCAACTGGAATTCTATGGATCGTAACGGGGTGACCGTTGCCGTTATTGACACCTTCGATATCAGCACTGTAAATAATCAAGAATTAGTTAGTGCTTACTACCGACTGATTGCCAATGGCTTAAAAATTAGCCGTCGCGATAATTTCGATTACTCAAAAATGAATATTGATTTAGACAATATGGGCTTAGCCGATAAACAAGAAAAAGGGATCGCGCTATACACCCTTACCGATCCTTTTTCCAGAAAATACAATGACCTAGGAGGTGACTGCTCAAGGTCAAAGGCTTTTCTACAAAAAGTTCCAAAGGTGAATGGAAAGCTTTTACTGGAAACCAATCCTCCAAAGTTTAAAGATTTCAAATTCCTATTAGGAAATTGGTCAGAAGATAAAAGCTTCAAGGAGTATTTTGAAACCAATTTTAAAAATGCAAAAAAACATTTTCAGGGTTGCTAGTGAACATTTATGAATTTGATTTGTACTACATCGGAACAAAGCGAAAATGTTAATTTCTAAAAAGGGTTTTGATAACTCCTAAAAAGACATACATTTGCAATTCAATTTTACAACAATGAATTTTAATCAACTACATCATCATCATTTTCATACTTGCAATCAGGCGAGCTGGAAGTGATTTGTGTATTTGTATAAACATATTTCTAAACCCGTCTGAGTAATGTCAGACGGGTTTTCTGTTTTTTAGCAACGACTCTCTTTTCTTACTCAGGCACTATTTAAGCAACATGAGTAAGTTAAAAATAGCCATTCAAAAAAGTGGGCGCCTCCACGATGAATCGCTCCAGCTACTAAAAAACTGCGGCATCAAAATCGACAACGGCATCGACAAGCTGAAAGTAGCTGTACCCAACTTTCCTTTAGAAATTCTCTATCTACGCAATTCTGATATTCCACAATACCTTGAAGACGGAGTTGTTGATATTGCCATTCTTGGTGAGAACCTACTGATTGAAAAGGAGAAGCAAATCAGCATTGTCGAAAAACTAGGCTTTTCCAAATGCAGGGTTTCGCTAGCCGTTCCTAAGGAAATTGAAACCAATTCAATAGAGTATTTCAACGGTAAAAAAATTGCGACTTCTTATCCTCGAACATTATCCAATTTTCTCCAAAAGAAAAACATCCAATCAGAAATCCACGTCATCTCTGGCTCTGTAGAAATCGCTCCGAACATAGGTTTGGCAGATGGTATTTGCGACATCGTTAGCTCTGGCAGCACTTTGTTTAAGAACGGATTAAAGGAAACCGAAATCATTCTTAAATCAGAAGCAGTACTAGCCAAAAGCCTTTCTTTGACAGCAGAAAAACAAGACATACTAGACAAATTAGTTTTCAGAATTCAAGCTGTTCTAAAAGCTAAAAGCGCAAAGTATATTTTGATGAATATCCCCAACGACCGCGTTGAAGCAGCAACTGCCATCCTTCCTGTTTTAAAATCTCCGACAGTTGTTCCACTCGCCGAAAAAGGCTGGAGTTCATTACAATCCGTCATCGACGAAGATCGCTTCTGGGACGTTATCGACGAACTAAAATCCGTTGGCGCAGAAGGTATTTTAATCATCCCCATCTCAAAAATAGTTTTATAATGAAAAGAATAAATTATCCAAATAAAAGCAGTTGGTCAGAATTATACAAGCGACCCATTTTTGAAAAAACAGATATTGAGGCCATTGTAAAAGACATTCTGATTTCGGTCAAAAATGATGGAGACAAAGCTTTGTATAAATACGCTGCACAGTTTGATGGAGTTAAATTACCTGTGCTGAAAGTTACACCTACAGAATTTGAAACTGCGGATAAGTTAGTTCCAAAAGAATTAAAAAACGCTATTCAAGTTGCTAGTGTCAACATTGAAAAATTTCACAAAGCTCAAATTGAAAAAGAGATTACAGTGGAAACAACTCCTGGCGTCACCTGCTGGAGAAAAAGTATTGGGATAGAAAAAGTAGGTTTATATATCCCCGGCGGTTCTGCACCTTTATTTTCGAGTGTTTTGATGTTGGGCATTCCTGCGAAATTAGCTGGATGTAAACACATTGTTATGTGTACACCTCCTGACAAGGATGGCACCATTAACCCAGTCATTTTGTACACTGCTAAACTATTGGGCATCACACAGCTTTTTAAAGTCGGTGGAGCGCAGGCTGTAGCTGCTATGGCTTATGGAACGGAATCAATCCCTTCAGTTTATAAAATCTTTGGACCTGGAAATCAATTTGTCACAAAGGCGAAAGAACAGATACAACAGGAAGGGATTGCCATTGATATGCCAGCAGGACCGAGTGAGGTCTTGGTCATTGCAGATGGTAGTTGTAACCCAGAATTTGTTGCTGCGGATTTGTTGTCGCAGGCAGAGCATGGGGCGGATAGTCAGGTTATTTTGTTGTCAGATAATGAGCGGATTTTAGATGCAGTTGATAAGGCTTTGCAAATACAATTGCAAGAATTACCTAGAAAAGCAATTGCAGAGAAAGCGATCAGCAACAGCCTTTCCATTCTACTTAGCAACATGGAAGAATGTGTCGCATGGAGCAATGCATACGCCCCTGAACATTTAATCATTGCTTCTGAAAAAGCAGACCAATATGCCGATGGAATAACAAACGCCGGATCTGTTTTTTTAGGGAATTACAGTTGCGAAAGTGCTGGGGATTACGCTAGCGGAACCAATCATACATTACCAACGAATGGATTTGCGCGAAGCTACAGTGGCTTATCTGTAGATAGCTTTGTGAAGAAAATCACTTTTCAAAAAATATCAGAATTGGGTATTTCGGAACTGGGACCAACTATTGAATTAATGGCTACAGCAGAAGGATTATTCGCACATAAGAATGCCGTTTCACTTAGACTAAAATCACTTAGAGATGTTTGATTTAAATAAAATAGTGCGTAGAAACATCCTTGAACTCGAAGCTTATTCTAGCGCTCGAAGCGAATACGTGGGAGATGCGGATGTCTTTCTGGATGCGAATGAAAATCCTTTCGGTAAATGGAATCGCTATCCAGATCCTTATCAACAAAAACTAAAAAAGCAGATTAGCAAAATCAAGCAAGTGGATACCTCCAATATCTTTTTGGGGAATGGTAGTGATGAAATTATTGATTTATTATTCAGAATATTTTGCAAACCAGGAAAGGATAAAGCACTGACCTTTTCGCCTACTTACGGAATGTACGATGTGTCGGCTGGAATTAATGATGTGGAATTGATTAAAGTGCCTTTGAATAATATTTTTGAATTAAATTATAACAATGTGCTTACGTACTTAAGTGATCCATTGTTAAAACTGATTTTCATTTGTTCGCCAAACAACCCTACGGGTAATAGTTTTTCTAAAAAGACTATTGAAAAAATTTGTGCGGACTTTAATGGAATTGTCGTCATAGATGAAGCTTACATAGATTTTAGTACGGAACAATCCTTAGTTGAATTATTAAATGAAAACGGAAACTTAGTAGTCATTCAAACCCTGAGTAAGGCCTGGGGCCTGGCAGCAGTAAGGGTTGGAATGGCCTTTTGTAGTACTTCCATTATTCAGCTTTTGAATAAAGTAAAACCACCTTATAACATTAGTGCTACAAATCAGGAAGTTGCGCTTAATGCGTTGCAGGACATTTCCACTTTTGAAAAAAACATCGCGCTTATTCTTTCTGAAAAAGAAAAACTACGAGAGAAACTACGGCAATTAGATACAGTTGAAAAAGTATTCCCTAGCGATACTAATTTCTTTTTAATAAAAGTAAAAAACGCTAATAGAACTTACCGGCAGTTGGTTGAAAAAAAGATCATTGTACGAAATAGAAATACACTTGTCAAAAACTGCATACGAATAACGGTAGGGACAAATACTGAGAATAATAAATTAATTAAAGCACTCCAAGAATTAGAAAATAAATCATAACATGAAAAAAGTATTATTTATAGATCGAGATGGCACCTTGGTTATAGAACCACCGGTAGATTATCAATTAGATAGTTTGGAGAAACTGGAATTCTATCCTGGCGTCTTTCAAAATCTAGCAAAAATTGCAACGGAGTTAGACTACGAACTAGTCATGGTCACCAATCAAGATGGGCTAGGCACAGATTCTTTCCCAGAGAAAACCTTCTGGCCTGCTCAAAATAAAATCATACAGGCGTTCAAAAACGAAGGAATTGTTTTCAATGAAATATTAATTGATAAATCCTTCCCAGAGGACAACGCGCCTACTCGAAAACCAGAGACAGGTTTGCTCAATAAATACATCTTCGGAAATTACGACCTCGAAAACTCCTACGTCATAGGTGACCGAGAAAGTGATATGCAATTAGCGGTTAATCTAAAATCAAAAGGCATTTACATCGGAACTGATTGTAAAACACCAACTGCTTTGCAAACCAAAAACTGGGCAGACATTTACAACTTCCTAAAAAGCAAACCACGAAAATCCTTTCAAAAAAGAACAACTAAAGAAACAGATATAAGGGTCGGACTAAATCTCGATGGCTCTGGAAAAAGTAATATCCAAACAGGACTTGGCTTTTTCGATCACATGTTGGAACAGATTGCCAAGCATGGAAAAATGGATTTGGATATTGAAGTCAAAGGCGATCTGGAAATAGATGAACACCACACGATAGAAGATGTTGCCATTACTTTAGGAACAGCTATTCGGAACGCTTTGGGTTCAAAGAAAGCCATTCAACGTTATGGTTTTTTATTACCAATGGATGATTGTCTGGCTCAGGTTGCTATTGATTTCGGAGGACGGCCTTGGCTGGTTTGGGAGGCGGACTTCCAAAGAGAAAAAATTGGGGAAATGCCGACAGAGATGTTTATGCACTTTTTTAAATCACTCAGTGATGCCGCTGAATGTAATCTAAACATTAAAGCGGAAGGCAAAAACGAGCACCACAAGATAGAATCTATTTTTAAAGCTTTTGCCAGATCAATAAAAATAGCCGTTCAGAAAACCAATGATTTTTCCATCCCAAGCACAAAAGGAATATTATGATTGCTATCGTAAAATACAACGCTGGAAATATCCGCTCTGTGCAAAATGCTTTAAACCGACTTAGTTATAACAATACAATTACGGACGATCCTGAAATGCTCAAAAAAGCAGACAAAGTGATTTTCCCAGGAGTGGGAGAAGCGAGTACGGCGATGCGCTATTTAAAAGAAAAAGGGTTGGATGAATTAATTCCTGAATTAAAACAACCTGTACTTGGTATTTGCCTGGGGCTTCAATTGATGTGTCAGTATAGCGAAGAAGGCAATACTAAGTGCTTAGGTATTTTTGATAGCGTTGTTAAAAAATTCCCTGCAAAGGAAATCGTTCCGCACATGGGTTGGAATAATTTCTCAGAACTTAAAAGTCCGCTTTTCAAAGGATTGCAAGTAGCTGACAATGTTTATTATGTGCACAGCTACTTTGCTGATATTTCTGAGCAGACGATCGCAGTTTGTAATTACATCCATCCATTTAGTGCTGCTTTACAAAAGGATAACTTTTATGCTACGCAATTTCATCCTGAGAAATCAGCTTCTGTAGGAGAATTGATTTTGAAAAACTTTTTAGAATTATAATTATGAAAATAATACCAGCCATAGATGTCATCGAAGGAAAATGTGTCCGCCTAACAAAAGGTGACTACGACACTAAAAAAGTATACAACGAAAACCCATTAGAAGTCGCAAAAGAATTTGAAGCCAACGGAATTAATTTTCTCCACTTAGTAGATTTAGATGGCGCAAAATCAAAACAAATTATCAATTACAAAATACTGGAAAAAATCGCCAGTCGTACCAATCTGAAAATAGATTTTGGTGGAGGTTTGAAATCAGATGAAGATTTACGAATCGCTTTTGAATCAGGAGCAAATCAAATCACCGGAGGAAGCATTGCTGTGAAAGACAGAAGTACTTTTCTAAAATGGTTAAATACTTACGGGAAAGAAAAGATCATTCTGGGGGCAGATTGTAAAGATAAAAATATAGCTACGAACGGCTGGTTGGAAACTTCCGAATTAGAGGTGATCGACTTCATCAAATTTTACGAAAGTAAAGGAATACAAAATATCATTTGCACAGATATCTCAAAAGATGGAATGCTCGGCGGTACTTCAGAAAATCTATACAAAGAGATAATCGAAAAAACCAATGTTCAATTGATCGCTAGCGGAGGAGTCTCCAACATGAGGGACTTGGAGCGCCTGAAAGCAATGGGCTGCACAGGAGCTATTCTAGGAAAAGCGATTTATGAGAATAGGATTAGTTTGAAAGAATTAGAAACTTTCGTTTAATAATCTAAAAAAACATCATGCTAAAGAAAAGAATCATACCCTGCCTCGACATTCAAAACGGAAGAACTGTAAAAGGCATCAACTTCGAGGGCATCCGCGATGCAGGTGACCCTGTGGAACTGGCCAAAAGATACGTAACCGAAGGAGCCGACGAACTGGTATTCCTAGACATTACCGCAACTATAGAAAAACGCGCAACTTTACTAAAACTCGTAGATCAAATTGCAAAAGAAATCAACATTCCATTCACAGTTGGTGGAGGAATAAATTCCGTAGCGGATATTTCTAAAATACTTTCTGCTGGGGCGGATAAGGTGAGTTTGAATTCAGCGGCAGTGAAGCGACCTGAGTTGATAAAAGAAGTTAGTCAGGAATTTGGTAGTCAATGTATTGTCATTGCGATTGATACAAAATTCGTAAACGACGATTGGAAAGTATTTATCCATGGAGGACGAACGGTAACAAAATGGCGAACCATCGACTGGGCAAAAAAAGTAGTTGAACTCGGAGCCGGAGAAATACTACTGACCTCCATGAATAACGACGGAACTAAAGAAGGCTTCGCATTGGACATCACTGAAGCAGTTAGCACTGCTGTGAACGTCCCTGTGATCGCCTCCGGAGGTGCTGGAAAAATGACGGATTTTGAAAGGTTGTTTCAGCAAACTAAGGCGACTGCCGGTCTTGCTGCAAGCATTTTTCACTACGGTGAAATTTCCATTAATGAATTAAAAAGCTATTTGCTAACAAAACAATTACAAATTAGATGAATATCAATTTTAAAAAAGGAAATGGCCTTGTGCCAGTGATCATACAAGATGTAGCTACACTTCAGGTACTCATGCTGGGTTATATGAATGAAGAAGCTTTATTAAAAACTCAGCGGGAAAGCAAAGTCACTTTCTATAGTAGAAGTAAACAGCGACTGTGGACAAAAGGTGAGCAGTCTGGGAATTTCCTAAAAGTAGAAAACTTAAAAATAGATTGCGATCAGGATACCATTTTAATACAAGCAACGCCCGCTGGACCGACCTGCCACAAGGGGACGACTTCTTGCTTTGGCAACAAATCAAGCAAAGGATTTATTTACGAATTAGAAAATACCATTCACCAGCGTATTGATGAAGACGATCCGAATTCATACACTAATAAGTTATTCAAAAGAGGCATAAATAAAGTCGCACAAAAGGTAGGAGAAGAAGCGGTAGAATTAGTTATCGAAGCAAAGGATGATAACGATGGACTTTTCAAAAACGAAGCAGCTGATTTGTTGTATCATTTTTTAATATTACTGAAAGCTAAGGAAATCAATCTGGAGGAGGTGGAGGAAGTGCTAAAAGAACGGGCAGGAAAATAATTGACCAATCACTAACTTTTCAAAAGTCTGAGTGTTTTATAGTCATTACGAAAATAAATATTCAAACATTTTGTTTTCAAACAACAATTCAAGACCTTGCAATAATGGCTTACAAACTTATATCTCCCTTTGAACCCACTGGCGACCAACCTTCTGCAATCAAACAATTAGTAGAAGGAGTAAATACTGGTGAACCCGCACAATGCCTCCTCGGAGTCACTGGATCAGGTAAGACCTTTACAATGGCGAAAACCATTGAAGCGCTCAATCGTCCAACCTTGGTACTTACGCATAACAAGACTCTTACAGCTCAGCTATATGGAGAGTTCTGTGAGTTCTTTCCAGAAAATGCGGTAGAGTATTTCGTTTCCTATTATGATTATTATCAACCAGAAGCATACATCACTTCCAATGATACTTTCATTGAAAAGGATTTGGCCATCAATGAAGAAGTAGACAAATTGCGTTTGCGAGCTACCTCTTCTTTGCTTACTGGTAGAAGAGATGTAATCATCGTTGCTTCCGTTTCTTGTATATATGGTATGGGAAATCCTGAGGACTATGCAGGGAGCATCATTCGACTGGAAGCTGGGATGAAGATAACGCGGAATACTTTCCTAAGAAACCTCGTCGATTGTTTGTATTCTAGGACAGAAACGGATTTTGCACGAGCTACTTTTAGAGTACGTGGAGATACGGTTGATATTAATTTGCCTTACGTAGAATATGGTTATCGGATCACTTTCTTTGGAGATGAGATAGAAAACATTGAACGAATTGAAATAGAATCAGGCAAACGAATAGAGGCGATGACTTCGGCCGCTATCTTTCCCGCTAATTTATACATCGCTCCTAAGAACAGAATCCACGGCATCATAGATAGCATTCAGGATGAGTTGTATGCACAAGCTAGATACTTTGAAGAAGAAGGGCGACCACTAGAAGCACATCGTATTCGAGAGCGAGTGAATTTTGACATTGAAATGTTGAAAGAATTGGGCTACTGTAATGGTGTAGAAAACTACTCTCGCTTTTTTGATGGTAGAAGACCAGGCACTCGCCCTTTCTGTCTACTAGATTATTTTCCAGATGATTATTTGATGATTGTTGATGAAAGCCATGTTACGCTTCCTCAGGTACGCGGTATGTGGGGAGGAGACCGAGCGCGTAAACTCAACTTAGTTAATTACGGCTTCAGACTGCCTTCTGCAATGGATAACCGACCGCTGAGTTTTTCTGAATTTGAAACATTGATTAACCAAGTTGTTTTCGTTTCGGCAACTCCCGCAGACTATGAACTAGAGCAAACCAATGGTGTCATTGTCGAACAGATTATTCGACCGACTGGTTTGCTTGATCCGCCAATCGAAGTACGCCCCAGCATGAATCAAGTAGATGACTTATTGGACGAAGTAAATACCAGAGTTGAAAAGAACGAGCGTGTTTTGGTAACAACTTTGACCAAGCGAATGGCGGAAGAGCTTTCCAAATATTTTTTAAAATTGAACGTCCGCTGTCAGTACATTCACTCCGAAGTTGATACAATGGATCGGGTAGAAATACTCAGAGATTTACGACTTGGAAATTTTGATGTTTTGATTGGTGTAAATTTATTGAGAGAAGGACTGGACCTACCGGAGGTTTCCCTAGTAGCTATTCTCGATGCAGACAAAGAAGGCTTCCTTCGAAACGAACGTTCACTGACTCAGACCGCTGGTCGTGCCGCTCGTAACTCCAACGGAATGGTCATCTTCTATGCAGACAAAATTACTCGCTCTATGCAAAAAACCATAGATGAAACCAACCGACGTCGCTCCATCCAAATCGCCTATAACGAAAAGCATGGCATCACACCAACGACTGTTTTCAAATCAAAAGAAGATATTATGAACGCCCGCTCCATCTTGGATGTCAGAGGCGAAAAGAAAGCATACATCGAAAAAGAAACAGTGGACATCGCCGCAGACCCAATCGTAAGCTACCTCAACAGAGAGCAGTTGGAAAAAGTCGTTGCAGAAACAGAAAGAAAGATGAAAGCGGCTGCCAAAGACTTGGATTTTATTACGGCTGCGCAGTATAGAGATGAGTTGTTTGCTTTGAAGAAGCGGTTGAAGGATTTGTAGTTTTTTTTTAAAAGGTACGATAGGGTTGATGAGGCGGATAAGGTAAATAGGGCTTCGCTCAGTTCTTAGGGCCACGGCTTATTTCGGTCGAAGGAAGTTAAACTTACTCATAAAACCAATCTAAATTTATTAAGCATGTAGTACAGATCAGTTTAGATACGAACTAAGAAAAGCCCTATCTGCCTTATCAACCTCACCTACCCTTTTCCCTTACTCCACCACCAAGTACTCCCGCTCAATTTCAAAAATCTCCCCCTTCTTCTGGATTGTAGCGATTACAAAAAAGCTACCTCCCTTCTTTACCTTTTTGATGACTTTTTCCATTCTTTTATTGATTCGGCCAGTGCTGGTTGCCTCGTGGAATGCGCGTTTTTTCTGATAGACAAAGGTCAGGTTGGTGATGTCTACTTCTTCTCCAAACTCATCTCGGATAAAGACCTTTTTTGAAATGTGTCGTTTGAGCTCTTCTTTAGTGATTTGCTTTTCGCGGAGTGTGCCCCATTGGATCTGATATTTGCTCGCAAGTTGATTTTCTGCGTTTTGTAAGGAGAAGGTTACAGGTAAGTTGAGTCTTACCGCAACCGGTTCGCCACTGTCTAAAGCAGGTTCCCAGTCAGGCATGAGTTCCATGATTCGGAGTGCTTCTTTCCCGCAGTCACCTCCGATGTCACGTAGCACTTCTGTAGATTCCATTTCTCCAGCCGCATTAATAATGAAGTTGATTAATACGGTTCCTTCTATTCCTTGGTCGAGGGCTGCTTGTGGATATTGGATGTTTCGACTAATGAATTCAATGAGATTTTGATTAGAACAATTGCGTTTTTTAGCAGTACCGTTTTCTAAGTCTGTACAGCCCATGAAATAAGGCATTTGCTCCGCTATCGTTCGGATAGACTCGTCAGGCTGAGCCATTCCAAAAATGGCTTGTAAGAGTATTGTTATTATTATCGGTAGTTTTCTGATCATAATACGTTTATTGTTCGATGGATTTTCCTTTTGGAGAAAAAATTATCTGGATAGGCGATTCAGTACCATTCTCAAATCATCAGATTTAAACTGCTTTGGTTTTTCTGCAAAGTTGCCTCCTTTGTTTATTAAAAAGTATTGTGGCAAAATACGGACCTGATAATCTTTAGCTACCTGCGACTCGATATTATTATCAGCAAGCAAGTGTACCCCAACTAATCCCTCCCGCTCAATAGTTGATTTCCAAACCTCAGGATTTTTATCCAAAGATATATTCATAAACACGACTCCTTTAGATCTCAGCTCCTCTTCCAAGGGTTGCATGATGCGCATCTTTCGCATACAAGGCTTGCACCAGCTCGCCCAAAAGTTCAATAGAACAACCTGCTCTTTATAACTACTCAAAGTAACATTGCGATCTAAGTTATCAATCAATTTAAAATCAGGAGCAGGAGCACCCACTCTTTGACTCACAGCTTTTTCATATATAGCCTCTACCTTTTGACTGAATTCTGGATGGTCTGTATTTTCTACAAAGCTCCAGTATTTTCCTATTATCTCTTCAATCTGTTTTTTACCAAAACTATTATAAATGATTTCTGATTGGGCAAAAGCTAAAGCCCTGTCGGATAATAACTCTGTTGCTTTTTCATATTGACGGAGGTATGGTTGCTCTGGCGACAGATTATTTTTAGTAACCTGATAATTTAAATAAGCCATCAAAAAATCTCGGTAGCGGTAATTCCCAATGATTTCGTTTTGAATAGGCACTTCATCTAAAAATGTGAAAAAAGCATCAGTGAGCTGATGTTTGTTTTTGAAGACAGAACCGTAAAGTAAAACATTATAAGCCCAATCATAAATAATCTCTGTACTCATAAAATTATGAAAAGCAGAACTGATCTCTCCAGGATGATTGGTTACATTAAAATTCAGATCAGTCAAGGACTGTTCCTTTTGCATTGCCATTTTTTGTTTGAACGCTTCTGGATGATTATTCTTCATCATAGCATCCATATCTGGGTCAAGCCTGAACCAATAAGTTCCCTTCTTATATTGAATTTTTTTAAAAGGATTCATCTCCTTTGGATGCTCCGAAAGGTACTTATAAAGGTATCGATTATTTGCCCCTCCTTTGCCTGAGAAAGAAACGTCTTTAGGAAAGGTACTCCCATTGGCCAGAAGCCGTAAGGTATCATTCGGTTCTAGATAAACCATAAATTTATCCCGTAGGTAAACCAAGGTAGCATACTGCGGTTCATTGATCTCAGCGGCAAAAGCAAAAGTTCCATCACTCAGTAAGTTAGATTCGTAAATATCCACCTCATTGTTGATATACCGATTATTGATTCTCAGTTCCACAACCTTAACTAAGGTGTTGTGATTCTGAATCTGCCCAGTTACCAAGGTGTTTTTCTGAGCAAAAGAAAACGTGTTGAAAAGAAGAGAAAAAATAAAAAGTAGTATAGTCTGTCTGATCGTATTCATTTTAGATAACTGTTTAATAACGTCTCTAGTCAACGTGAGCGGTTTGTATTTATTTTTGATGATTAGTGTTGTTTGGACTAATTCAATAGAAATAACACTTCCTTAAATTTATGCCCATTACGAAATGGTTTGGGACATCAATTATCGGGATTTCTTACTAGTTGATTCCTTTGGTTCAATCCCTTACAATTAACAAATGTAAATATTTTACATATTATAACAAAAGTGCTTCCAAACCCTTAATATTTGCTCGAAAATGAAGTCTCTTTTTATGTTTCTATTCTAATACGATTGAAAAGACTTTTATTTCGTTGGAGAATCTTATAATTCCGTAAAAATAAAGGGTATTTTGGATGCATTCAAAACAAGACATACTATGATAAAACATTGGGAACCACAACCTTTTGACAACAGTAATCTACCTACTCTGATGTCAGAGACCAAACTCAGTCCGCTAATCTGTCAGCTACTCTTACAGAGAGGCATTACTTCTAGTGCTGATACAAAACGATTTTTCGATCCTAAATTAAGCGAACTTCATGATCCTTTTCTAATGCGTGATATGTATGTCGCAGTGGGACGTATCAATCAGGCCATTGCTAGTCAAGAGCCCATTTTAATATACGGTGATTACGACGTAGATGGAGTTTGCTCCGTTTCCATGATGTATCACTTTTTGCAAAAACATCATCAAGACTTACATTTCTACATTCCAGATCGATATCAGGAAGGCTATGGTATTTCAATGGAAGGGATTCACTTTGCTAATGAACATGAGGTTAAGTTAATCATCGCCATTGACTGTGGTATTCGTGCAGTGGAGCAAGTTGCTTTTGCTAAAAAACTGGATATAGAGATGATCGTCTGTGATCATCACTTGCCTGGCGAACAACTGCCCGAAGCCATTGCTATATTAAATCCAAAGCAGGCAAACTGTGATTATCCATACAAAGAACTCTGTGGTTGTGCTGTTGCCTTTAAGCTGGCTCAAGCACTGAGCATCACTAATGAATGGCCAACTGATAATTATTTGCAATTACTGGATTTGGTTGCTATTGCTACTAGTTGCGACATCGTTCCGTTGTTGGATGAAAACCGAATTTTGGTTCATCAAGGAGTTCCATTAATTGAGAAAGCCAACCGAACAGGGATCAGCGCACTCTTAAAAATTAGCCAACGAACAAAACCAATCAGTGTCAGCGATATCGTTTTTGGCCTTGGACCAATGATAAATGCCGCTGGTCGTTTAGGAGATGCAAAGGAAGCGGTCTACTTACTGCTTTCGCAAAATGAAGAAGAGGCCTTGGAGCAAGCACTCTATTTGCATCAACAAAATGAAGAGCGAAAGTTGTTAAATCAAGAGATGGCAAGAGATGCAATTGTATTGTTAGAAAAAGAAGACGATTCACGTAAGAGTATTGTTTTATTTCAAGCCAACTGGCATAAAGGAATCGTTGGAATCGTTGCAAGTCGTTTGGTAGATAAATATCATAAGCCAGCTATCGTTCTAGCAGAAAGTGCAGGAACTGCTGTTGGCTCCGCCCGTTCTATTTCCGGCTTTGATATAAATGCCCTTATTGGAAAATGCAGTGATTTGCTAACGACCTATGGTGGACACAAATACGCAGCGGGACTCACCCTGCCCCTTGAGAATGTAACTCCATTCAAGGAACGCATAGAAGAATTACTCGAAACAGAACAACTACCAGAACCGGCTATCAAATACGCGCTGGAATTGCCCCTGAAAGAAATCAACTTTGAATTTTACGAAGCCTTGAAAAAATTCGCACCCTTTGGGCCAACTAACAGAAACCCTGTTTTCCTCTCAACATCAGTTTACTTGCATAGTGAACCCAAAGTCCTAAAAGAAAGCCATCTCAAATTCCAAGTAACAAACGACAACACTAAAGAAACGCTGAGCTGTATCGCTTTCAATCAAGCAGATGCTCTTCCTTTGCTACAAGAGAGAGAACCCTTCGACGTTTGTTACAACCTAATGGAAAATAATTGGAAGGGAATACGTAGTTTGCAGCTCAATATCAAAGCCATCCGAAGATCAACAAGTTAATGTTGAAACAAGACAGGTTGATAGTGGTTAAAGTATATAAAACAACTGCGTGAAGCAATCCAAAGAAGAAAAACAATTTACGGAAGAGCAAAAAGGCGTACTGGATTCCATACGCATTTCCAGAATTATCCTACCGATCCTTATTGGTGTTGGAGTAGTTGCTTATTTATTTTGGGAGCAGTTTGATGCAGAAGATTTTGCACAGATCGAATGGAGTAGTCACGTAGTCTTTTGGGTATTGCTTTCGATTTCCTTTCTCATCCTAAGGCATATAGCTTATGCCACTCGGCTTCGCATTCTCTCAGATAAAGCTTTCAGTTGGCGCAAATGTGTAGAACTTATTTTTATCTGGGAGTTTAGCTCTGCGGTATCTCCAACCAGTGTCGGAGGTTCGGCAGTGGCTTTATTTGTTTTAGCTCAGGAGAAATTATCCGCTGCAAAAACAGCAACCATTGTCATCTACTCTGCGGTTTTAGATACTATGTTTTTTGTAGGAACATTGTTAGCGTTGTATTTGGTGTTTGGGTGGGGGATGATTCGACCAGAGTCTACTGATGGTACAATAGCAAGTGGATTAGAGGTCGCTTTTATGGGTGCATACCTCTTCATGTTGATTTACGGAAGTATATTTTTCTATGGACTTTTCGTCAATCCGAATTCCTTCAAATGGGCCCTCGACAAAGCCACTAATATTAAATGGCTAAAGAGCTACAAATCCAAAGCTGTCGAACTCGGAAACGATATGGTCATTGCCTCCAAAGAAATGAAGCGTAAGAAGTGGACCTTCCACGTAGGTTCTTTTTTATCGACGGCAGGAGCCTGGTCTTCCAGGTTTATTTTACTGGCTTGTCTGATTATTGCTTTCAAACCAGGGCTTGTACAAGGTCTACTTGAGCACTTCAAGTTGTATGCTCGACTAGAATCTGTTTTTGTAATCATGGCGGCAAGTCCTACTCCGGGAGCTGCGGGGGTAGCGGAATTTACTTTCTCAACTTTGGTCAAAGACTATATTCCAGAGACCGGGTTGGCATTGCTTATCGCTTCTGGTTGGAGACTTATGACCTACTATTTATATCTCTTCGCAGGTGCTGTAGTCATTCCAAACTGGGTTCGAAAATTAATCAACGAAAGAAAAAAACGCAAAGAAGTTTCTTAATCAATTCTATCCGCCAGTATCAATAAAGCCATTGCTTTTTCTCGATCATCCTCGTCATCTAACAATTCTTTTGCGTACTGATGAAGTTTCTCTTTTGCTTCCTCCATTTTAAGAATACCTTTTACAGCCGTCTCTTCTTTTAGCCTTTCGATGTAATCTTCTTCAGGGAAAGATTGCGTTCCGGCAAGTTGACCTAAGTTATTTGCCGTAAGGATATAGCTCGTACGAACACTCTCTGGCAATTGATCATAGCCAACCGTCAAAGTCATCACAGATTGCACAATTGTCTGAACAGCCATTCCAGAAGCTCTGGTATAGTAAGCTCGTCCAAGTCGCCCCATCAAATCTATCTTATGTGGATTGATACGATTACCATCCAAAACATTTTCATCAATGTGCATACGAACTACGTTACAAAGGATAAGATTTCCAGCACCACCTTCGTCACCAAGTTTGATGATTTCTTTCACCTTACATTCCATATGAACCGGCGATTCTTTGATGCGATAAGGTTTTACCAAATCGGAAGGAATAGGCGTTAGTCCAGATTTTTTAAACTCGTCTACTCCTGTAGGAAAAGAAATACTAGCTACTGTCATTTGACGAACGATGGAATAGCTAACGACATTAATAACTACTTCACCTGTTTCTTCAATGTTGTGCAGAGTATCCTTCGTTGTATTATCAGCTACTCTTCGATTAGAAGAGAAAATCAGAATCGGAGGATTTGAACTAAAGGCATTGAAAAAACTGTACGGGGCTATATTTGCATTTCCGTCTTTGTCAACGGTACTAGCAAAAGCAATTGGTCGTGGTGCTACCGCTCCGAGCAAATATTGGTGTAAATCAGAAGTCGGTGTTTCTTTTGGATCAACTATTCTCATATCTTGTTGTTTGTCAAATTTATTGGTTTCATATTCTGAGCAGAAATGAAAACCGGCGACGAAGATAATCAATTTCCAAAAACTCCAAACGCACTTACTCATGACAGCTAAAAAATTTCCCTGGTCTCTTATCATTCTTGCAATAGGCATTGCAGCACTTGTTGGTCGCTATATTTATAAAAAGCCAAATGTTGACCCTGGAGAAATGGCTCCTCCCGTTACTGGACAATTAATTTCTGGAGAAGCATTCGACCTAAATGATTTGAAAGGTAATATTGTGTTGGTCGATTTCTGGGGGAGCTGGTGTGGGCCTTGCCGAGCGGAGAATCCATCTCTAGTTGCACTACACAAAAAGTATAAAGACGCTACGTTCAAAGAGGCAAAAGGGTTTAAGATCGTCAGTGTTGGAATAGAGCGAAAAGAAGATCGCTGGAAAAGAGCCATCGAGTCAGATCAGTTAAATTGGCCCTACCATATCATGGACAAAGTAACCAGCTACAAATTTTTTGATGCAGAAATTGCGAACGGATACGGCGTTACAGAAGTCCCTTCCAAGTTTTTGCTAAATACAAACTTAGAAACCATTGGTGTAAATCAATCTGTAAAAGAATTGGACGAGTGGCTTAGTGGGCAAGTTCAGTAAGTACAAAAAGTTGGCGCTGCTACTAAAAGTGGCGGTGACAAAAGCACGTCAGAAGAAAACCCTCTTCACCCCCTCCTACCCTGGTCGCTCTCTTCCCCTAAAAAATCATTCATAACGCAAAGACTCAATCGGGTCTAACCGCGAAGCCTTTAATGCAGGATACAAACCAGAAGCAAGACCAACCACCATACAAGTAGCTACTCCAACAAAAATCCAAGGCCAAGGAATAACGAAGCTTCCACCCATAAAGAAGGTCACAGCGTTTCCAATTAGAATTCCGACGACTATGCCGATGATCCCTCCAATTTGGCAAATAACAATCGCTTCTGTAAGAAACTGAATTAAAATATTATTCTTTGTAGCGCCAATGGCTTTACAAATTCCGATCTCACGTGTGCGCTCTGTTACAGAAACAAGCATAATGTTCATCAAACCAATAGCTGCACCTAATAAAGTCATCAAACCAATGGCAACAGCAGCTAATCTTAACTTTACCGTATTGTCTTTTAGAAAGGTAATAAGGCCATCACTTTTAAAAATCTGAAAATCATTTTCTTGAGCTAATCGCAGACCTCGAATATTTCTAAACAAACCGATGGTAGTAGATTCTGCTGCTGTAATATCTTCGGCACTTCTTGGAGCTACCGTTATGGCATAGTTTGTTTTCTGTGTTCCATAAAGACGTTTACAATTCAATAGAGGTATATAGGCGACTCTGTCTTCGCTTGAATTCAAACTTGATCCTCTGGATTTCAAGACACCTATAACTTTGTATTTTACATTACCTATGGAGATAGCCTGCTGAAGCGCTTTGTCTGGTTTTTTATTAAACAAGGCGTTTACAATGTCCATTCCGATGAGTACTTTGTTACTACCATTTTGTACTTCCTGAGAAGAAAAGTTTCTTCCATGAGAAATTTCCATTCCCTTTATCGTTACATAATTATTGTCGATACCACGTACCCGAACATTGGGGTTTGTTTTCTCTGTACTGTGTTTTATAGAAGCCAGACCGGTACCAAACATAGAGATACTAACATCCGCAGGGAAATCAAATCGTTCTTTAAAATCCATTGCCTGATCAAATGTAATGGGTTCACCACGCTTAGATTGCCTTCCGTTTCGTCGACCTCTCGCTCCATCATTTCTACTTGGATAAATTGAAAAAGAACTCGCCCCTAAGGATCCGAAGTTATCATTTAAAGAATAGATAGCCACATCAATCGCCGTTAAGATTCCAATCAAGGCTGTAATCCCAACTGCAATAATAATAATCGTCAATACCGCTCGCAACATATTATTACGAACAGATTGCAAGGCTACTTTTATATTTTCTTTTAGATCCATTGAACCGCTAAGCTAAAATAAAATTTGTAAAAATAGGTAGGTCTTGGATGAACGGGAGCTAGTTGTAGACTAATGCTTGGTCGGGTTTGAATTTTGAATGATTGAATTTTGGATGATTGAATGGCCTTCGGACGTTGTGATTTGCGGATCTTTGCGCTCTGAATTTTTCATTTCTATCTAAATTTCTTTTCCAAAAGTTCAAGAATTGAAAATAGCCTATTCAACTATAAAGCCTACATGGCTTACGAACTGAGCGCCATTCAATCCTTCAATCCTTCAAAAATTCACTTATTAATAAACCCCTCACCTCACCATGCAAAGACGATGAACTCGCAATAATTTCTTTCCCAAAAATATAATCTGATTCTCCACTAAAATCACAAACCTGACCACCAGCCTCCTGGACAATGAGTGCACCCGCTGCTACATCCCAAGGCTGAAGACTGTATTCAAAAAAAGCATCGAATCGACCACAAGCCACATACGCCAAATCTAGAGCTGCCGCTCCGAAGCGACGAATACCTCTCGTGTTTTTCATTAAGTGTTCGAGAACATTCAAGTAGCTTTTTGTTTTGGAATAATCATAATAAGGAAAGCCCGTGGCGAATAAAGCGTCTTGCATCTTTTCGTTTTTACTAACTTTGATAGGATTTCCGTTTAACCAACTACCCCCATCTTTCCATGCGTAAAAACATTCCTTTCGATTGACTTCATAAACGACTCCGAGTATGATTTGCTCATTATGTTGCAAGGCAATACTAATAGCAAAAAAAGGAAGCTGGTGTAAGAAGTTAGTTGTTCCATCAAGCGGATCAATGATCCATCGGTAAGGTGCCTCCCCTGTAACTATGGTTTCCTCCTCTGTAAGGAAAGCAGCTTCAGGTAAAATAGTTTGGAGTCCCTCTACAATTTGTAGTTCTGCATTTTTATCTACGTAGCTTACCAAGCTATTCAATCCCTTCACGTCAATTTGATCATTATTGACAGCTCCACATTCCATTTTAATAAAGTTTGCTACCTTCGCGGCCAGATCACAAGTTTGAATACAAATGTTAGCTAAGGATTTTGAATGCATGATATAGTTGATTTTTGTAATTAGATGCGTAACCTCTATCTGGTATTTTTGCTCAAAAGTAACAGATTTCTGCTCTTACTAGTGAGCAAAAGACTTAGATGGGGTGATTTTTGTTTTCGGATTAAGTATGCGCTAACCCCCCTGTTATTACTCCTTCCTTCAAGACATTGTTCAATATTGAATTGGTCTCTTAGAACCACATCATTTAATTTGAACAAGTCATTAGAGACCCTCTGTGTATAGTTACTTTTTTGTTAGTAAAAAACAAGAACAAATTTTTTATTAAACCACAGACACGCAGGATGCCCCCTTCCTTCGGAAGAACAAGCACATCATGAAACCAAACATTACGCAAATTGTAGCTCTTGAAAAGCACTACAAAGTAAAGGTCCTTTATGCCTGCGAAGCAGGCAGTCGAGCCTGGGGGCTCGAATCCCCTTACAGCGATAAAGATCTAGGAATCATTTATCATCGATCACAGGAATGGTACGCTTCTATTTTAAACAAACAGGATACTATAGACCTGTCTTTACATACTGAATTCGATGGATTTGGCTGGGACTTGAGAAAAATTCTGCAAGGTCTCATCGCATCCAATGCTGTTGTATATGACTGGCTGCAAGGGCATAATCATTTTATCAGCTGCCCATTCACAAAGAGACACCTTGATTCTATTTCCCAACAATGTTTTGACCCTCGAAAAGTAATTTTTCACTACTTAGGTCTTGGCAATAATTTAATTCACAAATACAAGGAAAAAACGGACATTCAAATCAAAGCTTATATGCTCTTGATCCGTTCAACTTTGGCTGCCATGTGGGTAAAAGAAAAAGGAACTGCCCCTCCTATTCTATTCTCTGAATTGCTAACTATAGCAGAGAGCCAGCCTATGGCATTGATGCCCATTCATAAAATAGTGATGCTGAAGAAACAAGCAAAACCAGATAAGTACGTCCCTAAAATCTCTATCTTAGATCAGTTTATTAAAGACAACAGAAACGTTTGCTCAAAATATGCTGAGTCTCTATTCCCAAAAGATAATACAGCAGCTTTAGCAGTCGCTGAAAAATTATTTCACGAAGTCATTTTTCAACAACAAAATAGAGAAGCTCTGTTCGATGATTTTATAAAAAGAGACAAAAAAGAAGCTTGAAGCCAATCCTAAAAGAGTAAAACTTATCTACCTCCTTGTCTGAAGAACATTTATACAAAAAGTAAGTACAGCTCCGTTCTAACAACTACCTTTGCACGTAGTAAACTTACAATTATGTTCAAACACAGCCTCTTCGGACTTCTTTGCATACTCCTTTTCTCTACTTGTGGAAAAGACAACAATTTCCTATTCACTATGGACTACGACCTGGAATTCATAATTCAGCCAGGTCTTAGTCCATTCGGTGGTATTCATGGAGTCAGTATCAAAGATATTCCGACTCAGTTCCAAAACTACTTAGCCTCCAACGGCATCACCGAAGATCAAGTCGTAAAAATATCATCCGGTTCAGCCAGAATTTCCAGCCTGCTGCCCAGCTCTGGTTACGGCTTCATCCAAACCGCAGAGATCTACATCACCAATCCAATGGACCTAGCCGATACTCGACTGGTTTTCGAACGACTAGAAGTTCCTCAAAACACAGGACAACAATTGGAGCTACTCGGTTCTCTCATTGACTCTAAACGTTTCTTGAGCGAAGAAGCCTTCAACCTTAATTTTGAAATCAGAGTTCGCCAGACCTCGCCAGAGCTAATTCGAACACGGCTTGAGGTAGAATTTCGAGTAGAGATTGATGAGTAACGTTTTTAA
The DNA here is from genome assembly GCA_045105695.1 of Saprospiraceae bacterium. Classification (GTDB taxonomy): domain Bacteria; phylum Bacteroidota; class Bacteroidia; order Chitinophagales; family Saprospiraceae; genus CALGLS01. The sequence goes on along the minus strand of JBGCDT010000437.1, from coordinate 5,183 downwards.
TAATTGAATTCACTTAGTTCGTATGCTCCACGAATAAATTACAGTCGAAGGTCTAAATCGATAGATGCTCCATTCACTCATTCTACATTAAAAAATCTCCTTACCTTTGCGCACATGACAACAGCCGTAGTTAAAATAGACATCCGTCAATTGGAGTACTCTGATCTAGAAGAGTGGTTTCTTGCCAATGAGGAGAAACGCTTTCGTGCAAAGCAGGTCTATGAATGGCTATGGAAAAAGGGTGCGCATGACTTTGAGGAAATGACAAACTTGTCAAAAAGCTTACGTCAAAAATTAAGTGCACACTTTGTTATAAATGCTATCGTAGAAGATAAAGTGCAATACAGTAATGATGGTACAATCAAATTTCGCTTCAAGCTTCATGACGGACATTTGATTGAAGCGGTGTTGATTCCAGTGGTTAAAGACAATCGTTTTACTGTTTGTGTTTCTTCGCAGGTGGGCTGTAGTTTGACTTGTACTTTTTGTGCAACAGGTAAAATGAAGCGCATCCGAAATATTGATGCGGCAGAAATTTACGACCAGGTTCTTTTAGTTAATCGTGTGGCAGAACAACACTTCGATCATCCTTTGACGAACATTGTTTACATGGGAATGGGAGAACCATTGTTAGCTTATAAAAATGTATTAAAATCTGTAGAACTTATCTCTTCTCCAGAAGGCTTGCACATGTCGCCAAGACGAATCACCGTAAGTACAGCCGGTATTGCAAAGATGATTCGCAAGCTGGCTGATGATGAAGTACGTTTTAACTTAGCACTATCGCTCCACGCAGCAGATGACGAAAAGCGAAATAAAATCATGCCCATCAACGATACGAATAACCTAGCTACACTGATGGATGCTTTAGAGTATTTCTACAAAAAAACCAGAAACAGAATCAGCTATGAATACATCGCGCTCCAAGGTGTGAACGATAGTATTGAGGATGCACGCAATCTGGTAAAACTCTGCAAGCGTTTCCCCGTTCGTCTAAACATCATAGAATACAATCCAATCGGCGATGGTCTTTTTGAAAAATCAGAAGTAGATACCATTGATCGTTTCGCACATTATCTAACCGATCATGATGTAACCGTAACTGTCAGACGAAGCAGAGGAAAGGACATAGACGCCGCTTGTGGACAACTGGCAAACAAGGGATAACGAATGGATATTTTTCAGGAACAACTATACCGATATTGCGAAGCGCATACCAGCCCTGCTGATGAAGTGCTATATGAACTAGAGCGAGAAACCCATCTCAAAACGCTCGCGCCACAGATGATGTGCGGCCCACTTCAAGGGCAGTTATTGTACATGCTCAGTAAAATGATTCAGGCCAAATCTATTTTGGAAATCGGTGTCTTCACAGGTTATGCCAGCATCTGCATGGCCAGAGGAATGGCTCCCGACGGAAAACTCTACGCCATCGAAGTCAACAAAGAGCTAGAATACCTCATCCGAAAATACATCAAAAAAGCAGAACTGGAATCTTCAATTGATTTATTAATTGGTGATGCGAAAAAAATAATTCCTACGTTGGAAACGACTTTTGATATGGTCTTCATCGACGCTGGAAAAAAAGACAATGAATATTATTACGAATTAATAATGGACCGATTAAATCCCGGAGGACTATTGTTAGTAGACAATGTATTGTGGCGTGGGAAGGTCGTTAGTGGTGCAACAGATACGGATACAAAAGCGATTGATGCTTTCAATAAAATGGTCGTTGCTGATGATCGAGTGGAGAATGTGCTGCTACCCGTTCGGGATGGATTGATAGTCGTTCGGAAGAAATAGGAAGACGGTAAGAGGTAACGGGTTGACGGGTGACCGGCAAACGTATTAACGCACACCGGTTACCCGTCAACCCGTCACCCAACAAAACAAAACTATGCGTGAAACCATACATCAATTTTTGCAATGGGCTTCTGCCAAAGCGACCCTTGAAAAACTTCGGGGCTGGACCGGAGGCAATCTCATCATGCCTTTTTATCATACGATGAAGGGCAAAGAACCACTGCCTCACATCTCTCGTTTGTACACGCCGCGAACGGTTGCTACTTTCAAAAAAGATTTAAAGTTTTTTCAAAAGCACTATAAGCCCATCAGTTTAGAAGAGCTAATGACTTGTGTCAAAAATGATACGGAGCCGACACAGCCTTCTTATTTTTTATCTTTTGATGATGGACTTCGAGAGGTCTATGATTTGGTAATGCCGATCCTTGTCAAAAAGAAAATACCTGCGACTATTTTTTTGAATAGTGATTTTGTGGATAATAAAGCTTTGTTTTATCGTTACAAATTAAGCTTGCTTCAGGAGAAATTAAACACCCAAAAAATCACAAAAGCCCAAAGCCAAGCAGCGGGAGAATTACTTTCTTTAAACGCTCCTGAAAATGCACTCATCGAAGAATCGCTCATCAACGTAACTCATTCGAATCAACAACTCCTTGATAAAGTTGCAGAAATACTAGAGGTCGATTTTAATAAATTTCTAAAAAAACAAAAGCCTTATCTCACGAGCATACAGATTCGTAAAATGATAAAGGCAGGCTTTACTTTTGGTGCGCATAGTTGTGATCATCCAAAGTACGAGGATATGAACTTAGTAGGACAACTTCAGCAAACCAAGCAAAGTATGAAGTTCGTAAAAGACACCTTCAAACTAAAGTACAAAGCTTTTGCTTTTCCGTTCACGGACTATGGAGTGGGTTCTGCCTTTTTTGAAAAAGTGGCTAAAGGAAAAATTGCTGATATTACTTTCGGTTGTGCGGGACTGAAAGAACTGGAGGATGATTTCCCTTGGCATTTTCAGCGCATTCCGATGGAGCGGTTTGAGACTTCTGCCGAGGAACAAATTAAGGGGGAGTATGCTTATTTTATTTTGAAAGGGTTGTTGGGGATGAATGGGATTGTGCGGGAGTAAAGCACTATTGCCCTATAAATCGCTTTTCATTAATACCCGATTATAGTTATGCCCATCCTGTTAATTCGGAGCAAAGAGTTAATCTTCCAGGCCCTATTGATCCAGGAGCCTATGATTTTCAACTTCCGCTATCTGCTCATGAAATTCATTCAAACGATGTTCTACTCCATCCAAATCCAGCCTCACATTCACTGTCCATAGAGGGAGCAACTGCCAAAGTGAATAAATTTTATATTTATAATAATCTGGGAAATAAAATATTAGAACAACCTTTTCATAAGACAATAGATATAGCAGCATTGGAGGATGGATACTATCGCTTAGTTTTGGAAAACCAAAAGGGCCATTCCATTAGTTTACCTTTTGTAAAATTCACAAATCAAAATTAATTTTCCGCTCCGAAAACGACAATCTATCTGAGCTTTCTCCTTATCTTAGCTCTGCGATCACCGTCCAAATTTGATCAACAACCATTTAATACTCAGTAATGAACACAACTATTCAAAATATAGATTTTAAAGATCTAACTACAGATCAATTCGTATCCTGGCTAAAGAATAAGAATATCCGACGCGGGTACGTCGTCTTCAAAGACGGAGCAATAAAAACTTCAAACCCTCTTCTCGATCCATTCACAAAATTTATCGCTGGCTCCCCTGATTATTCTAATCACGAGGGGATTTTTTTTGAAGCTGATCCAGAAACGGACTCTTTATTTGTAGCAGCGATTCATAGAACGGTCAGAGGCTCAGGTCAGGGAGGTACCCGATTGAAGCGCTACGAAACTGTTGACAATATTTTTACGGACGTCATGCGCCTTTCGAAGGGAATGACAGAGAAGAATTCTTTTGCTCAAATCTGGTGGGGTGGCGGTAAGTCTGTTATCCATCCTGCGATGTCGCCAAAGTTAGTTCCTGTTGAAATCAGAAAAAAAATCTTCACTAATTTCGGTCGCTTCATCGCCAGTCTTAATGGACTATACGTTTGTGCAGAAGATATGAATACCACTCCTGAGGACATGCGCGTCATCCACGCGAATAATCGTTTCTGCACTTGCATTCCTAAAGAGATTGGTGGCTCTTCCAATCCAAGTACAGCTACTGCGAAAGGTGTCTTCCAAGGATTACTCGCAGGGGTTCATTTTCTGCAAGGGGTGAATGATCAAAATCAAGTTGATCTAAAAGGCGTGCACATCTTGTTGGAAGGAGCGGGAAATGTAGGTTATCATGTTTTAGAACAAGCCGTTGCCGCTGGTGCAAAGGTTACCGTTTTTGATAATTGGGAACCTAAACGCGAACAAATTAGAGCAGCTTTCCCCGCAGATCAAGTTACCGTTATCGACAACGGAGATGACCTCTACGAAATAGAAGCTGACGTCTTTTCTCCAAACGCCATTGGTGCAACAGTCAATGACACAACCATTCCAAAACTAAAAGTAAAATTGATCGCAGGTGCTGCGAATAATCAGCTGAGAGACGCAGACGTTCATGCCAAGGCATTACAGGAGCGTGGCATTTTGTATGTTCCAGATTTTGTAATCAATAGAATGGGCATCGTCAATTGTGCAGATGAGCAGTACGGTTATTTAGCCAGTGAAATAGATGTAAAACTCAGAGAAGTTTATCCTTCGATATATGACCTTTTGGAAAAAGCGAAGGCGGATGATATTTCTCCTCAGTTTAAATCATTAGAACTTTCGGAAGACCTTTCGCAAATTCCACATCCAATTTGGGGGCATCGTGGGGCGAAGATTATTGATTATTTGATGGGGAATGGCTGGGCGGAGTTTTAATGAATGAAGGATTGAATGGGCCTTCGATAGTAGTAGTTTGCGGGGCTGTTTTTCCTAACCTTTCGTCTGCCTTTATGGAGTCTGGTGAAGCTGCTTTGAGGAATAGCTACAGTTCTTAAGGTGATGTCCCTTTCCTTTGATAATGCTATCTTCGGAGCTTCATATTGAGCGTTTTGAACTTTAATTTGACTCTTGAACTTAACAGTATTGCATCCACCCGCTTTACGAACTCTTGCTCTGCTGCGCTATCCACCTCATGTTTCGCGACCTGAGTGAAGTCAACAGTTAAAGGTCAAAAGTTAATAGTTTATTTATGTAAAAACAGCATCCCCATCTCCATCCTGCAAATAGATATCTTCTGAAAAATATGTGTCCAAAGTCTTCGTCCAACCGAATGTTTTGGACACTTGTTTTTTATAAAGTACAGGAAGATTATTTTTTGCTAAAGCAGGAAGT